>JANXWE010000158.1 GCA_025351325.1 Fimbriiglobus sp.
ATTTGCTGCCCGAGCTTTGCCGGGGGTTGCGCTCCCTCGACGGCGTGAAGAACGCCCCGTGGCTCGAACGGATTCGCGCCGAGATTCCGTACCCGCTGCTGCAACGCCTGGATCGAGAGGTGCCCGATTCTCTGACGGTGCCAACAGGAAGCGTCATCCCGCTGACGTACGAAACGGGTCGCCCGCCGATCTTGGCGGTGCGGGTGCAGGAACTCTTCGGGCTGACGGAGACGCCACGCATCGCCGGTGGACGGGTGAAAGTGCTGCTCCATTTGCTGGCGCCGAATCATCGCCCGCAACAGGTGACGGATGACCTCGCCAGCTTCTGGGCCAACGGTTACCCGATCGTGAAAAAGGAACTCCGGATGAAGTACCCGAGGCATAGTTGGCCCGACGACCCGACCACGGCAGTGCCCGTGCGCGGGCCAAAACGACGGGGTAATGGTTGACCCACGAAAAAACCCCACCGAACGAAGCCTTGCGGCTTTGAAGGATGGGGTGAGTGGTACTCAAGTTATTTCTTTTTAGGGGTCAACACCGGCTTCACGAATCCAGGAATCCCTTCGGTGTAACCTTCCGGCACTTCCAGTGAAAAGAGTTCGTCCTTCAAAGTCGGGTTCCAATCAAAGTGATCGAATGTCTTCGTCACAGGTGTTGCGTCGGTCGGATCGCTCGGCTTGCGTTCGTAGGAAATCCGTACCGGTAGGGCGGTCTTCGGATCGACCCAAACCTTGTAATTGGCTTTGAGATTGTACATCGTTCCACCGTCGATTTTGAACACGGTGGCCTTGATCCCATCGATGGTTTCGGATCCGTCTTCGACGGCTGAGCCCTTCAGAAGTCGCTTCACTTGGTTGACGAATTGCATGGCTTGCGTGTCGTCCGTTTCCTCCTCGATGTCGTACAGTTCGTAGGCGCGGATGGACGGGGCAATCGAAAGTGCTTTCAGCTTCCCAAAATCGTACACGTACAGGTTTCCGGACTTGACCAGTTCCATCCGCGACTGCTTACCACGGTTGAAATACTTTAACTCTGAGGAGTACCCATGCCGATCCACCTGCGTGTCTACGTAAGTGACGGCAGTCACTTCGTTCACTCGCTCTCGCACTTTGTCGAATGCGATCGCCGAGTTGTTGCCGGTAAGCAGGATCAACACACCGACGAGTGCCGCCGCTGCCGTGGAACAAGCACCGAAACTGAGGTACCGCATGATTCGTCGCCTCCGTTGGAGTTGGCGGGCCGATTCGCTCGGCACAATGCCGGCGAGTCGTTCGCGGATCGCGGCGAAAGTCGCCGCGGTCAGCTCGGCCGGTGGCCCGGCCGGGATGGGGGCGTCCCGCAACGCCCTCACCGCTTGTTCCAAGACATCCGGCGCGGGCCGGTGGTTGTCGTTGTTCACTGGTGTGTCCTCCGTTCGGGGGCCGGGTCGAATGCCGTCAGTTTCAGTCGCAGTGTTTGGCGCGCTCGGTGCAGCAGAACTCCAGCGTGGTTCGCGGTGATGCCGAGCACTTCGGCGGCTTCGCGGGTCGTCAATTCTTCCAGACAGATCAAGCAGAACGCTTCGGCTTGCACCGGATCGATCTCGGTCAGGGCATCTCGAAGTCGCTCGGCCAATTCGCCGCGCATCGCCGAGTCGATCGGGTCATCCACCCAGCGATCTGCCACCGTATCGGGAAGCGGATCATTACGCCGGTTGCTCCGGAACCGAGTTCGCAGCATCTCGAGAGCCCGTGCTGTCGCCAACTTCCGCAACACGGCGGCCCAGTTTAGAATCGGCTCCTTCTCGGCCCACTCGACTGCCCCGAGAAACGTCCGTTGGAAACAATCGTGTGCATCGGCGTCGTGGTTCAGCAAGCGGCGAACGGTTCCCCAAACGAGCGGGCCATAGTCGCGGAGTATCGTTGGCCAGTCGTACATGATTGTCCCGCCCGTCCTGGTGATCACATGGAACAAGTCGACGGGATGGGGCCGTTGATTACGGAATTTGGGAAAACAAAGTCCACGAAAAAACCCCACCGAACGAAGCCTTGCGGCTTTGAAGGATGGGGCCGGAACTGAGAAGAGGCAGACGAATGATGATCGTTATGGAGTCCCGTGTCAACCGCACTTTTTTTGAACTGGGTTCGCCGCCGGATTTCGGCGTTACCCTGGCCCAATCCCAGTCGCATTCTGAAGCTTGTTCTTGTTTCCGCGGAGAGTACCCCCCCACCCCTTGGCGAAACCAACGGAAGCACCGGAAACAAGAACACCAGGCAGAATGACGACCACACTACGATTTCTAAACGATTATGTGGATGCGGGTTATGATCGTTGGGTAGCAGATTCCGGAGGGACGCCGGAGCAGTGAACCCCCGTCACTTGTGGTGCGACGCCTCGGCCAAGATCTCCTGCAACTTGGTGAAATCGGCGGGTTTGACCAAATGGTGGTTGAAACCGGCGTCGAGCGACCGCTGGCGGTCGGATTCTTGCCCGTAGCCGGTCAGGGCGACCAACACGCAAGTTTGATGGGCCGGTTGCTGACGCAACTTCACCGCCACTTCGTAACCGTCCATTTTCGGTAAACCGATGTCGAGCAGTATCACGTCGGGTCGGTAATCCGAGGCCTCTTCGAGAGCGCGGAAGCCATCGTGGGCCAGTCGGACGTCGTGGCCGCACACTTGCAACAGCATCGCCAAGCTCTCGGCGGAATCCTCGTTGTCGTCCACCACCAACACCTTCAACGGCGCTGCCGCTGCACCGGTCGAATCGAGTGCGTCGATTTCGAACTTTCTCATTTTCCCGTCCTCCTTTAACAGCGGCAACCGCACGATAAACTCACTGCCTTGGCCGAGTGCGCTGGTGACTTCGACCGTTCCTCCGTGCATCTCGACCAACCGTTGCACGAGGGCCAGGCCGATGCCTAGACCCCCTTGTGAACGATCCAACGATCGTTCCGCCTGAGTGAACAAATCGAAGACCCGGGGCAGTAATCCGGGGGCGATGCCGACACCCGTATCGCGCACCCGTAGCACGCATTGGTCGAGTGAATCGGCCGGTTCCACGGTGACCCAAACTTGCCCGCCGACTTCGGTGTACTTGGCGGCGTTCGTCAGCAGGTTCACTACCACTTGTTCGAGGCGACCGGAGTCGGCGAATAGCCAGATCGGTTCCGGCGGTACGGTCACGGTGAGTTGATGGCGGCGGTGCTCCATCATCGGGTAAGCCGTTTCCACGGCCCGTTCGACGATCCCGCCGACGACGACCCGCTCCTGGCGCAAGTGAACCCGGCCGGTGGTGATCCGAGACACTTCCATGAGGTCATCGACCAAGCGACTGAGTTGACCGACTTGCCGCTCGATGACACTGCGGGCTTGACGCTGGAGCGGTTCTTCGTGGGATTGCAATCGCAGCAGGTGGACGGCATTCGAGATCGGCGCCAGCGGGCTGCGCAGTTCGTGGCTGAGCATCGCCAAGAATTCGTCTTTGCGGCGGTGCAAGTCCGCGAGTGCCGTCGACTGCTCGTGTAACTGGTTTTCGATCTCCTTGATGTCGTGGACGTCGGTGTTGGAGCCGATCCACATCACCACTTCGCCGTCGGCGTCTTTCATCGGCACGGCTCGGCTCAGGTGCCAGCGATACTCGCCATCGGCGCGGCGGAACCGCTCTTGGCGGTGGTAAGTCTCGCCGGTGGCCACCGCGTGGGCCCAGAGTCGCATCGTTTCCTCGAGATCGTCTGGGTGAATAATCTCTTTCCAACCCCAACCCCGCATCCGTTCGATGGTCAAGCCGGTGTATTCGAGCCACTGCGGGTTGTACGAATCGATTTCGCCGTTGGGTTTCGCCGTGGTGATCATCTGCGGCATCGACGCCAGGATGAACTTCAAACTCTGTTCGCTCCGGCGGATGGCCTCTTCGTATCTCTTCCGCTCGGAGATGTCGGTGAACAGCACGGCCACTTTGTGACTACCCGGTTCGCCGACCCGGAAGGCGTAGAGGTCGAACCAGCGATTTTCCAACCCTTTGGCCTGGTTGACGAACCGGACGGGTTCGCCGGTGCGGACGACGGTGCCGTAGGTCTCGAACCAATAGTCTTCGTGATCCGGAACCAGACTCCGCATTCGTTTGCCGACGCTGTTGTGCAGTCCGGTTTGCTTCTCGAATGATGGATTCACTTCCAAAAAGCGCCAATCGATCGGCTTCTCGCGTTCGTCGAAGATCATTTCAATGATGCAGTAGCCCTCGTCCATCGAGTCGAACAGGGTGCGGTATTGCTCTTCGCTCGCCCGCAGCGCCAGTTCCGAATTGATCCGCTCGCTGATGTCGTAGAAGTAGCAGACGACCCCGAACCGCCCGTCCGGGAGGGTGACCCGTTCGATTTTCCAATCGTACGACTCGATGTCGATACTGGCGTAGCGCAGCTCTGTGCTATTCTGCGCGACGTACGGCTCGCCCGTGGCCAACGTATGGCGGAAGCGACCGAGCGCCTCGCTGGCAAATGGTTCCGCCCAAACCAACCGCAACACCTCGTCGAAGTCGCGGCCGATCAGTGGGTGGATGTTTTGGAAGACCTTCTTGGAAGCGGAACTGACTTGCCGGAGTTTGAAATCGGAATCGACCACGTACAGTCCGAACGGTGCGGTCTCGATCAGTTGGGAAAAGGTCGCGTTGTTTTGACGCAGTAGCATTTCGGCGCGTTTGCGCTCGGTGATGTTGTCGTGGACGACCACGACGCGGATCGGCCCCGAACTGTCGAACCTCGTGACCCGCATCTGGTACCAGCGCTCCTCCGTCGGCGAGTGGCACGGGTATTCCAATTCGAATCTGGCGAGCCTTCCGGCGATCACGTCGCGGATTTCTTCGCCACTCGTCACGACGTTGCATTCGTCCGGGTCGGTCGGCACTTCGGACAGGAGGTAGCTGGATCCGATGCCGTAGTTAGTCGCGACGAAATGGTTCTCGTCGGCGAACCGCCGCCAGGCCTTGTTGACTTCGAGAATCGTGCCTTCTTCGTCGAGGACGGCGATGTGGCCCGACAGGGCGTCGAGCGACGAACGCAAAAAGCGCTGCGATTCGCGCAGCCCCGCCTCGGCACGCTTGCGGTCGGTGATGTCGAGATTGATGGCGAACGTTTTTATCGGCTTGCCGTCGGGATCGCACTCGATCGACCAGCGGCTTTCGATCCAGCGTTCGATCCGGTCGTCGCCGATGACGCGGTATTCGATGCTGCCGACC
>JANXWE010000163.1 GCA_025351325.1 Fimbriiglobus sp.
GGATTGGTGGCCCGCTGGTTGTTTCGAGGTTATTTGTTCGGAGAAAGTTTAAGCGGCACAGGTATGTAAAACTCAGGTGTTCGATTCCACCGTTCAGGTTTGTAAAGCATACATCGATACGAGATACGATGGCCTGCAAGATGATCCTTCCAACGCTCGGTAGTTCTCACGGAGACGCAGACTTCGACCGAGTTTTCGACAATGGTATACAGAGTCACAGTATCACCTTGACCATGTTCCAATTGTTGAAACGACCGGATATTCGTGTCGCCCTCGCCGGCATCCAACTTCTCAATCAGGATTTCGTGCAAGGGGTATGTGGTGAATCGCCAAGAGATCTTGCAATCTTCGATGGTGATCGTCGTTTTCGTACAGGATTGGATATCGCCCGATACCGCTTTGCAACTCGACAGCGCGGGCAGCTTTCTCTTCTCGGCTGGCTTCGCCGACGGAGGTTGAGCGGCGGTCGGTCGGACGGGTGGACTCAGAACTCTGCCGCTACTAATCGCATCGGACAGATACAAAGCCCATAAACCGATCACAAAAGCCAACAGAATTGCGACGCGGATTGGTGTTTTCAATTCGGCACCTCAAAGCACGGTTGAGTGGAGGTCAATCAACCGTGCTGGTTTTAGTCATCTCTCTTTGCGGATGGAGGCGATGTCAGGTCAGTTCTTCGTGATATACATGCCCCACCACCCACCAGAATCCTGACTGGTACTGACTGTGTATCCCGCCACAATCGGGGTTCCGACGAATCCTAGAGTAGCCCGGAAAGGCATAAACTTCGTGCCGGCAGGGACACTTGGCGGTATAGCGATGTCGTAGACGTAGGAAGCTCCGAACTGGATCTGGTTATCGCATTCGATCAGATCGCACGCCAGGGTCGCTACCACGACGTCGGCGGCTTGGACTTTCCCACCCAACAACTCGGTTTTGCCGGTGATGTGCAGCGTGGCGAGATTCGCCGTGCCGTTTGGATTCGACGTGCCGAGAACGACTGTGCCAGAGTTTTGCGTAAACTTGCCGTTCACCTTGACCGTTAATGACGCTGTGTTGGTTAGGATCGTGAAGAACCCGGAATCCATCTGGAGCGCTTGCGAATTGCTGAGGTAGAAATCGACACCCCCGTCGACGTTTACGTGTCCGTCGATGAGGAAGAAACTGCCCCCAGTCGTTGTGATGTTACTATGAGCGTTGAATACGCCTTCACTCCCTGAAACTTGAATCACCTTCGCTGTGAATGGGGCATTCACTGGGACGTCATGAGTGCCGTCAACGACAAAGAAAGTCCCGTTGAATGCGACGGCGCTCGAGTTCTTTGACGTGCTGTAGCCCTGTACTACGATACAACTGTTGTTGTTCGTGTTGATGGTGCCGCCCGTCAGATTGAGTTTTGCACCCATCGCTCCGATCCCAACGACATCCACCGTACAGCCAAGGTTCGACACGGATCCGATGATCGCTTGAGCTGCTCCAGTCTGTGCTGTGCCAGTGACGTGGATGATGCCTGGTGTAGCGGCGCTCGTGATGCTGCCGCCGACATACGAGAAGAGTTTGGTGGCTGTTAGAGTTGCTCCTGCGGCGAGTGTGCCACTGCCGACTTCTAAAACGCCGGCCGTCGTGTTGTCTTGAAGGGTGACCGTGCCGGTGTAGCCGTTGATCACGTGTACCCCCACGAAGCTGTATGCTTGCGGGACAACGCAACTGATCGTCTTACCCTGAGGAACGGTGCCGAAGTAAAGGTCATCCCCGCTTTTTGGGGGCTCTAATCCCCCGCCGTACCAGTTGTTGGGATTACTGTATCCGCCTTCAAGAGTGCCGAGCCAGTTGAAGACCGCAGGGACTTCACGCGTTTCGAGCATTTCACACCCCAGCCGCGTTTTCATGCGCGCAGAGCGGGGGGGGGGGCGCAGGACTTCGAGCGCCGGCGGAACAGAGACTTGAACATGAAACTCCCGGGTGAGGAGGAAGTGGTGCATTGATCCGGCGAAAAAATGCTCGCCGAACCAACCCTGACATTAGACACCTTCGGACGCAGGGTGTCAATACGAAAGTGGTTTGAGTGTTTTTTTTTGGCGGGCCAGAAGCCGGCAGCTGACGCTGAACCGGCTCGCCACACGCCCGGTTCCCGGGCCGCGCTCGACGGCGTCCCGCGGCTAAAGTAACAGGAACTTGGCGCAGAGGAAGAAGATGGCGATGCCGGTGATGTCCACGAAGGTGGCGACGAACGGGCCGCTGGCGACGGCGGGATCGCCGCCGAACTTCTTGAACACCAGCGGGAGCGTGGCCCCCACCATCGTGCCCCAGATGCAGATGCCGAGCACGGCCAACGCGATCACCAACCCGAGCCGCCAGCGGCTGACCGGCTCGGTGCGGACTTCGCTGTCGGTGGGGAAGGTGTACTGGGTGCGGGCCTCGTTCGCTTGCAATTCACCCGCTCCGTCGGGCAGGCGGATGCGTTGCAATTTGTCGTTCGACAAAGTCTGTTCGGTTCCGGCGGGCAGGGTGTAATCTTTGTTTTCGTCGGGGGTTAGTTCCGTCCGCTCTTTGAAGGTGACGACGAGCGGTTGAGGCAGTTTTCGTGGCCCGGCTCGCGTGTCGGAGGGGGTGGCGGAACCGCGGACGAAGGCGATGATGCCGAGGGTGAGTCCGAGCGCCAGCCCCAGCATGAGTTCGCGGCGGAGCAGCCGTTTCCAGTCGGACAACTTCACATCGCCGAGCGCGATGGCCCGGGTGATGAGTGTGCTGGCCTGCGCCCCGGAGTTGCCACCCGTGGAGATGCAAAGCGGGATGAACAAACTGAGTACGACCACCGTGGCCAACATATCTTCGAAGAAACTGAGCACGGTGAAGGTGCCCAACTCGGCGACGAACAGCACCGCCAACCACTGGGCTCGGCTGCGCCAGATTTTGGCGAAACTGGCGTTCAGGTAGCTTTCGTTGATCGGGGTGACACCCCCTTGTCGCTGGATATCTTCGGTCGCTTCCTGCGTCACGACGTCGAGGGCGTCGTCGTGGGTGACGATGCCGAGCATGCCACCGCCGGCGTCGAGCACCGGCACGGCGATGAAGTCGTAGCGGGCGAGCAGGTCGGCGGCCTTCTCGCGGTCGTCGGTGTACAGCAGCGAAACGAGTTCCGTTTCCATCAGCTCTTGGAGCAGGATGCGGCGCGGGGCGAGGATCAACTCGCGCAGCGAGATCATGCCGAGCAATTGGCGTGGTGCGAGGGTGCCATCCGCACGGCGGCGGGCTTCTTCGAGGATGTAGATGTAATAAATGGTTTCGCGGTCGGGCGCTTGTTGGCGGAGTTGGTCGACGGCTTCGGCGGCGGTCAGCGTCGGCGGCAGCCAGGCGTAATCGGTGGTCATGATCGCGCCGACGGTGTTCGCGCCGTACTCGAACAACTTGCGGATGTCGCGGCGATCGGCGTCATCCACGAGCCGCAACAGCGATTCACTCACGCGGCTGGGTAACCGCCGCAGCAGTCCGACGCGGTCGTCGTGCGACATCTTCTCGATCAGCCGGCCGACTTGCGGGCGCTTGGTGTCTTCGACCATGTTTTCCTGCACGCCGATGGGCAGATATTCGAAGATCGCGGCTTGCGTGCGGATGTCGGACGGGCTGATGATTTCCCAGATTTGGTCGGGGGAGAACTCGTCTTCGACGGTTTCGGCGATGGTCGCCGGGTGAAGCTCTTCGCACAGTGCCGTGAGACCCGCGGTGTCACCGTGGTCGAGCATGTCCTTGATTTCTGGGCCGAAGAGCGGATGAGCCATGCGCGAAGTCCGTCGGAACTGAAAGTCATCCACCCACGGTTACATTATCGATCAGCCGCGTCGTGCCCAGAACGATCGCCACCGCCACGAGCGCGGGGCGGCGTAATAAGTTGACGGGTTCGAGCGATTCGGCGTCGACGATCTCGGCGTAGTCGACCTGGGCACCGGGGATCGTCAGCAAGTCGGCGAGCAACCCGGATTGCAACCGGGCCACGTCGATTTTCCCCGCGGCGACGCGGTGGAGGACGGTTTGCAGGGCTTGGTAAATTCGCGAGGCCAGTGATCGGTCGGCGGTGCTCAAGTAGCGATTGCGCGAACTCAGGGCGAGGCCGTCCGCTTCGCGCACGGTCGGCTCGATCCGCAGTTCCACGGGAACATCGAGATCGCGCACCATTCTTTTCAGTACGGCGCACTGCTGGGCGTCTTTGGCCCCGAACACGGCGAGGTGCGGCTGGACAATGTTCAACAGTTTTAGCACGACCGTGCAAACCCCGCGGAAGTGCCCCGGCCGACGCGGCCCACAAAGCATCCGATCCAGCGCGGGCACTTCGACTTGCGACGCGAAGCCGGCCGGGTAGAGTTCTGCAACGGTCGGAGCGAAGATCCAATCGGCACCGGACGCGGTGGCGAGGGTTAGATCCGCCTCGAGCGTCCGGGGGTATTTGCCGAAGTCTTCATGCGGCCCGAACTGAGTCGGATTCACAAAGATGCTGACGACGACGAAGCCCGCGTGGCGCTTAGCCGCGCGGATCAGTTCCGCGTGTCCGGCATGCAACGCCCCCATTGTTGGCACCAGTGCCACCGTCTTCCCGGCGGCTTTCGCCGCACTCACCGCCCCCCGCACTTCGGCAACGGCATTCATCGTCACTCCCCCGCATCACGTTCGAGCAGTTTCATCAAACCTTCTTATTCGGCGTGGTTGTCCGAACTCCGGTCGCAAGTAAGATTTCGGCAAATCACACCCGCCGGTACTGGAGCTTATTATGCGCCCGCTTCGCACAGCTTTAACGGTTTCCGCTCTCGTGAGCTTCGCGTTGGCCTGCTCCGCCGGGTGTGGTGGTTGCAACAAATCTTCAGGCGGAGGCCGGATCACTGCTGGTGGTGCCACGTTCGTCGATCCGATCATGCAGAAATGGGCCGAAGAGTACAACAAGATTGCCAGGGTGGAAATCGATTACACCGCGCAAGGGTCGGGTTACGGTATCAAGCAGACCACCGACAAAAACATCGCCTTCGGTTGCTCCGACGCCCCGATGAAGAAAACCGAACTCGAAGCCGCCACGACGGCCGGTGGCGAAGTGATCCACATTCCGCTCGCCATCGGGGCCGTGGCGGTAGTTTTCAATTTGAACGACGTCAAAGAGCTGAAGCTGACGGGCGACATCGTCGCCAGCATCTATTTGCGGAAGATCACCAAGTGGAACGATCCGGCGATCGCTGCGTTGAACCCCGGCACGGTGCTGCCTGATCTGGCCATCGTAACGGTCACCCGTTCCGACAAGAGCGGCACGACCA
>JANXWE010000173.1 GCA_025351325.1 Fimbriiglobus sp.
TCCGCCGCGACGGCATTTCCACGCTGATCCCGGAAGTCCAGAAAATGCGCGAACTCGCCAGCGTGCTGAATGTGCGGATGCGTTATGAAATCGCGACCAAAGATTTCGACAAGGCCGCGTATTCCGCACGCACGTTCTTCGGCCTCGTTCAGGCGTTCGAGACCCACCCGACATTGATCGCCGCCCTCGTCGGCTTAGCAATTGAAGCCATCTGCCTGAACAGGCTCGAAGAGATGATCCAGCAGCCGGGTTGCCCGAATCTGTATTGGTCACTCACAGAAATTCCGGTCGAAGTCGTGAACATGCGCACAGCCATCCAAGGCGAAAAATTGCTTTGCGAAACGCTGTTCGGGTCACTGCTCAATGCCAAGGGAGAAATCCCAGCTGCGGAACTCGAGAGGGTCATCAAACAGATGGACATGGTCATCTACTTAGCCCGTGAAGGAAAAAAGAAATTACTCGACGCCTCAATTCGCTACGCCGAACTTGTGAAGGACGAAAAGAAGGTCGCGGCGGGGCGTGCATTCTTGATCGAAACCGGGATACCACCAGATATCGTCAAAACGTTCTCGGCATTGCAAGTCATCGCTACCAACGATGTACGACACTACGAAGTCCATCTCGACGAATTGTTTAAGAGCTACAACTTACCTCATCCCGACGCCGAAAAACTCGGGGACGGAATCGATGCAGAATGGAAAAAGTCTCCAGACGCTTCGCTCTCGTGGACTCTGATACCGGCAGCCAATAACACCCGTCGTACCCGCATCCGGGTCCAACAGCGCGTCGCCTACCTCCGGGTGATCGAAGCGATCCGGCTCCACGCTTTCGACAACGCCGGCAAACTCCCGGCGAGTCTCAAAGCGATCAAAACACCGCTGCCACTCGATCCCGTCACCGGGGAAGCGTTCCAGTACTCCCTGAAAGACGACATCGCCACACTGACGGGTGGCAACCCGAATCCTGGGAATGCAAATATGAACCGGGTCTATGAAATTCGGATTCGCAAGTGATTGCGATCCCGCGCATGAGCGAGCAAGCGAGCCGACCCCTCACGGGGCCGGCTCGCCGGGGTCTCACTTTCCGTGCGAACTCCTACAATGGGGAATCCATCGAAAGCCCTGTCCCCCGGAGCGCGCCATGCAAGATCGAATCTCGTATCAGGGAATTACTTTCGACGATGTCTTGCTCGAGCCGAACTTCAGCGACGTGATTCCACGTGACGTGGACGTTCGAACGCAACTCACCCGCAACATCCGTCTGAATATCCCGATTCTGTCGTCGCCCATGGACACCGTCACCGAGAGTGAACTTGCCATCGCACTCGCTCAAGAGGGGGGCATCGGCATCATTCACAAGAACCTCGCCGTGCCGACCCAGACGCGCGAAGTGGACAAGGTGAAGCGATCGGAAAATGGCGTCATCACCGATCCGATCACGCTGTCGCCGAACGAAACGGTTCGCACGGCCCGCCAGATTATGCAGGTTCACCACATCTCCGGGGTTCCCATCACCATCGGCGACGATCGCAAACTGGTAGGCATCTTGACGCGTCGAGATTTGAAATTTCTCCAAAACAACGACCAGCTCATTTCTGAGGTGATGACCAAGGAAAACTTGGTGACGGCGCCGGAACAGACGACTCTCCGCGAAGCGGAACGGACACTCAACGAAAATAAAGTGGAGAAACTGCTCCTGGTGGACGATTTATTCCGTTTGAAGGGGTTGATCACGATCAAGGACATCGAGAAGAACGAAAACTTCCCGATGGCCTGCAAAGACAGCCGCGGTCGGTTGCGAGTTGGGGCCGCCATTGGTGTCCTCGATTACGAACGGGCCGATTCGCTGATCAAAGCCGGCGTCGACTTGCTGGTGGTCGACTCCGCCCACGGGCACAGTCGCAACGTCACCGACACCGTGCGTGAACTGAAGAAGCGTTACGGCGTCGATGTGATCGCCGGGAACGTGGCCACGGCCGAGGGGGCACGGGCACTCGCCGAAGCCGGGGCCGACGCGGTGAAGGTAGGTATCGGGCCGGGGAGCATCTGCACGACGCGGATCGTCTCCGGCGTCGGTGTGCCGCAGATGTCGGCGATTGCGAATGCTCTACGGGGTTTGAAAGGCACCGATGTGCCTGCAATTGCCGACGGCGGCATCCGCTATTCCGGTGATATCACCAAGGCCCTCGCGGTCGGTGCTCATTCGGTGATGGTCGGCGGCTTATTCGCCGGCCTCGCCGAAAGCCCCGGCCAGATGATCTTGTTCCGCGGGCGGAGTTTCAAATCGTACCGGGGCATGGGCTCGCTGAGTGCGATGCAAGCGGGATCGGCCGACCGCTACATGCAGAGCGGGGCCGAAGGGAAACAGTCAGCCAGCAAGTTGGTACCCGAGGGGGTCGAGGGGCGCGTTCCTTACAAGGGGCCACTCGCGCCCTACGTGTTCCAGCTCGTCGGTGGCTTACGATCGGGGATGGGGTACGTCGGTGCCAGAACGCTCGAAGAGTTGCGCACGAAAGCCCGGTTCATCCAAGTGACCGCGGCTTCCGTTCAGGAGAGTCATCCACATGACATTTCGATCACACAAGAGTCGCCCAACTACAGCGTGGCGAACTATACCACGGGTGATGGCGACTAGCTTACTCGTGCTGACGGGTGCGGGGTGGGCGTCGGCCCAAGCACCCAAGTGGGAAAACAACGCCCCCGCTCAAACGCAGTGGACGCCCTTCCCTTCAACGGCAGCACCCGCCGTTCCGAAGGTGGTGCCAACCGTTCCGCAGCCAATTGCCGCGCTGCCACCCGTGGTGAAGCCAATCGCGGTGTTACCACCCGCGGCGTTGCCACCCGTGTTTCAACCGATTGCGGTGTTACCACCGCCGCCACTTCCCGTGGTCACGAAGCCGATTGCAGTGCCACAGCAGACCGTCTTCCCGGCCAGTGCACCGGTCGATTCGATCGGAACCCGCGTGGTGCTGTTCCAAAAGCCGGCGGAGCTGCCGATGGACGTGAAACCCATCGAACCTCCTACGAAAACAGCCACACCGACCAAGGCGGAACCTTCTCGGGATGAAGTCTTCCGCATGACCGGTGACGACGAACGCCATGCCGCCATTTTGAAACTGGCCGCCGGCGATCAGATGAAGTCGAACGTGCCGTTGCCGTCACGTGCCAGTACCAACCCACCGATGCGAGCGTTGCTGGAACCCGGTTACGTGGTGCACCGCCGGTTGTTCTTCGAAGAGAAGAATGCCGAACGCTACGGCTGGAACCTCGGGATGGCTCAACCGTTCGTCTCGGCCGCCTACTTCTACAAGGATCTACTCTTGTGGCCGAGCCACATCGCCTCGAATTTGCGCGAGCGCTATGACACCAACGCCGGTAAGTTCTTGCCGGGTAGCCCTGTGCCGTATTACTTGTACCCGCCAGAAATCACGCTTAAAGGCGGGGCACTGGGCGCCGGCGCCATCCTCGCGGTCGTTTTCTTACTGCCGTAAAAAACTGGCACCCGGGATCAAAATGAAACCGTTCGTTCCGGGAAGGTAGTACTTCCTTCGCGGAACGAACGGTTTCATTTTGGTCGAATCGTCTTGACCCGACGGGTCTGTAGGCTTTACCATCTTGGTTCGCCCACTTCGCCTTGAGTCCGAGTTTTTAATCAACTCGGCACCACTTCACATCGGGAGAATCGGATGAGCGGGAAACACGGGACGCCCTTGCGCGGGTTGATGGCCACGAAGTCGTCGCCACTCTACCAGGGCTATTTCGGCAGGATGTTCCGCCACTTGAAGCACGCCAAATTCGGCAAGACCGATTCCGAGAACATGGCCAACCTCACCTCATTGAGCGCGGGGATGGCGGCCGGATTCGATCCGCTCAGCGATCACCCGGACGCCGAGGAGAGCGGGATTCCCTCGCTGTACACCTACCTCGGCCAGTTCATCGATCACGACATCACGTTCGACCCGAGCAGCATGCTCCAAAAAAATAAAGATCCGGACGCGCTGGTCGATTTCCGCACACCGGCGTTCGATCTCGACAACGTCTACGGCCGCGGCCCAGACGATCAACCGTACATGTACGACGGTGGGAATTCGTTCTTGCTCGGCGACCCGATTTTCGGCGGTGGTGATGCGAATGCGAAAGATCTGCCCCGGAACAACGCGGCGCCCGGTCGGCGGCGGGCGCTGATCGGCGACCCCCGGAACGATGAAAACACCATCGTCTCGCAGCTCCAGGGACTCTTCTTGCGGTTTCACAATCGCACTGTTGTCGACAACCCCGGCCTCGATTTCACGGATCTGCAACAAATCGTCCGCCATCATTACCAGTATGTCGTGCTCCACGATTTCCTCCCCCGGATCGTCCACTCCAAAGTGCTGGCCAAGTTGAAAGGGCCAGATGGACACTACGATTCGCACAAACTCAAGTTCTACCACTACCGCAACGATCCGTTCATGCCGGTCGAGTTCTCGGTTGCGGCGTACCGGCTGGGTCACTCGATGGTTCGCCCCGGTTACCGCCTCAACGACAACGTGCTGCTGCCGATCTTCCCCGTTCCAGCACAAGGATTACCGGAAGGGCTGACCGGATTTCGGGAAATGATCCCGGCGTGGGGCCTCGATTGGGGACGCTTCATCGACATCGACATCCGCGATTCCGACCCTGCTGGCCAAACGAACCGCCTTCAGTTCGCCTATCGACTCGATACTTCGGCGGTGAACCCGCTGGCCAATTTACCGGCGTCGGTCGTTTCCGATGCACCGGCTTCGCTCCCACTGCGGAACCTGATTCGCGGTTGGCGTTTAGGCCTGCCAACCGGCCAAAGCGTCGCCAGGGCGATGGGACTGACGCCGCTGCGCGACGACCAAATCTTGATCGGGAAGTTCGTCGAAAACATGCCGAAGCCGCCGGATCCCGAAGCTCCCAAGCCGATCACGTCGTTCGGGAGTGTGTTCGCCCACAACTGCCCACTCTGGACCTACATCCTCGCGGAAACGCTGTACCATCAAGAGTTGGTGACGACTCCCGTCAATGGCGGGCGCACCGTGATGACGCCGCGACTCGGGCCGGTCGGTGGCCGGATCGTGGCGGAAGTGTTCCTCGGCCTGATGCTCGGCGACAACAATTCCTTGTTGAACCAGAACCCGGATTGGCTCCCAGCATTGGGTGCGCACTACGCTCTCAAAGATTTCGTGGCCTACGCCTTGGGCCGATAGAACCTTTTCAATTTCATCGTTGCGACGATCTTGGAATACGCCCTATTCACCCCGAAGGGATACAGGAAAGTGTTTCTGCATTCCATCCGGGATCGGAACTTCGGGTCAACTTCCTACACAACAATGAACTAAAAAACGCTCCAGACCGGCGGCGCTGAGGAAGACAGCACATGATTTGGCCGTCTCGCAAGAAAAAGCAAACTCCGCCCGTGCTGATGTACAGCCAAGTGGACATCACCGAAGCGTTCGGCAACGATCAGCGCCTCAGTCTGGACGAGTGGATCGTTACGGTTCCACTGAACGCCACGACCTCCAATCCCGAGTCGATGGGGCTACCCCCGGTTAACGCCAACGCGGATGAGGTTCACCGAGTCGCGTCCATGCTTTCCGAGTTGCGGGAATCGATTCCAATCCGGAATGACGGCGTGTACTGTCCGGTGTGCCACACTGCTAATGTCGACCTTGAGCGACTGCGGAAGCCCTGCCCCCAGTGTGGGCGACCGCTGCTCAAGTTCGGTTGGGAATAAAATGACGGAGACGCCACCGTTCGATGAGTCGCTGGCGGCGTTCCTCCGGTTTTTGGGTGACGAGGGATTCAGCGCGGAACTGGTTTGGGTGTTCCGCGAAGACGTCACCAACTGCATCCGTGATTACTGGATTCGCATGCCGGTTCCAGTCGGCAACGCGATTCTAGCCCGCCACTATTTCGAGTTCGGCCGTAGGCAGGGGCGTGGGGTCACCCTGGAGGTGTTGTGTCGGTTGGCAGGCCGGTCTGCCTGCTTGGTGTGGGTACCCGAGGACGACGAGGATGCAAGCTACGCCATGCAGGAACCGCTCAAGCTCAAGGTGCCCATGCAGTCGGTCGAAGCGTCGGAGGTACACTCAGCCTTGCGTTGGTGGTGGCTCCGGTGGTGGCACCAATGGCGGCGTTGCGTACGGTTCTCAAAGATGCTGCCGTTGCGGGCAGAAGCCGAGCGCCGAACCGAGAACTCGACGGGGCGGAAGTTTGAATCGGAGTGACCCATTGGGTGGCCGCGTCCCGATGGCAGCCAGCGTATCGACAATGATCTTGCACCCGGATTCTGCGTCGTCGTCATCGCAAATTGCTAAATCATAGCTGTCTTCTTGTCTCCCGCTGCGGCATTCGCAGTACCCGCCCCCGTACCACTTTGGAAAGGCTCTCCGCCATGATTCGCTTACCCCGCCTGCTGGTGGCCACCCTCTGCGGTGCCCTTGCATTTGCCGCCGCCGACCGGGCATTCGCCCAAGAAACGAAACCCAAAGAGAAGCCCAAGAAGGTCGTCGTCAGCGATCCGAAAGAGTTGAAGGACGACAAAGACTACGCCATCCAGGGCGAGTATGAAGGGACGATTTCACTGAACAGCGGCGAGAAGAAAGTCGGCGTGCAAGTGGTGGCCAAGGGTGACGGCAAATTCGCCGTGAAAATGCTCATGGGCGGACTGCCCGGCGCCGGCTGGGATGATAAATCCACCGTGATGGCCGAAGCCAAACTCGGTGACGATGGCACAGCCACGATCACCGGCAAAACCATTCAAGGAACGATCGGCGCTGGCAAGCTCGTGCTCAAGGACGGCATGAAAATCGATACGACATTGAAGCGCGTCGAACGCGCTTCGCCGACCATCGGCGAGAAGGCACCCGAGGGCGCCGACGTCCTCTTCGCCAAGCCCGGCGACGAATCCAATTGGGCCGGCGGCAAGCTCGTCGAACTCAGTGACGGCAAGTACCTGAACACCGGGATCAAGACCAAGAAGCTCTACGGCAGTTTCAAAGCCCACATCGAATTCCGGCTGCCGTGGATGCCGAGCAGCACCGGTCAGGGCCGCGGCAACAGCGGCTTCTATCTGCAAGATCGGTACGAGTTGCAAGTCCTCGACAGCTTCGGGCTGAAGGGCGAAAACAACGAGTGCGGTGGCATCTACACCCTGCACAAACCGAGCGTGAACATGTGCCTGCCGCCGATGGTTTGGCAGACCTACGACATCGACTTCACCGCCGCTGCGTTCGACGACGAAAAGAAGACGAAGGCCGCGCGGGTCACCATTCTGCACAACGGGGTGAAAATCCACGACGACGTGGAATTGAAGAATTCGACCGGTGGCGGCCAACCGGAATCGGTCAAGCCGGGGGCGATTCAGTTGCAGAACCACGGCGATCCGGTGGTGTTCCGCAACGCTTGGATCATCGACAAAAAGTAGTTGGCCGCGAGACGCAGTCGAGCGCGAGCGATCACGTCGACTGATTCCAAAACTTCAGCGCTGGTTCCCGAAGGTTATCGTGAGCGTATCCGAGCACGCTCACCGTACCCGTATCGAGGAGCAAATACCGTGCGAAGGTGACGTCAAGCCCACACCAACGGGCGGCGAGAACCCGGAGAAAATGCCCGCTTGAGAACAGCAAGACGTTGCCGGTGGCCATGCGGACTCGGGCTACAATTCGATCCGCCCGCTCGGCCACGGTAGCCGGGGATTCCCCATCCGGGCAACCTTCCCGGAAGAGATCCCAAGTCGGGTTCTCGGCTCGGATCTCCGCCGTGGTTCTCCCCTCGTAGCGTCCGTAATCCCACTCCACAAGATCGGGGTCATGCTCAGCTGCGCCTCCGTATCCAGCCAGTTCGCACGTTCGCACCGCACGCTGAAGTGGGCTGGTCAGTACGCGGGCGAACTGATTTCCAAGTAGCCGCTCGCCCAACCGTCGCGCGTTGGCTTCACCCTCCAGTGTCAGCGGCAAGTCAGTACGGCCGGTGTGCTGACCGGAAAGCGACCACGCAGTCTCCCCGTGGCGAACCAGGAACGCGAGCGGGAGCACAGACATCCGATTATCCTCGGGGGTCGGGTTGGGGCGGATGCTGTTCGAGTTCGCGGATCTTCGCCAACCGTCGAACGTGTCGCTCTTCGCCAGAATAGCACGCCGCGAGGAACGTGGCGACGAGATCGCGAGCGGTTTCCACGCCGATGATCCGCGCGCCGAGGACGAGCACGTTCATGTCGTCGTGTTCAACCCCTTGCGCGGCCGAGTAGTGATCGTGACACATACCCGCGCGGACGCCGGGGACTTTGTTCGCGGCCATCGTCGCGCCGACTCCGCTGCCGCAAATCAGCACGCCCCGGTCGACCCGACCGTTAATGATTTCCAAAGCCAAGGCCCGCGAATAGTCAGGATAGTCATCGGCGAGATCGGGAGAGTCCGCCCCAAGATCGGTGATGACATGACCTTGGGCGAGAAGCCAAAGGCGGATCACCACCTTGAGGCTGTAGCCGGCGTGGTCGGCTGCAAGTGCAATGCGCACGGCGTCGACTCCTGAGTGAAGTGAAATGACTTTGAGGGAATTATACTGAGCCGATGATGCCAAGTTTATAACCGTTCGTTGGAGTTCGATATTCAGGTTGGGCTAGCAAGCCCCCCAGAGTCGCGGTATTTCCCGGTCGGTTGTGCGAACTTCGACCTTGACCCCGGATTTCCCCATGCGCTCCCTGATGCTCGCCGGTCTGGCCAGTCTGGTGACGGTTGCCATTGCTTCGGCGAACGGATTGCCTCCCGTTTACGACGACGCTCCGCTGCACGCCGTCCACTTCGTGGATGCCAAAGAAGGCTGGGCCGTCGGCGATCAAGGGGTCATCTGGCACACGCCGGACGGCGGCAAAAACTGGGAACGTCAAATTTCCGGCACCCAAGCGTCGTTGCGGGGCATGCACTTTCTCACACCGTACTGCGGTTGGATTGTCGGTCGTACCACCCTGCCGAACGAAGCCGGAAGTTCGGGCGTCGTGTTGTTCACCGAAGATTGCGGAGCCACTTGGACCGAGCGCAGCAGCGCGGTGTTGCCCGGTTTGAACAGCATCAAATTTTTCAGCGAAACGTCGGGAATCGCCTGCGGAGACGGTTCCGATCTCGTGGCCAGCGGCGTCTTCACCACCGCCGATGGCGGCAAATCGTGGACTGCGATGCGTGGGCCACGAACCACATCGTGGATGGGCAGCGATTTCACCGCACTGAATTACGGTGTGGTCGGTGGAGTTTGGTCGAAGCTCAGCACCGTGCGTGACGGAACCGTCGCCGCTTCAGAACTCGACAGCCTAAATGGTCGCGCCGTGAATGGCATCAATTTGAAGGGTACCCAGGCCGTGGCCGCGTGCTCCGGCGGGGTGGTTCTGCTCAGCGACAACGGCGGTACCAAATGGAGCGTGGCGAACTTAGGATTGCCGGCGGAGGTGCTGGAAAACCTCGATTTTCACACCGTCACCCGCAGCGGCAGTAGCATTTGGATCGCCGGCCGCCCCGGTTCGGTGGTGCTCCGTTCGACCGATGCCGGGGCGAGTTGGAGCCTGTGCAAAACCGGTTGGGGTATCCCGATTCGTAGCCTCCATGCTACGAACGATCAGGAAATCTTCGCCGTCGGCGACCTCGGCATGATTCTGAAAAGTTCCGATGGTGGCACAACGTGGAAGACGCAAAAGTGCGGGGCACAGCACGCCGCAGTCCTCTTCGCCCAAGCCGATGGCCGGCGGGTGCCGATGGACGCCATCGCCCGCCTGTGTGGTTGTAGTGGCTACATCGCGACTGCGTTGAGCCTGACAACGGTCGATTCGAGCAGCGCCCCAATGCAACGGTGCCTCGATCCGTTCCGGTTGGCCGCCGCAACCCGTGCGGCCGGGGGTGCCACGGCCGAGAGCGGGTGGGCGTTCCCGGTACCCAATCATTTGAACGAAGGGTCGCCGAAGGACCTCGTGGCCGCGTGGGACAAACTCGGTGCCAACGCCGAGGAACGCCTCGTGAAGCAGCTCGTGCTGGCCTACCGCATCTGGAAGCCGGACGTGGTCGTTTCGGACGCGGTTGTCAGCGGGGCCACACCGGCGGATCAAATCGTTCTACTAGCGGCTCGGAAGGCCTTCAAATTGAGCGACGATCCGAAGGTCTATCCGGAGCAGTTGCAGATACTCGGTTTGGAAATCCACGCCCCGAAGAAGCTGTACGCCATCGGCGACGAGGCCGGAGCCGAGTGCGCTGTGAAGTACGACCAAACCGCGTTCGAGAAGCGACTACTCGATGCCCCGCAACAATTTGCCGAGACCAGCTTGGCACTCGTCGGTTCCGGCTGGCTGAGTCCGAAGCAGCGCTGCTTCCGACTGATTTCGCACCGGCTGGAGGGTTCGGAAGGTCATGCCGATTTGATGCAAGGTGTCAGTTTGGCCGAGGGTGGTACGGCCCGCCGGAAGCTGCCGATCTTCGGCAACGGTTTGGAACTGGTCTTGGCGGAACGGGAAAAAGCGGTGAAAACCCGGCAACGACTCGAAGGGATCACCTTGGCCGCGACGACGGCTGCGGCCGCCGAAAAGACGCTGGCCCAAGTCGCACAAACGTTGAAAGAGATGCCCGACGACCTCGCCTGTCGGACGGGCGTGTCGCTGGGCCGTCAGCTCGCGGCGAGCGGCAAATGGGTCGCAGCCCGCGAGATGTTTCTGCTCGTGGTGGCTCGCTACGCGGCCTTCCCGGAAGCGGTGGATGCCGTGCGCTGGCTCTCAAAATACTACGCGAGTGCGGAGGCCCGCCTCTGGGGCGAAAGCGGGAACAAGTTGACTATCGAATCCGGAAAAGTCATCCCGGTCGGCAGTGGGATCAAGCCGGCATCGCACGTCGAATTGCAAGTGAATCGCCAGCAGTATCGCATGCACGACGTCGATTATGCCCAGGCGTGTTGGAAGGCTTGCTTGGAACTCGAAACCAAGCTCGCGGGCTTCGGCCCCGTTTACAACCGCGATCCGGCGATCCTCCTGTCCACCCTCGCGGCCCGTCGCCAGCTCGGCCTGACCGGCGACGCCGCGAAGCAGATGGCGGCCTATTTCCAAACGGTGCCGGGTGCGAACGAACTCCCGCCGGGCGTCGACCTCTGGCGCGATTGCCTCGCCGCGGAACTTTGGCTCTTCAACCGGGCGGCCATGCCGGTGCAACCGAAGCTGCTGGCACTCTGTCCGACGGCACCGAAGAAACCCTACCTCGATGGTAAACTCGATGACGAATGCTGGCAGGCTTTCAAGCCGCTCGACATGAAGAGTGCCACGAAGGGCGCGGATTCGAAGGGGTACACGACCAAGACTTACTTTGCACACGACGACCAGTTCGTGTACGTCGCGGTGGAATGCCAACACCCGGAAGGCCTGCAAGTGCCGAAGGCCGAGAAGCGATTGAGGGATGAAAACCTGAGTGGTCACGACCGCGTGGAAGTCCTGTTCGACATCGACCGCGACTACCAAACGTACTTCCGCTTCCAGATCGATCACCGCGGTTGTGTCGCCGAAGACTGCTGGGGGGATAAGAAGTGGAATCCGAAATGGCACGTCGCCATCGACAGCACGCCGACGGGTTGGACCGCTGAAATCGCGATCCCGCGCGGCGAACTGTCGAGTGCGAATATCGTCAACGGCACCACTTGGGGCATGAACGTCAGCCGCGTGGTTCCCGGTGTCGGGGTGCAATCGTGGAGTGGCCCCGCCGACGCGAAACCTCGCCCCGAAGGGATGGGATTGATGAAGTTCCAAGTGGAAGTGGTGAAGTGATCGATACTGCGGTGGTGGATTTGATTCACCACCGCCTGTTGGTACACTTTACCGTTTGATTTTGCTCACCAGTAGCAGCTTTCCATCCAGAACGGTTCCCCGAATCATCACGTCTCGGATCTTTTCGAGTACAAACGCGATATTGTGCTTAAGCAACTTTTTTTTCGACACCGTTCTAAACAACCAACCTGCCAATCGGCGGGAAAAACGGTACGGTATGTCAAATCCGATTGTTGTTCCGGGGTTTGCAGCGCATGGCGGAGACGATCCAAACGGTTTCGATTGCGACGGAAGCCCGCAGCCGCTTCTTGCGGTACGCCGTCTCGGTAGTGACTGGCCGAGCGCTCCCGGACATCCGTGACGGACTGAAACCGGTGCAACGGCGCATCTTGTACACTATGTACAACGACTCGAATCTGACGTTCGACCGCAAGGCCGCGAAATGCGCCCAGATCGTCGGCGATGTGATGGGACGCTATCACCCGCACGGTGACGGGGCCATTTACGAAGCGCTGGTACGGCTATCGCAAGAATGGGTCATGCGGTTGCCGCTCGTCCACGGCGAAGGGAACTTCGGGTCCGTCGATGGTGATCCTCCGGCAGCGTACCGGTACACCGAAGCTAAACTTTCCAAAGCGGCCGAGTCGCTGCTGAGCGAACTTGACCAAGACACCGTCGAGATGCGTGACAACTACGCCGGCAACCGCAAAGAGCCGGTCGTGCTGCCCGCGCAATTCCCGAATTTGCTGGTTAACGGCACGTCCGGAATCGCCGTCGGCATGGCGACGAACATCCCGCCGCACAACCTCGGCGAAGTCTTGAAGGCTTGTATTTTCTTAATTGAATATCCCGATGCCACGATTCCGCAACTGCTCGAGAAAGTCAAAGGGCCCGACTTCCCGCTCGGCGGCAAAATCCTCACGGACAAAGCGGCCCTCCGCAAAATCTATGAGGAAGGCACCGGCAGCTTGAAGGTTCAAGGTGAATGGAAACTCGAAGATCTGGGCAAAGGTCGGCAGCAAATCGTGGTGACATCGATTCCGTACGCCGTCGATAAAGGGAAACTCGAATCGCACATCGGCACGATCATAGAAGATAAGAAAGTGCCGCAGCTCACCGGGTTGAGCAACGAGACGAACGAGAAAGACGGCTTGCGGATTGTCCTCGATATCAAATCGGGCACCGACCCGAATTTGATCATGGCGTACTTGTTCAAGCACACCAAATTGCAATCGTCGGTGTCGTACAACGTCACCGCCGTCGTCCCCTCGGCGGACGGGAAAACCGTCGTTCCCAAAGACGGCTTGAACCTCAAAGAGATGCTGACCTACTTCCTCGATTTCCGGCTCGTGACGGTGCGCCGCCGGTTCGAGTTCCAGTTGCGGATGCTCCGTCGCCGCATTCACATCCTCCAAGGTTTTGCGACGATCTTTAACGGCCTCGACAAGGCCATTCGCATCATCCGGGGCAGCTCGGGCAAGTCCGACGCCGCCGAGAAATTGAAGACCGAATTCGAACTCGACGACGAGCAAGTCACGGCCATCCTCGACTCGCAACTGTTCAAAATCGCCCAGCTCGAAATTCAAAAAATCCTCGACGAATTGAAAGAGAAAACAAAAGAAGCTGAGCGTATTGAAGTGATTTTGAAGTCCGAAAAGAAACTCTGGAGCGTGATCAAAGACGAACTCGAAAAACTACTACTGGCACCATTCGTGATACGCCGCAAAACGCGGATGGCTTCGGACGACGACGTGCTGGAGTTCAGCGAAGAAGATTACATCGTCCGTGAAAATACCAACGTCATCCTCACCCGTGACGGCTGGATCAAGCGTGTCGGCCGGCTCGTCTCCATCGAAAGCACCCGTGTCCGCGAGGGTGACGAAGTGATCGCCGTGGCACCGGGCAGCACGCTCGACACGGTGGTGTTCTTCACCGACGATGGCACCGCCTACACGAGCCGCGTCAACGACGTTCCCGCAACCTCGGGCTTCGGTGATCCCATCGCCAAGTTTTTCCGTTTGCCGGACAAAGTGAAAGTCTTCTCGGCACTCACGACCGACCCACGATTCACGCCGGCCGACCGACCCGCCAAAGGCGACAACGTCGGTGGCCCTCTGCTCTTGATCGCGACGGCTTTCGGCAATGTACTTCGTGTGCCACTGACGTCGTATCGACCCGAATCGACCAAGTCCGGGCGCAAATTCGTGAAACTCGAAGTCGGGGACAAAGCCGTTTTCGTGCAACTGATCGGCCAGGAAAAAGGGATGATGCTGGCCACGAAGGGTGGCCGGGTGATCCATTTTGCACTCGATGATGTGAACGTGCTGTCGGGAGTTGGCAAAGGTGTCGTCGGCATCAAACTCGACGAAGGCGACACCGTGATCGGTGGGACGTTGAGCGGCAGTAGTCGCTTCGACAAACTGACCGTGGAGACTGAGAATGGCAAAACACAAGAGTTCGGCACCGGGGCTTATCCGCCGGTCGGACGGGGTGGGAAAGGGACGAAGCCGGGCGCCCGCACGAACTTTGTCCGCGTGGTTTCGCCGCCGATCGCGTTGGTGAATTGGGACGAGGTCGCTTGATGGACGCACCAGACGCGAGTGAGTTGCTGAACGACCCGACCTTGCGAGCGGCCTTTGCTGCCGCTTGGGCCGATTCGTTCCCGGACGATCCGCAAATGAGGCACGAAGAAGGCGGGTTCATCTATTACAATCCAATTGCAAAGGCGATTGCGATCAGGAGAACGCGGCCGGGTCGGAGAAGCGAACTCGATCTGTCTTCTCCGCCGGTTGTCCAAAACTGCTATTTGGTAGGAATTTATCACACGCATCCGACTTTGATCGGATTCATGCCCGACCCGAGTAGCGACGACCATAAGTTGGCCGACGAAGCGGGCATCCCGTTTTTCACCATCAGCGAGGAACAAATTTATGTCATCGGCCCTGACCGACGCGTCGGCGGATGCAGCGGTCCATCTGGCTTCCC
>JANXWE010000183.1 GCA_025351325.1 Fimbriiglobus sp.
ACGGCCAGCACCTCGTTGGCGACCCGTTCGAGTTCTTCCGGCGACGGTTTTGCGAAGGGCACGGGCAGCCTGGGGTAAGATTTTCTAGCCGTCTCACGACGACAAAAATGAAAATCCCGCCCACTGGATACCACCTCCCAAACTTTCTTGCAAAGCGAGTCCTGCACCCGTTGCTACAACCAAACGGAATGTTCCCTTGACGGCAGATTCCCGTTAAGGCATAGCGGCCCTTCAACGGAGTTCCATTGGGGGGTCGAGCTATGCGTGCAGCCATCGTGTTGTTTGTCGTGTCGTGCGTGGTTATGACGGGTTGTCTTCCCGAGTCGCAAGTCAGTGGGGCGCCCAAGCCGGCGAGTAAAACGGAGGCGTTCACGGGCATCTGGATCCCGCAATCCTCAATCGCCCAAGGCCAGGAACAACTGCCCGAGAAAGCCTCGCGCGAGATGATCCGCCTGAGCATCGTCAACGACGAATATAAAATGTATTTGCTCACGGACGCTGTGAAACTCGAGGGGCGCCTCCTCGCCGCCGCCGATTTCAGCATCGACGAAAAAGCCGGGACGTTCGAGTTGGCTTTCAAAGACGGACTGAAAAAGGGGGAAAAAATGCACGGCATTTACGAGCTGTCCAAAACGACCCTCAAAATCTGCTACGCACCCACGGACAAGGTACGGCCGACGAAGTTCGAAGCTCCTGCCGGGAGTGACGCGTTCTGCGATATTTGGGAACGCACCAAGAAATAGGTCTGCCCCCGGCCCTTCGCCTATTCTAATTCTGTACACCGAACCATTCCCCGCGAGAGTTGTCTCGTGGGGTGTCTTGTTTTCGTCACCTGCCCCGATCGGCCCCATGGACGCGCACACTTTCGATCTGTTGGAATTCGGCAAAGTCCGCGAGATTGTCTCGGGGTACGCCGCGTCGCCTCTAGGGCGCGAACTCGTACGCCAGGTCGAACCCCTTCTGAAATTGGACGAAGTCCGCGCGGAAATCGGGCTGGTCTCCGAAATGGTGCTCTCGCTCGAGTTGGAACAACCACCGCCGCTCGGCGGCTTGCACGATGTCCGACTCGTGGTGCGACGTGCCAGTATCGGGACGATGTTGAGTGCCGAGCAATTGTTGGAAGTGTCGGAAACGCTCCATTGCACCGGTGCGATCTATCGGTATCGGATGCGGCTCGACGGACGGCTGAATGGATTGATTGTTCTATTGTCCGGAATCGAAGATCTCGGGCCGGTCGCCAAGACCATCGGGGGGTGCATCGACGGCCGCGGGCACGTGCTCGACATCGCCAGCCGAGAACTCGCAGTCGTGCGGCAGAAGCTGTTCGAACTCGACGAGAAGGTGAAGTCGGAAATCAAGCGGCTGCTGCGCGACCCGGAACTGCGGAAAATCCTCAGCTATCCGAACGCCACCATGAACGGCGACCACTATGTGTTGCCGGTGTCGGTGAACCATCGCCAGAAAGTTCCGGGTGTGGTTCACCGCGTCAGTAGCACCGGCGAAACGGTCTTCATCGAACCCGCGTCGATTGCGAATTTGGGTGCTGAGCGAGTGAATCTGAAAGGTGAGGAAGACCGCGAAGTAAAGCGGATTCTCCGGCGACTGAGTGCCGAAGTGGGCCGGGTGTCGAAACCGCTGATCTATGCCCTTGATGTGATCGCCCGGTTGGACTTCATCACAGCCAAAGCCCGCCACAGTCGCGATTTCACGATGGCCCCGGCCGAGGTGAATTCTGAAGGCCGACTCTGGTTGCGCGGTGCCCGCCACCCAATCCTGGAACACCTCTTCCGCGTCGAATCCAAAACCGCGCCCGAGCCGCGCAGCGTGGTGCCCATCGATGTCCGCCTCGGTGTCGGTTTCAATTTGCTGATCATCACGGGGCCGAACACCGGTGGCAAAACGGTCACGCTGAAGACGACCGGGTTGCTGTCGATGATGGCCCTGAGCGGGATGCACATCCCCGCCGGGGCTGGTAGTACGGTGCCGTTGTTCACGAATATTTTCGCCGACATCGGCGATGAACAGAGTCTGGAACAATCATTGAGCACATTCAGTTCGCACATCTCCCGAATCGCCACCATTCTTTCGCAAGCCGACCATAAAAGCCTCGTACTGTTCGACGAACTCGGAGCGGGCACCGACCCGACCGAAGGGGCGGCCCTCGGCCGGGCGATCCTTGATGAACTCGACATCCTCGGCGTGCGTGCGATTGTGACGACCCACTTGGGCGACCTGAAAACCTACGCCTTCCACAATGATCGCGCCGAGAACGGGGCGGTGGAGTTCAGCATCGAAACACTGCGGCCGACGTACCGTTTGCAAATCGGGCAGTTCGGCATGAGCAACGCGATCCTGATTGCCAAGCGGTTGAAGTTGCCAGAGGCTTTGCTGGCGCGAGCCACAGAATATTTGCGCGAGACCAAGGGCACCACCGATAACCTGGATCGGTTGCAGCAACTTCGCGAGGAAGCGGAACACGCCCGCGTGGCGGCCCTCGCGGCCCAGCATGAAGCGGTCCAGCAAAAGGCCGTGTACGAACGGAAAGTGGAGCAGCTCGCGGTCGACGCTTTGGAACAGTCGGACTTGCTGAAGATGCGCCAGACGTTGCAACCGAACACGATCGTCCGGGTCAGCCGCTTCGACAAAACCGGTCGGGTGGTGAAGGTCGATGCGAAAAAGCAGATCGTGACTGTGAGTTTGGGACTCGGTCAATGGGAAGTGCCGTTCGACGAGATTTTCCCGTCCGATGGTTGAGTGACGCACTCCGGTTGTAAGCCGATCCACTCCGGCTTGCCTTTCGCCAAGACTTTGACAGCGAAGCCGACGCCGATGCCTTCGAGCACGATCACGGGAATGTGCGCCACTAAGCTTGAGATGGCTAAGACAGTCCAATCTCCGCGTGCCCCGAAGTAGAGAACTGAAACGTGCAGCAGTACGGTGAACGTGGCGCAGAATAATCCCAATGCGGCTCCCAAGGCAAATCCCGGCCGCAATCGTTGGCGGAGATGAAAGAACAGGAACCCCGTGAGCCAAGCGGGGATGGCCAGCACGCAAAAGTTGACTCCCAGCGAATCCAATCCTCCGTGCCCGAAGAGTAAGGCTTGCATGGCTAATCCAACCGCGATGGCGATGGCGGCACGTCGGCGCAGGATGATCCCCACCAGACCGTTCAACAGCAGGTGGACGCTGACGACCACCAGTGGGATGTGAGCTTGGGACGCCACAAAAAACGCGGCTGTGAGCACGCCGATTCGGGGGATATCTTGTTCATCGAGCTTCCAAAGTGCCGGGATCAGTGCCACCACCATCACGACGAAACCGCCGATGAACCAGATCGGTTCGAGTACTCCGTTGGAAATGTGAACGGCCAGCAACAGCATAAAATTTCAGTTTGAAAGGGTCGATTCGCAAATGTTGATGCTACGACACACGCGGTCGGGTGGCCCAATTTGGAAAGTTCCAACAATTTTTCTAGCACCCGTTCGACAACTGTTGTAAGACTATGTGAATCGGAGAACAATCTCCGAAGTGTCGAATCAACGTCTTGCACAAGAGGGTATCCCATGCGTGTTTTAGGGTTCTGTATGAGCGGCTTACTCGCGTTCATGCTTGTGGGGGCTTCGATCAGCCAAGAGCCGAAACCGGCCGCTCCGAAAGAAACCAAAGGGGCCCCCAAAGATGCGAAGGCCGACCCGAAGGCGGATCCGAAGACCGAAACCAAAGCGAAGGGCCAACTGCCGCAGAATTGGAAGCAGCTCGGTCTCACCGACGATCAAACGCAAAAAGTGTACAAAGTCCAAACCAAGTACAACGAAGACATCGACAAGCTGAAAGCACAGATCGAAGAGTTGAAGGCGAAGATGGCGAAGGAACGGAACGAAGTTCTGACTCCCGAACAGAAGAAGCGGCTCGAAGATATTTTGAAAGCGAAGGCCGATAAATAAACGGGGTTTTGCATGGGCTTGCAGCGCACCATTTTATTCGAGACCGATTCCCGACCGAGTTGGGAATCGGTGCAGTCCGCCTTCGGCACAGTTTCTGAACAACCCGTTGTGCGGATGATCGACAAACTCCCCGCATTCCCGGACGAGATACCCGAACCGAGCTGGCGTGAACTTCGCATTTCACTTTCGGGTGGCATGGTTACGATCCGCGCCACACCCCTCGGCTGGGATTGCATCATCTGGGGCACCGGTGAACCGGGCCTGATGCGCTGTTGGAACTTAGCCTGCTGGGCCATCGCAACGGCGGGGCAGGGGACGATCCCACTCGAAAACGGCACCTCGGTTTCCGCCGACGAGTTTCGACAACTTCACCTTCAATGACCTTGCTCGAAAGTCGCCGGCGATGTACGTTCACCAGACAACTCCGATTGTCGAGGGTGCGACGTTGGCACACACACTGCACGATGCAGCCGCTTGGATGAATGGAACCGTCGACGGTGACGGTGCGACCGTTTGGAACCGGGCCATGTCGCTGCTCGACGCCGAGTTGGGCGATCTCGTGTTGATCGACAGTACAAAAAAAAATGACTCGTGGGCGAAATCAAAAGCCAGCGCTGCGGTGGTTCCCCTCGATTTCCCAGAAGGCGACCGGCCGTTGATCCGCGTGACGGAACCTCTCAAAGCTTACTTGCAGCTGATTCAAAAATTGCGTGGTGACCGCAGTGGCCCGCGAACAATCCATCCCACGGCCATCATTGATCCGAGTGCTACGATCGGATCGAACGCCAGCATCGGGGCGTACGTCGTCATCGGTGCGGCCACGGTGATCGGCGACGATTGCACGATCCATCCCGGGGTCTGCATCGGGGCGCATTGCAGATTGGGACAGGCCAACACACTCCACCCCGGTGTGGTGCTCTACAACGATTCGATTTTGGGGAACCGCGTGGTGATCCACGCCAAGAGTGTCATCGGGGCGGATGGCTATGGCTACCGGATCGAGGCGGGCCAGCACATCAAGGTTCCGCAACTCGGATATGTCGAAATCGGCGACGATGTCGAAATCGGTGCCTCGGCCACCATTGACCGCGGAACCATCGGCCCGACCCGCATCGGCGCGGGAACGAAGATCGACAACTTGGTGATGATCGCACACAATTGCCAGATCGGCGGGCACAATTTGATCGTGAGCCAAGTCGGCATCGCCGGTTCGACCACGACCGGCGACTATGTCGTGCTGGGTGGTCAAGTCGGCATCGCCGACCATTTGCACATCGGGGAGCAATCGATGATCGGCGCCCAATGTGGGATCACGCAAGACATTCCAGCCAATTCCCGCATGGCCGGAACACCGGCCGTGCCCGTCTGGCAATATTTGCGCACGGCCACGCACGTCAAATCGTTGCCGGAACTGCGCCGCACCGTGGCTGAATTGAAGAAGAAATTTGAACTGCCCCGTGACGAATCATGACGGTTCGTGCCCCCATTGGGTTGATCGCCGGCGCCGGCCGATTTCCAATTCTCTTGGCCACCAAGGCACGCGAACTCGGGATTCCGGTAGTTTGCATCGGCATCGCGGGGATGGCCGATCCAATCTTGGAACAGCTCTGCCCGAAGTTTTTCTGGCTCCGTCGCCTGTCGATGGGGTTCGTCATCCGTAGTTTTTGCCGCAACGGTGTGGCCGATTGGACGATGGCCGGAAAGTACCACAAAAAGCTGCTGTTCCGGCCCTGGATGTGGCTACGGATGATGCCCGATTGGCGGGCCGGCCGCTTCTGGCTCTCGCGGTTACGGCGTGACAACAAAGACGATACCCTCTTGCTCGGCCTCATCGCCGAATTCGAACGGGATGGTTTGCACTGCGTCTCGGCGTTGGAACTTTGCCCGGAGTTACTCGTGAAAGCAGGTCAACTGACGAGTCGGGCGCCGACGGCGCAGGAATGGCTCGATATCGATTTCGGCTGGACGCTGGCCCGCGAAATGGGCCGGCTCGACATCGGCCAAAGCGTGATGATCCGCAAGCGGGCGTGCCTCGCCGTCGAGGCGATCGAAGGGACGGATCGCTGCATCGAACGGGCCGGGGAACTCTGTGGACGAGCCGGGTTCGTCGTGGTGAAGGTGGCCAAACCCAACCAAGATATGCGGTTCGATGTGCCGACGGTCGGCCCGGATACTGTCGAAACCATGCGAAAAGCTGGGGCGACTGTCCTGGCAATCGAAGCGGGTCAGACCATCATCATTGACGAGCCTGAGACGCTCGCACTCGCGAACAAGTATCACATGGCGATCATCGCTCGGGTCGATGGTGATGTTCAGGGACGCTAAGGGTGTGCCAACGGATCTTGGAGTCTTCAAAACCAAGAGGGACGCGGATGAGACCCGAGATGAAGAGGATCGGAAAGAAATTGATTTTTTTCTGATCCTGTACATCCTGCCTTTTTCCGCGTCGTCCGCGTCCCTCTCCATCTGGACTCCAAGAATTATTGGCACACCCGACGCTAACATTGCCTGACCCGTTCAGTGCAGAGTTGATAAATTAGCATTCGGTTCCTCCTGCATCGCAACGGTTTTCAGCGAGTTCCATGGCAACGTTTTCATTCGAATTGCCGACGAAGTGGCCCGGCGATCCGCACGCGATTCTGGAGCGGGCCTGGATCGCGGGTGGTTACGATCACGCGCCGATGCCCACGCAACGCCGCTACGACTACAAAACCCTGGAACTGACTCGCGAGGAGAACGAAAGCGGTACTTTGTCGCTGCCGTGGATCGTGCGCGGCGAGTGCCGCGTCGTTGCGACTTCGACGCTCCGGGCACGACCGGAGCCATACCGACTGGTGATCGAACTGGCGCGCGGCAGCGTCAACCGCGCCCGCAATCTGCTCTTCGCCCTGCACTCGGCATCGATTCCGACGCCCGAGATTCTGCGAACCGACCTCGCTGAAATTGCGCGGGCGTTCGGCCGCGCGGTTCTGGCCGATGACCCCGTCACCAGTGAGGCCCATGCGTTGATCGTCATCGAAGCGGCTTCGCTTCTCGCCGACCGGATGACGTACTCGTTGACCAAGTATCGCTTGGATGCCCGCCTCCACAACGCGAGACCTCTGACGACGCTCATCGGTTGCCGGCTCTCGAATCCGCTGACTTCCGCGGAGTCCGAAGAGTACATTCGCTGTTTCAACGCCGTGCGGTTCGTGCCGAATTGGAAGCGGATCGAGAAAGAGGAAGCGAACTTCGATTGGAGCCAACTCGACCAGTTGGTCTATTGGGCCAGCCACACCGGGTTGGCGGTTTCCATCGGGCCATTGGTCGATCTCTCCGACGAGACGATTCCGAATTGGGTCGGAGAAGCGACCGGGGACTTTCCGAACATCGCCGCGTTTTTCTCGGATTTCGTCGGCACCCTCGTCGCCCGATACCGAGATCGATGCCGGCATTGGGAACTCTTGTCGGGCTTCAATTCTGCGGATGCTCTCGGTCTCGGCGAAGACGACCGACTCCGACTCGCGGCCCGGTTGCTCGAAACGAGCCGTGAAATTGATCCGCAAGCCCAGTGGACGTTCGGACTGCAACAACCGTGGGGCGACTATCTCCTCGACGCGAATTTGACGTATTCCCCGCTCGGATTCGCCGACACGCTGTTGCGGAGCGGTTTCGAAGTGGCCGCGCTGGAACTCGACCTGACTCCCGGCGCAAACGGCAGTCTGCCACGCGATCCGCTCGATGTGCTTCAGTTGTTGGAGCTGTTCGACCCGCTGAATTGCCCGATGGACATCACCCTAGCTGCACCGCTCTCTGCGGAATCGACGTTGGCACTGGCCACGGTGGAAACGCTGATCGCATCGCCGTCGGTGCGGGCGATTTACTGGGATAATTGGTCGGTGGAACAAACCCACAGCAGCACGCCCACGTCCGAACTTTATCCAGTTTCGATGGAGCGTCCCGCCCTCGGTTGGTTCCGTGAAGTCCGAATGAAATTGCTCCGGTAAAGCCGCGCGTCGTTCACTTCAGCGCGTAAAAGATTACCAGACCGAAGCCAATGGCGATCACCAGCCAGCGCACATATTTCGCGGCCATGCGTTTCGCCACTTTCGCCCCGACGAAACCGCCGACGATGGCCGAGGCGGCCATCACGAGTGCGCAGGGCCAATTGACCAAGTTCGCATGGATGAAGATGACCGCCGAGACGGAGTTGATCGCGCTGGCCAGGAACGTCTTGACGCCGTTGGCTTTGTTGATGTCGCCGATGCCCATGAATCCGAGTGCGGAGAGCATGAGGATGCCGATGCCCGCGCCGAAGTAGCCACCGTACACGGCCACGAAAAATTGGAAGAGCATCAGGCACGACAGCAACAGAGTACTGGGCGATGTGGTGAAGTCGGTCTGTTTGCGTCTGAGGAGTTTGTTCAGCGGTTGCTGGATGAGGAAGAGCAGGGCGGCGGCGAAGATCAACCAGGGAACCAAGTTGCCGAAATGGGCCGGATACCAAACGAGGAGTGCGGCACCGACTCCCCCACCGAGGAGACTAACCGGAAGCATGTGCAGAGCGAAGCGCCGGGCGGCCCAGAGTTCCTGACGGTAGCCCACCGCCCCGGCCACCGATCCCGGCAACACCGCCAGCGTGCTGGTGGCATTGGCGACTTCCGGCGCCAGCACCGACAGCAGGGCCGGGAAGGTCAGGAGGGTACCGCCTCCGGCAATCGAGTTGACGATGCCCGCGAAAAAAGCCGCGAGCACCAAAATGATCCAAACCCCGTTCCATTCCGGCATCGCAAACTCCAGGCCCTCTGTTGGCACTAGCGTATGCGTGGGAGTCGCTCGCGGTAGAGGTCGGCCCGATCCTTGTCCGCGTCGCCGACCTTCTCTTTTTCTTTGAGCACCGTGAAGATCTGCACGAGGCGATGGACGGCTTTGATCTGTTCATCGCGGTCTTGATTGTAGACCACATCGACCCAGAGGAAGGCCCACATGGCGTCGCGCCAGAGTCCGTGGCGGACGAACACTTCCCCGACGGCACTGTAGCCGGCGCCGCGGGCGGCGAGGTCTTTGGATTTGGCGATCAGGGCTTCGATCTTCGCGGCGGCGAGTTTCACTTTGGCCGTGCGGGCGTCGGTTTCCTCAGTAGTTACTGGCTGATCGCTCGGTTTGCGCTCGGGTGCTGGAACTGGTGCTTTCAAAATTTCTTCGAAGATCATCCAGCGTTCCCGGAGCGGCCCCGTGGCGGGGAAATCCTTGTCGGCCGCGAGATCTTTCAACAGGCCCTCGGCGTCGGCCCGTTTGTTACCGCGGAACAGATAGCCCACTTCGATGAGTTTGGCTTCGTGGCGCAACTCAGGGGTGAGCGCCGCACTGCGACTGAGAATCGAGATCGTATCCGCGGCAGCGGAAATATCTTCAAGCTCACAATAGTAACGTGCGGCCAAGCGAGTCGTGGCCCACGCTTCCCAACTGGCGATGTTCGCTTTGCTGAAGACGGCCAAGCGGTCGGCCACTTTTTTGCCTTCGAGTTTGAAATCGTCGCCGGTTTTGGCGTCGGCAATCTTCGCGCTCCAGATCAGCTCGCGGAATTCGAGATAGCGTTTGGCTTTCGGATTCCCGGTCGCACCCGGCACCGTGATCAGCTTGCGGTACTCGGCTGCTGCTTTCACCGCATCGCCAGTCCCTTCGAACGTGATCGCCGCTTGTTGACCGGTGCGATCCACACCCGGAACGGTACTGTAGTCGATGCGAACCATGTCGGCGGCCGAGATCGTGTTCTTCACCTTTTTGTCAGGCCCGATGACTTGAACGCCGCTGGCAGACTCTTTGATCTCCCCATCGACATTGGCGACTTTGCCTTCACGGTCGCGGTAGAAGACGCGATCCGGAGTGACCTGAGCCACAGCGGGAACTGCACAGAACAGAGTGGCCAACATCGGCAGAAACAAGCGTCGCAACATAATGGAGGAACTCGTGGAGAATACGTGAAGGGTTAAGATCGATACGCTTATTTCACGGCGGTGTTCCACGCTCCGCCGGCGGTTTTGTACGCTTCTTTGAGCTGCGGGACTTCCTCGAACAACTTCTGAAATTTGGCTTTCACGTCGTCGTTCAGCTCCGGATTCTTCTTTTCAATTTCGACGATTTGTTTGGCGAGGCCCGCCATCGCTTTATCCAATTCCGGTTTCTTTCCACCGTTGATTTGGAGTTGAGCACGGGTCAAACAGCGGACGAGTTCCGCGACGAGGTCGAAGTAGATTGGCTTGGCGAATTCCTTTTGCCGGCGGAGGTTCGAAACATCCTCTTCCTTAGCGGTCGCTGGCAATGCCGTGGTCAGAACTTTGAGGTATTCTCGACTCATGCCATCCCAACCTTTTTTCGCTTCTGCCCAAACCTTGGAAGCCTCTTGTGGGTTGGCAATGCCGGCCGCCTTCGCCTCCAGGTAATAAAATTCTTCTCTCCGGAATTCCGGATACTTGTATGCCCAGCCACTCCTTCGATCTTTGCCCAGCGACGCTTCGAGAAGTTCCTCGGCCTTCGGCAGTTGATTGGCGAGCCGATAGGTTCGAATCAGTTCCAGTTGGGCCACACGGTAGAACGGCGTCGCGGCTTTGTCCGCTGTCCAGGCGGCGTCCGGTGCGGCCGGTTGCGGTGGTTCGGCTTTCAGAAAGGCGAGATTCTTCGGTGCGGGAATTTTCAAGAGCAACGCGATGCCTTTATCGTAGTCGCCCAGCTCCTTGAAGATCTTCCCGAGATCCAGCAACTGAACTGGGGTCAATTTCGCATCCGCTCCACTGATGCGTGCCGCCAATGCGGAGAGATTCGCAGAGACTTTTTTCGCCTCGTCGGCCTTACCGTCTTTCACCAGTTGTTCGATTTGCGGCTTGGCCGCCACGACGACTTGAAAAACCGCATTCACGGTCTGGTTCTGGTCGCCACCGAATTTGCCGAGCATATCGAGCAGTTTGGCGGCTTCGTCGAGTTGACCTTCGCCGACGCGGCTGTTCAACGCGGGAACTACGATCTTGCTGATCCGGAGGGCATCCAAATTCTTGGCGACCGTAGCCACGTTGGGTGCTTGATCCTTTTTCACCGCCGGACCGCTCTTTTGCATCGCTGCGATTAAACCCTTGTAGCGATCCGCCGATTCTTTGTACTTCTTCTGTTGGTGCAGCGGCATCGCTTGCCCGTAGACCGCGTTGATCCTTACGATCTCCGCTTCGCAGAGCAGCGACTCTTTATCGGCCGACTGAACCGTTGCCAAAGTTGGAATCAGCGCAGTGACATCGTTGCTGATCTTTTCGGCGACGGGGTAGCCCGTGGCACCGCTGGCCAAATAGAGTTGCGCGAGTTGAAACTGGACCCGGCAATAATCGATGGCGACGGTTGCGGGTGATGTTGCCGAGGCGACCGGAACCCGGCCGAGATCGGTCGTGGCGGTTTGGAATATTGGAACTTTTTGGGCATCGGTTGGCAGGGCGAACTTCGGTGGTGCCGCGTTGGCGGAACGCGGACGGAGCAATTCGAATGCGACGCCCCCCTGCAAGAGCCGCGCCCGTCCCACGTTCGAGTAGCGATCCGAGACGCGGTCGAGCAATTGGAACGCTTCGAGATAAAGTGCGCTTTGAACCAACATCTGCGACCCGCGGAATCGGACTTCATCGGTCGTGGGGTCGTTGGGGTTGGACTGATCGAGAAATTGCACGACGCTCATCGCCTTGGCGAGGTCGGTTTGTCGACTCACCGAGTCTTCCGAATCGGCCTTCTCCGCCGCTTCTTGATATGCCAGCACGGCGTTCAATCCCGCCTTGACCGCCGTCGGCCCTTGACTCGTTCGGGCCAAGAATTCGCCGAGCACAGCGGCTTGGTACGCTTGGCCGGCCAAGCGGTAGGTATACACGAGCATCACTTGGCTACTCAGGGAATCGCGGAGCGATTCCTTCGGCACGGGCAATTGCTTTTCGCGTTCGAGCAGTGCGATCACCCGATCCAGCTGCCCCTTCTTTTGTTCCGGGGTGGCTTTGTCGTCCTTGTTCAATTGCTGAAACTTGTCGATTTGAACGAGAGATGTCAAGTGGCATTCCTCGAACGTCAAAATCTGCTCGGGTTTCTTATCGGCATTGCCGACGATCAGTCGCACGACTTGCGGCCGCATTTTCGCGGCCCGCGCCGTGTACTCATTCTCGCTGTCGGCGAGCCGGCGAAGGTCTCGATCCGCGTCCTTGAGCAGGGGCAATACGGCCGGGTTCACCGTGACCACCATGGTCTTCGGGTCGACCTTCACCCCGAGTCGGGCTTCGTCGAACTTGGTCGTCGCGGTGTAATACAGGATCGCGTAGTTTTCGTTGGTGATGCGTGAGCTGCGGTAGTCGGCCACCCAAGCTTCGCAGAGCTTGCGAACACTCGAATAGGCCGCGGCCGTGTTCTCTTTGCTGGCGATGATCCATTTGTTGCGGATCTCGAAGAAACGGGCCTGACGCACGCCCGCCAGACCCACGCCGTTCGGTATTTTTGCCGCATCGGTGCGAATCTTGGCGAACGTGGTCTCCGCTTTGATTGTTTCGCTCATCGCGTACGAGCATTCGCCGGCCCAGGCGCGAGCGACCCAGCAGAGCGAATGAGTCGCATCGCGTTCCCCGAGTTTCGCGAAGATATCCTGAGCACTCTTGTACGCGGCGGCACGATCTTCAATGTCCTGTTTGCCTTCGACCGCGATATACGACTCGGCAAGGAAATAGCGGTTGATGCCCTGGTCGAGGATCGTCTGGTACAGTTCGCCGCTGCGGCTCAGTTTTAGGTTTGGCGTCGCCGCATCCTTCACCGCTTGCTCGAGTGTTTCAGCGGCTTTTTGAAACCTCGTCGAGGCTTCGATGAAGTATGGTCGAGCGATTGCAGCCGCAGTTTTCTGACCCGCGACATCGGGAAGTTTCCTGGCCCGATCCAGCTGCGATTTGCCTTGGAGCGACGAAATATTCGCCAGCGACATGGTCGCTTCCACAGCGCGCGGGTGACCGGCATTCGCCTTCAAGAATTGATCGAGTTCCGCTTTCGCCTCGTTCACGGCGGTGTCGCGTTTGAGATCGTCCGCTTCCTGGGCCGCGAGTTTGATGCGCGACTTGGCTCGTTCGATGGGGAGCGTGACCAGCAACTCTTTCGGTAGAGTTTTCGCCAAATCATCAAGGTATTCGAGCGCCAGATCGGGTTGATCGTTTTCACGCAACGCTCGGGCCAATTCGAACGGGTTTTGAGCACCCGATTCTTGAGCTAACGCGCCAAGTGCGAGCACGACCAACGCGAGGCAAGTCCAACAACAAAGAAGCCGAGACATGGAGTGGTTCCTGCGACAAACGACCTGCGATTCAGAAAGGTTACCATATTCTACGCGGCTGCAATTGTGTAAGTTCCCGAAAGCTGCTGACGGGTGTGCCAACGATTCTTGGAGGCTTTATAAAATCCAGAGGAACGCGGATGACGCGGATGATACCCGGGATGAAGAGGATCAGAAAGAAATCAATTTTTTCTGATCCTCTTCATGCTGCTTGTTCCCGCGTCATCCGCGTTCCTCTTCATCTGAGCTTGGTGACGTTGTGATGGAAACAACCTCCAAGAATCGTTGGTACACCACTGCGGACTCAGTGTGCGTCGCTTCGGCCCACTCTAGTCAGCCTAGCACGAATGTCATTCTGTCCCGTGTTCTTGTTTCCGGTGCTTCCGTTGGTTCCGCAGAGGGGAGGGGGGTATTCTGTGCGGAAACAAGAACGAGCGTCAGAGTAGTACCGATTTGCCCCTCACTCGCCCAAGTCCCAACTCCAGTTGCCCATCTCCGCGAGCATCGGCCGGTTCGTCAGATTGAATTGCAGCGGCGTCACGGTGATGAACCCTTCGGCCAAGGCGGTGACGTCCGTATCGGGGTGCGGCTCGGGGCAATGGAACTCCGGACTCGTCCAGAAGTACGTTCGGCCACGCGGGTTGGTGCGTCGGTCGAACTTCTCTTTATACACGCTCACGTTCTGGGGCATCACGCGGATGCCTTTCACCGGCCCGCGTTCCAGCGGTGGAATGTTGACGTTGAACAGGCTCCCTTTCACGGGTTTGTGCCCGATGATTTGCTCCACGACTTGCCGGGCGTACTCGGCGGCACGGGGCCAGTCCAATTGGGCATCTTTCGTGTATTCCAGGGAGCAAGCGATGGCCGTGTGATGGTAAAAGGCCGCTTCGATGGCGGCCGCGACCGTACCCGAATACAGAACGTTGATGCCGGCATTCGACCCTGCGTTCAAACCGCTCACCACCAAATCCGGTGGCTCGAGCAGCAGTTCCAACAACGCCAGTTTCATGCAGTCTGCCGGCCGACCTTCGACTGCCCAGCCGAGGGGAGTCTTATCGTCGTCGAAGACTTCCGTGACCAGAAGCGGAGCATTGAGCGTGACGGAATGTCCGGTCGCGCTCTGTTCGGTGGCCGGGGCGACGACGATGACTTCGCCGATCTTCATGAGCTCGCGGCGTAAGGCCCGCAAACCGGGGGCGAAGATACCATCGTCGTTCGTCAGCAAAATCCGCATGGTTTACTCGGAAAAGTCTCGGGTTTCAAAACCGGGTGATGACTACAACAATAGTATGCTCGCCAACGACCAATTCTGCCACTGCCCGCGATGTGGAGCCCACGCGACGCCGGGTGCAAATCCGTTTCGATGCACGGCTTGCCCGTTCACCTACTACTTTAACCCGACCGTTTCAGCGGGGGCGTTCCTATCGGATCGCAGCGGGCGTTGGCTCGTGGTTCGCCGGGAAAAAGATCCCGGCAAAGGTCTCCTCGGCATCCCCGGTGGCTTCGTCGACATCGGCGAATCGGCCGAGAACGCCTTGCGGCGCGAAGTGCGTGAAGAAGTCGGGTTGGAGATTGCCGACGTGCGATTCGTAGGCACATTTCCGAACAGCTACCTCTACAAGGGGGTGACGTACCCGGTCTGTGATCTGCTCTTCCTCGGTAAGGCACTGGCACCTGAATCGGCTCAGTCACTCGATGGCGTGGCTGGTATCGAGTGGCGCGAGCCACTGAGTCTGCAAGAAGACGAATTTGCTTTCGAGTCGATGAAAGCGGCCCTGCGGGTTCTGCGCGGCCAGTGACGTTACCCGCGACTTCGAATCGCTTCTTCCAAATCCAAAATCGTACAGGTTGCGGTGCCGACTTTGCCAACGACCACAGCGGCGGCCAAACTGGCCAACTGGCACGCCGATTCGAGATTGCTCCCGACTGCCAGGGACAATGCCAACGCCCCCGCGACGGTGTCGCCAGCACCGGTGACATCGTAAACTTCGCGGGCTTGAGTCGGCACGTGAACCGTGGGTCGATCCGCTTCGAGCAGCGTCATTCCCTGGGCACCGCGGGTGACGAGCACTGAGGAACCTGCCCCTAAAAATTGCAGCAGATCACGCCCGGCTTGTTCAACTTCGGCGGTCGTCCGCAACTCCCGGTTGAGCACCTTGCCCGTTTCGAGTTGGTTCGGCTTGACGACAGTCGCACCGCGATATTTGCGGTAATCCGTCCCTTTCGGATCGACGATCACCGGCACCTTTGCAGCTTTGGCGAGTTCAATGAACCGTTCGCACAAATTCGAAGTGATCACGCCTTTGCCGTAATCGGACACCACCGCCGCTCGCACCAGATGCAACTGAATTTCAAGTTGTGCCAGCAGTTCTTTCTCGACTGCTTCCGAAAGTGCCCCTGGTTGTTCGTGGTCGATGCGCACCATTTGTTGGCTGTGGGCGATGACGCGGGTTTTTGTCGTGGTTGGCCGTGAGGAATCAATCACGAGCGCCGAGCTATCGATCCCTTGTCCGTCGAGAAGATCGCGGATGCGTTGGCCCGCGGAATCGTCGCCGACGATTCCGGCCACGATGGCTCGACCACCGAGGCTGGCGACGTTGGCCGCCGTGTTCGCCGCGCCTCCGGCCGTGAAACTGCGACGCTGGACTTCCACCACCGGGACGGGTGCTTCCGGCGAAATGCGGTTCACATGGCCCCACAGATACTCGTCGAGCATCAGATCGCCGACAATCAGCACCGGGCAATCGCGGAACCGGGCGAGTAAGTCGTTCATACCGGGCTACCTTCCGCCACTCGAATTCGCCTCAGAATTTCCGTCGTCGAGACTCCGGGCACCAGCGGCAGATACTCGATGCGTCCACCATACGCTTCCACAATGGCCCGTTCCGGCACCGGCCGACCGCGTGGCGGCGCATACTCCGCGCCTTTGCAATGGATGTCCGGTTGCAGTCGGGCCAAACTTTCCGACGGCGTCTCTTCGTCAAAAACGATCACGGCGGAAACGCATTTGAGTGCGGCCAGCATGGTAGCCCGTTCAACCTGATTCAGAATCGGCCGCAATGGCCCCTTGTAAGCCTTCACCGAGCGATCCGAATTGACGCCGACCACGAGCAGATCCCCGAGAGCACGGGCTTGCTGGAGGCTCGCCACGTGGCCCGGATGGAGCAAGTCGAACGTGCCGTTCGTCCACACTACGACGGAACCGCTGATCCGTGCCGACTCGCGCATTTGTAGCAGTTCCGGCCAATCGACGATTTTGCTGCTGCTCGTATTCATGCGGGGCATCTTATGGCTCGGCTAGCGTTCGCACTTTTCGTACACGGCCCAGAAAAGGTCTTCCGATGGGTAGGGCACCGCCAGACTATCGGGGATCAGCTTCAGCAGGCTGCCCGCCAAACCCGAACGATATTTGTGCATCAGCAACGACTTGGCATGCTTGAGGCCGATCCACTTTTGCGGTTTGCCGGTGCCGCGTAGTCGATAGCCAAGCGGTGCCAGCGTCCGCTGCAACACGGGAGGACTCCACCAGTGCAGCACACTCGGGGGGCTGTATTCGTGCCAAGAGTCTCCGAGGAATTTGGCCGTCCGGCTTTCGCAGTCCCAAGTTTCAATCAGCCAAACGCCGCCGATTTTCGTCAGTGCGTCGGCTCGGCGAAAGGTCGCCAGGGGATCGGGGAAGTGAGCTAATACTTGAATCCACGAAATGGCGTCGAACGGTTCTAAAAAACCGACCGTGTCCAAAGTGCCCGTCCGAATGGACAATCCCAACTGGTTGCGTCCGTACTCGGCCATCTTGGCGTTCGGCTCGATTCCTTCCCCTGTCCAGCCGGTATCGGTCATTCCTCCAAGGATGAAGCCGGCTGCGGCACCGATATCCAGAATTCGACCCGGCCGGTGAAAGCGGGCCAGCAGTTTCCCGTAGCGTCGGCCGTGTTGGCGGAGCAGGGTGGCATCGGCGAGGTAGTCGGGATATCCGGCACCACCTCCGTGAAAATATTCGTCGCCATACACTTCATCGACGTGCGTATCTTTATTGAGGAGACCAGCAAACCGATGATGGCAAGCGGGGCAATCCAAGATTGGAATTCCGTGAGCCACAAGCCGATTGCGGCCAACAGCATCACAAAGCGGACAATGGGAAGTTTGAGAATCGTGCAGTGCAGTTCTCATGTTCGGTAGAAAGTCGTAAAAATAGCTATTGCAGTCAAGTAAAATTTAGGGATGATTCGTTCCTCGTGCTATGGTGCCGGTAATCCTGACAGCGTCCCACCACAGAAAATGTTCCTCGACTTAACTTATGACCAGTTTGGATTCTCGGAAATCATCGCCCCGGAAGGTCGTTCTCACGGCTTTCGGCACGCGACCTGAATTGATCAAGCTCGGCCCGGTACTGGCCGAAATTGAAACTCGCGCGGATCTGTTTCAGACAGTCAACGTCAACAGTGGTCAGCATGCTGATTTGTTGGTACCGTTTGTGAAATTGTTCGGAACCCGAATCGACCACGATTTGCAAGTGATGCGACCGAATCAACCACTCAACCTGTTATTTGCCAAGATTCTGAACGCGATTGACCCGCTTCTTGAATCCTCACAGCCCGATGTAGTTCTCGTCCAAGGGGATACAACCACAGCAGCCGCAGTGGCACTGGCGGCGTTTCAACGTCGCATCCCAGTGGCACACGTCGAAGCCGGCTTACGGACGAATGACCCACTGTCGCCGTTTCCCGAGGAAATGAACCGCCGCGTGATCACCCGGTTGGCCCGCTGGCACTTTGCGGGTACGAAAAACCATGTCCGCACGCTCCGTAACGAAGGCGTGAGTCGAGCCGACATTTTTTTGACCGGGAATCCGGTCGTGGATGCGTTGAATGGGATCGGTCGTGCGGAATGCTCCCCGGCACTGCAAGAATTATTGAATCGAACCGCTGGGTTGAAGCGAATCGCCTTCACCAGTCACCGCCGCGAGAACTTCGGTTCCCGACTCGAAGAGAATCTCCGTGTCGTCCGTCGTTTCGTGGAACGACATGCTGATACGGCCGTGCTGTTTCCGATGCACCCCAATCCGGTCGTCCGCGCTACTGCACACGCCGTGCTTGCCGGCGTCGACCGCGTCCACTTGCTCGAACCGCTCGACTATGTCGATTTCATCCGGTTGCTGTCGGAATCGTGGCTGATCGCTTCGGATTCTGGTGGCGTTCAGGAAGAAGCCCCGAGCCTCGGCAAGCATTTGTTGATTTTGCGGGAATCGACGGAACGCCAAGAAGTGCTGGAGACAGGGTTGGCCCAACTCGCCGGAACGCCGGAACTGTTTTCGGAAATGCTCCACTCCCATTATTGGAACAACGTGATTGCTGTGCCGACGAAGAATCCTTTCGGCGATGGCCGTGCCGCCCCGCGAATCGCGCGAATCCTCCAACGGGTCTTGACCCTGGAACCGGCCCCCGCGAAACAGGTGATGGCATGAACAAAGCGAGTCCCCGCCAACATTTGTTGACCGTGAATGTCGAAGACTACTATCACGTGCGCGCCTTCAACAAATACATCCAGCGTACCCGCTGGCAGCGCTTCGAGTCGAGGATCGAATTTTCGACGCAGAGAACATTCGACTTGCTGGCCCAGCACGATGCCAAGGCGACGTTTTTTGTCCTCGGTTGGATTGCAGAACAGTTTCCGGACGCGATTCGCCGCATCGCCGAAGCAGGGCACGAAGTGGGCGTCCGTGGATACTACCATCGCGGCGTGAATGAAATGACGCCTGAAGAATTCCAGCTCGATGCGATACGGGCACGACAGGCCGTCGAAGCCGCAACGGGGCAGAAGGTCTTTGGCTATCGTCTTGCGGATGGGTGGTTACAACCACACGACCTCTGGGCACTTGATGTCCTTGCGGATCTTGGCTTCGTGTACGATTCGAGCATCGCGCCGATCCGGAGTAGTTTTGCCGGAGAACCCGCAAGGTTGTCGCCGCACGAACATCGCCATGGAACGCATTCTCTTCTCGAACTCCCCATTTCCTGCGGGAAAATCTTGGGCGTCCGAGTGCCGGTTGCAGGCGGAAACTATCTCCGTCAACTACCGAAGTTTCTAACCGACCGCGCCGCCGCGAAATGGACACGCGATTACCCGACCCCGATGGTGGCCTATTTCCACACTTGGGAACTCGACCCCGAACAACCCCATCTCGCAGCCGGTGGTCGACTGAATCAGATGCGGCACTACCGCAACCTGTCGAAAATGCCCGAACGTCTCGGTCAATTATTGACCACGTACCGCTTCGGTTCGTGTGCTAACTATTTGCAGATTGCCCCCGAAGCGGCACCTGCACCGGCGGCCATCGTGGCTTTGACATCCCGCATGGATCGACCAACCCCGATGCCCGCTTCAGACCGAATCCCGATTTCCATTGCAGTGCCCTGCTTCAACGAAGAATTGATCGTGCCGCACCTGCGCAACACCCTGGATGAAGTGCGGGAGCGTCTCGGTGTTAAGTACGACGTGACTTGTTTACTGGTTGACGACGGCAGCACGGATAATACGTGGAAGTCGCTCAAGCGCGCTTTCGGTGACCGCCCCGGTTATCAATTGCTGAGGCACGATGTCAACCTTGGCATCGCCGCCGCGATCATGACGGGCATTCGAGGTGCGAACACGGAAATCGTCTGTTCGATGGACAGCGATTGCAGCTACGACCCTCTGAAACTCGCCGAATTGATCCCACTCTTGACGACTGGCGTCGATCTGGTGACGGCGTCGCCGTACCACCCGGCCGGGGGTGTGAAAAATGTCCCGGCGTGGCGGTTAAAACTGTCCAAGGGCTGTGCTTGGCTCTACCGCCGTGTGCTCCGGACGAATTTGTACACGTACACGAGTTGCCTCCGAGTCTACCGCCGAAGTACCATTGCCGCGATTCCCCTGGTGAACAACCGCTACCTCGGCATCGCGGAACTCGTCGGCCGGCTGGACTTGGCTGGGAAGACAATCGTCGAACACCCGGCCGTCCTCGAGTGCCGGCTACACGGCCGCTCCAAGATGAAGACAGTCCGTACGATTCTGGGTCACCTTCGCTTGATGGCCCGGCTCATGTTCGACCGCCGTCGGCAACAGCGCCTCACCGACCGCGACGCCATTATTCGCGGGCAGGTGTCGTTGATTTCCAAAGTTCACACGCCTGCGGCCCAAGACACTCCGAGTCCCCTCGGAACGCAAGCATTCCCCGGTATGGCCGTCCCCCTTTCGGCCCCGACGCGCCACCGGCGCGGCGGTACTTCTTCCCCCGCTACTGTCGGGCTTCCAGGATCGCACGGCCCATGAACATCCCACTGACACAACTTCCGCAGATTCAAATACCGTCCGACCAAGACGCCACCGGTCGGACTCTCGGCGACGAAGAAATTGCGCTCGTGACCGAGGCCCTGCGCTGCGGGACGCTGACCGCGACCAAGGGCAAGTTCGCCAAGCGGCTCGAAACCGAGTTCGCATCGCTCATCGGCGTGAAGCACGCCCACGCGTGCTCCTCCGGCTCGGCGGCCATCCACGCGGCGATTGCAGCCATCGACCCCGAGCCGGGCGATGAAATCATCACCACGTCGATCACCGACATGGGTGCTCTTTCCCCGATTCTTTATCAAGGGGCCATCCCCGTCTTCGCCGACGTCGATGCCCGCACCGGGAACGTCACGGCCCGCAGTATCGCCGAACGGATTACCCCTCGAACTAAAGCGATCATCGTCACGCACTTGTTCGGCAACCCGTGCCACATGAAGTCGATCATGGCTGTGGCCGACAAACACGGTATCCCCGTCATCGAAGATTGTGCCCAAGCGTTCCTCAGTACCTACCGTGGCCAGTCGATTGGAACTTTCGGCGCACTGGGCTGTTTCAGTCTGCAACAAGGCAAGCACATCACCACGGGTGAAGGCGGCCTCATCGTCGCCAACGATTCGGCCCTGGCCCGTCGGGCCTATTTGTTCATCAATAAGTCGTGGGGCTACGGCGACGCGAACCCGGACCACTACTTCATCGGGTTGAATTACCGCATCAGCGAATTGCAAGCGGCCGTGGCCGTGGCCCAGTTGGCTAAGCTGCGAGGCATCGTCGAAGCCCGTGCAGCGTTGGCAGCACGGATGGACGTATTACTGGAAGGGACACCCGGTGTTTCGGTACCGTTCCGCACCCCGGAAAGTGAACATGTCTTCTGGAAGTACAGCGTGCTGGTCGATCCCGCCGTCATCCCCGGCGGGCCACCGGCGCTGGCCAAAGAATTGAAGCTGAACAACATCTTGACTGCCCCGCGGTACATCCAAAAGCCAGCCTTCCGTTGTGCGGTCATCCGCGATCAACGCACCTTTGGCAACAGTCGCTGGCCCTTCACACTGGCCACCCCGGAGGCAGTCGATTACTCTGCGGAACGCTTCCCGAGTACCTTCGAATACTTGGATCGCGTGCTCGTGCTGCCGTGGAATGAGAAGTACACCCAAGACACTCTGAATTACCTCGCCGCGACGATTTACCAAGCGGCTTTGAAGCTCTCGGAAGGTGGTGTCGCATGAAACCGGTGAAGTTCGCCCTGATCGGGGCCGGGGGTATTGCCCAAAGTTATGCGAGTGCGTTCGACAGCCACCCGGATGCGAAGCTCGTGGCCGTGGTCGACGTCCGCGCCGAATCGGCGTCGGCACTTGCTTCTCGCTTCAGTTGCCCGGCTTACGAAACGCCAGAAGCACTCTTTGAATCTGGCATTCCGACCGACGCCGCAATCCTTTGTACGCCGCCCAATACCCACGAATCGATCACCCAAAATTTGCTGACGCGAGGCCTGCACGTTCTTTGCGAAAAGCCGTTCACCTTCACGGCGGAAGGCGCCCGCGACATGGCCCGTGCCGCCGATAATGCGGGTGTGCTCCTGACCATGGGGTCGAAGTTCCGCTACGTCGAGGATGTGATTCGCGCCAAGAGTCTGATCAATTCCGGGATCATCGGCGAAGTCGTGTTATTCGAGAACGCTTTCACCGCCCGTGTCGATATGACCCACCGCTGGAACTCGGATTCGGCCGTCAGTGGCGGCGGCGTCCTCATCGACAACGGCACCCACTCCGTGGACATCATGAGGTATTTCCTCGGGCCGCTCGCGGAAGTGCATGCCGTCGAAGGCAAAAATGTCCAAGGGATCGCCGTCGAAGATACCGCCCGGTTGTTCGTGAAATCCCGTTCCGGAATCATGGGTAGTGTCGATCTTTCGTGGAGCATCAACAAGGAACTCGACTGGTACGTCAACATCTACGGTGCGCTCGGCACCATCCAAATCGGTTGGAAAGAATCCCGCTACAAACTCGGCACCGGCAAGGATTGGGTCGTCTTCGGCAAGGGGTACGACAAGGTGCAGGCGTTCCGCAGTCAGGTCACCAACTTCGCCCGGGCCATCCGCGGAACCGAAAATTTACGCATCACTTGGGAAGATGCCGTGGCCAGTGTCGAAGTGATTGAAGCGGCCTATTCCTCGCTCCGAACGTCGCCTTGGACGGGCATCGAGTCGCCCATGATCAACCTTTCGCACACGCCGCTGTCGCTGCCGACGCTCGATGCCTTGCGAGACAACTGGAATGGCTGATGGAGTGCGAATTCACCCGACCGCCATCCTCGAACACGGTGTCGTCCTGGGGCGCGGTTGCGCGGTGTGGGATAGCGTGCACATTCGCCGGGGAACCGTGCTCGGGGACGAGTGCATCGTGGGCGAGAAGACGTACATTGCCTACGGCGTGCGGATCGGTCACCGCTGCAAAATCAACAGTTTTGTCTACATCTGCAACGCCGTCACCCTCGAAGATGGTGTCATGATTTCGGCGGGAACCGTTTTCACCAACGACCGCTTTCCTCGTGCCACCACACCAGACTTAAAGCAGCTCCGTAGTTCGGAACCAGACGAACAAACACTACCGACGTTGGTGAAAGAAGGTGCCACCATCGGGGCGAATTGTACCATCGGTAACGACTTGACCATCGGTCGCTGGGCCATGGTTGGCATGGGTTCGGTAGTCACGAAATCGGTGCCTGATTTCGCACTGGTCATCGGAGTACCAGCGATAGTGGTCGGCATCGTCTGCAAATGCGGGCAGCTTTTGTTGAGACATCTTGCGGGTTCAGTACCGACCGAGCAACGCTTGGTCTGTCAAGCCTGCAAGCTGGCTTACAACCATGTTGCTGGCAACACGAGCGAAGTGGAATGAGCGAACGCATTGGCATTGTCGGCGGCGGTTTGCTCGGATTGTCGTGTGCGGATCGACTCCAGAAATTGGGGCACACCGTCACTGTATTTGAGGCCGCGCCGCACTTCGGTGGTCTCGCTTCCGCTTGGAAACTCGGTGAAATCACCTGGGATCGCTTCTACCACGTGATCTTGTTGTCCGATGGTTACACCCACGCACTCTTGAAAGAACTCGACTTGAGTTCCGCCTTTGTCGGCGTCGAAACTAAGACTGGATTCTTCACCGATGGTCGGCTGTATTCGATGTCAAACTCGCTGGAATTTCTGCGATTTCCGCCGTTGGGATTGGTCAGCAAGTTGAGACTCGGGCTGACGATTCACCACGCCTCGCGGGTGAAAAATTGGAAAGCTCTTGAACAAATCCCCGTTGTCGACTGGCTGCGGAAGTGGTCGGGGAAACGCACCACCGAGAAAATCTGGCTACCGCTGCTGCGTGCTAAACTCGGCGAAAGTTACCGCGTGGCTTCGGCTGCGTTCATCTGGGCGACCATCGCTCGAATGTACGCCGCACGGCGATCGGGCATGAAAAAAGAACTCTTCGGCTACATCCACGGTGGCTATGGTGTGATCGTGGAACGATACAGTGCCAAGCTACGAGAACGCGGTGTCGAACTGGTGGCGAATGCACCTGTCCGGCAAATCACAAGTGGGCCGATTATTGAGCTAGAGTCTGGGGAGTCGCACAAATTCGACCGAGTGATTTGCACCTCGGCACCACCGCTGGCCGTCAAACTGGTGCCGGGATTGACCCTGGTGGAACGTACCAAACTCGACGACTTGACCTACCAAGGAATCGTCTGTGTTTCGGTGCTGTTGAAGAAGCCATTGTCCCGTTTTTACGTCACGAATCTCACCGACGACTGGGTACCGTTCACCGCCGTGATCGAAATGACGGCGCTCGTCGATCCCGCCGAGTTCGGTGGTCGAACGCTGGTCTATTTGCCCAAGTACGTCGCCCCAGACGACCCGCTGTTTGCCGAAGCGGATGAGTCGATCCGCGAGCGTTTCCTAGCGGCACTCGAACGGATATACCCCGACTTTCAGCGTTCCGATGTGCTGGCGTTCCAACTGGCGAAAGTGAAGCATGTTTTCGCCGTGCCGACATTGAACTATTCCGAGCGTGTGCCTGGTATGGCCACGAGCGTGGCGGGGGTCTATTTGGTGAACTCGTCGCACATCATCAACGGGACGTTGAACGTGAACGAAACCCTGCAATTGGGGGAGCAAGCGGTGGGTCGCCTCCTATGAAACCGACGTGCAGCCTGTCGCTCGACCTCGACAATTTGTGGTCGTACTTGAAGACGCATGGCGAAGCCGGCTGGGACGAATACCCCTCGTATCTGAATATTGTCGTGCCACGGGTGCTAAAATTCCTGGCCGAACGAAACTTAAAAATCACTTGGTTTATCGTCGGCAAAGATGCAGCCGACCCGGTTCATGCCGAAGTGTTGCGATCCATCACCGCCGCTGAGCACGAAGTTGGAAACCACTCGTTTCACCATGAACCCTGGCTGCACCTCTACAGCGAAGCTGAAATCGAAGACGAATTGAAGCGTGCCGAAGATGCGATTGTAGGGGCCACTGGTGTCCGACCGAACGGCTTTCGTGGCCCAGGATTCAGCCACTCACCGACGTTATTGAACGTACTCGCACGGCGGGGACACCAATACGATTGCAGCACCTTCCCGACGTTCCTCGGGCCGATTGCCCGGTTGTATTATTTGGCCACGGCCAAGGGGTTATCACCCGAGGAACGAGCCAAACGCAAGAAGCTCTTCGGTCGTTTCACGGATGGTTTTGGGCCTTTGAAACCGTTCACTTGGAACACTCCTGCGGGGCCGTTGCTCGAAATCCCTGTGACGACGATGCCCCTGTTCAAAGTGCCCATCCACGTGTCGTACCTGCTCTACCTCGCGGGCTACAGCCGGGCGCTTGCTAAGCTCTATTGGCGCATCGCATTGCAACTCTGTCGGGCAACAAAAACGGAGTTGTCGCTCTTGCTCCACCCGCTCGATTTCATGGGATCGGACGACACCGACCGCCTCGGCTTCTTCCCCGCCATGAAGCGACCGCACGCGGGCAAACTCGTCCTCGTCGGCCAGTTCTTCGACTTGTTGCAACAACAATTCGAGTGCGTGCCGATGGGCGAACATGCCCGGCGAATTCAGACGAAAACCGCTAAGATTTGACCCAATCGGAAATAGTTCGGGAATTCCATTTGACTCGATGGTGAACATGTGTTATAGATATGTTCATCTATCATTGGAGTGCAGCTATGTCATTCGTTCAATGCGATACTGTCACAAAAGGACTCCGGGATTCTGAAGCATTAGCAAACGTAACCGATTTGAGAGGCAGACGGCACTCGATCCGAGTTGAGCGTGATTTCCTAACTCAGTTTGATGGGAAAGACTATCTTCCGATTGGAGTCGTTCACATCGACCCCAAGTCGGAAAGTGTGCTGATCGAATTTTCTCACGAGCCGGAAACCGGCATCAACCGGATTTGGGTCAAACCAGAACAACTTCACCAACCGGTTGAAAGTTACGCATGATCCTGTCTGACCGTGAAATTCGAGCTGGAATCGCTCGGAATGCTATTAAATTGGAACCATTGCCTTCAATTGAGGCGTGGTCATCGACAGCGCTGGATCTGCGACTGGCTGGAGAAATCACACAATGGCGTAAGCCGAAAGTCGGTGGAGTTTCCGTACCGATTTCTCCATCGGATCCGAACTACAACTTCGCCGACTTGCAGATGAACTTCTGTGACAACTCGACAATTCCGGCCACAGGTTTCGAACTCAAATCCGGGTCGTTCTTATTGGCTTGGACTATCGAAAAGATCCAACTTCCTCACCAATCTCGTCTCGCGGCACGGGTTGAAGGAAAGAGCAGTCTTGCCCGCCTAGGGGTCGGCGTCCATGTGACGGCCCCCACTATTCATGCAGGGTTCGGATACAAATCTGGTGACGATCAGTACCCCGGAAATCCAATCCAATTGGAGATTTGGAACACTGGCCCTCTCGATATCCTGTTGATTCGGGGAATGCCAATCTGCCAACTCATCTTCGAATGGGTCGATGGTACACCCGACAAAGGTTACGATAGCCGTTTCGCCGTGCAAGGGCCGGGCGGGGTCGATGGACGTTAGAAGTGAGTGTTATGCCTGTATATCCTTCTCAGCGACTATCTCGCTCCCACACACTCCATCTGACTTTACTCGCGTTAGCTTTGTTGGCGTGCCACTTGGCCACGGGGTATGCGTCGGAGCCGTTCTTCAACAACGATGAATCTCGGCACACCATGACCGGTGTTTTTGTCCGCGATGCGTTGCGTGATGGTCCGGACTCATTCCGCAATCCGAAGGCGTACGCCGAGACGTATTACGTCCGCTATCCGGCGCTCGGATTGCTCGTCTGGCCACCACTCTTTTATGGGATCGAAGGGCTGGCCATGTCGCTGTTCGGTACGTCGTTCGCGGTGGGGCGGGCGGTGGTCGCGGCCTTCGGTTTGTTGATGTTCGTCTACTCGTACCGCTTCGCGAGGCAGACTGAAGATCACCTCGGAGCATTGTTCGTGGCCGGGTTCGTCGGCCTCAGTCCCGTGATTTTTATGCTCTCGCAGCGGGTGATGTTGGAAGTGCCGACGCTGGCGCTCGCGTTGGTGTCGATTGTCCATTTTGAAAAACATCTGCGGGATCACCGCAGCCGCGATGCAGTCCTGGCGTGTCTGTTCGCGGCGTTCTGTGCGCTCACTCGATTCGACGGTGTCTTCTTGGTTCCGTACTTTGCGTTGCGATTGTTGATGACGCGAAACCTGCGTCTCGTTATCACTCGACAGGTGGTCTATTCATCATTCGCGGCGTTGCTGCTCGCCCTGCCGTATTACTTGGTCACCTATTTCGAATACGGTTCGGGCCTGAGTGCCGGAGCGAACGACGGATTTACGGCTGAAGCACGCGGGCTGCTACACTGGCAGAATTGGCTCTTCTATCCGAGAGCACTCCCCGAGTTGATCGGTGGGTTCGCCACGGTGTTCGTGGTGGCCGGGGCGATTCTCGCACTCGGATCACCGCGACGGTTGAGGCCGGCACTGGCGTGGATCGCGGCGGTGTACTTCACCTTCAGCCCGTTGGCCGAACTCGATACCCGGCACAGCTTGTATTGGGTACCCGCACTTGCCGTCTTGGCGTGGCGAGGACTCGCATTCGTCCGGCAGCGTTCGCCGTGGCTCGCACTTGCACTCGGGTTGTTGATGACGGTCGGCATGGCGTACGACACGTACTCCCAGGCGTTTCGGTATGTCCGTGGTTACGACGATGCTGCGAAGTTTGTCGTGGAACACAACGTCAACGGTCGACCGCTTTTCGTGGATGGCGAACTCACGGGAACGTTCATTTACCAAGTGCGATGGAACGACCCGGAACGCCGCTGTTCCGTATTGCGGGGGGATAAATTGCTCTACTCGATGCTGAGCGATCCGAATTCGAACTACCAGCAGCACGCCTTCACGGAAGCCGATGTGCTGGCACTCTTACACGAGTACGACCCCGAATGGATCGTCGTGGAAGAGCCGCAGCCAACCTTCCATAACGTTCCCGGTGCGGCCTTGTTGCGAACGACGCTGAAGAACCAACCGGAGCAGTTTCGACTCGAAACGAGCTTCCCGATTCGCTCGAACTACGACCATTTTGATGGTTGTTCGCTTGTGATCTACCGCAAGCTCACCCGCAACCCGGTGCCGAGGAATGGCACATCGATTCGGGTGCCCGGTTTGGGTCGCAGCTTGCAAGGGGAGTGAATAGGAAGGAACTCACTAAAATAGAATTCAACAGTTTACCTTGTCGGTGGAGTTCCGATGCCACTTCGACGTTCAGAATCTGTTGGAGTTCAACCTTTAGGTTGGTTCACTTACACCATATGATGTCGATCATTTAGGTTGGGCCGAGTCTGCGAAGCCCAACCCACGCCGACGTCGGAACTCGAAGACTCATTCCGACCAAGACAACCTAAAGGTTGAACTCCAACCAAAAGAAGACATCGCCGAAAAGCTACCAGCGGAATGGACAGAGTGAGGTCTCTGGGAAACCTCAAAGAATTCGTTGAGATACCCCGATTGATATTGACGTTCCCCCACTAGGTCGGCACTCTGACTCAATCGATTGTCGCATGGGGTTGACTCGAAATGGAGTGCGACGGATGACACCACCGACGCCGCTCGTTTCGATTGTGATTCCGATCATGAACGAGGCGGAGTGCCTCCCCAAGTTGCTCGTGGAACTGCGGATCGCTTGCGACCCGCTGGAATATGCATTCGAGTTCCTGTTCGTCGACGATGGCAGTACCGACAACACGCTCGACTGGCTGACGGTCGAACGCGAACGCGATCCGAGGGTCTGCTTCATCGCCCTCTCGAGAAACTTCGGCCACCAGGCGGCATTGAGTGCCGGTCTGGCGCGGGCACGGGGCATCGCTGTCATCAGTATGGATGGCGACTTGCAACATCCGCCGGCGTTGATCCCCCTCCTACTCGCGCAGTTCGCGGCCGGGTACGAAATCGTCAACACGACGCGGTTAGCAACAGACGGGATCGGGGCCGGCAAACGCATCTTCTCGAACGCCTTTTACAAAACGTTCAACTGGTTGGCGAGCATCCGCGTCGAGCCGGGCAGCGCCGATTTCCGCCTGTTCGCCCGGCCGGTGGTCGAAGTGTTGAACGAGATGCCCGAGGTGCGGAAGTTCCTGCGCGGCTTGGTTCCGTGGATCGGCTTTCGTCAGATCAGTATTCCTTTCACAGCTCCGGCCCGGCATGCGGGGCGCTCGAAATATGGGTGGATCAAAAGCTTGCGGCTCGCCGTCGACGGCATGACGGCCTTCAGTATGAACCCGCTCCGGAAGATGGCTTTGGGTGGCGTGTTCGTGGCGGGATTGGCGTTCCTGTACGGGTTCGCGGCCATCTTCGCCTATTTTTTCACCGAATTGACTGTGCCCGGTTGGACGTCGCTGCTCGTCAGCGTGCTCTTCCTCGGTGGTTGTCAACTTGTTTGCTTTGGGGTTCTTGGCGAGTACATCGGGCGGATTCTCGAGCAGGTCAAGGGTCGACCGGTTTATATCATCCGGGCCACGGCCGGCCTAGATTCGACTCTGCAAGTCCACCCTGTGGATGCGTCTGCCGATATCCGCCAAGCGGGTTGATTCGACTTCCAAAATTCAGGAATCACACTGGTGCGTGTCCTCGATCCCCGTGAACTCTGCCACGATCGGCTAGCGGATCGCTTCGGCGATCTGTTATCCAATTACGATACCCAGCGCCGGCTCGAAACTCTTGTCGACGAGTTCTTGAGCGCTGAACGGCTCGCCGGCGCGTCGGTTTTGGATGTCGGCTGTGGTCTGGGTCAGTTCAGCGAACGCTTACAAGCCAAGGGTGCCGTGGTGATTGCCAGCGACATCGGAACGCGCTTACTCGATCTCACCCGGCAGCGTGTCGGCTGCGAATGCGTGCAAGCGGATGCACTCGAACTTGCCAACGTGTTCGGGGTGAACCGGTTCGACATCGTGGTGTCGTCGGAGTGCATCGAACATACGCCCGATCCGAAGGAGGCGTTGCGGCAGATGGCCCTCGTCCTCAAACCGGGTGGTCTGCTGGCACTGAGTACCCCGAACCGCATCTGGCAGCCCGTGGTGCAATTGGCAACGAAATTGAAGTTGCGCCCATTCGATGGTTACGAGCGTTTCTTGTCTTGGAGCCAAGTGCATGACACATTGAAGAGTTCGGGGATGATCGTGCAGCGCGAACGGGGGCTGCACCTGTTTCCGTTCCAGTTGCCATTGCACCGCCTGTCTCGTTGGTGCGACCGTCAGTTGCAAGTGCTGAAGGGCGGCATGATCAACCTTTGCATACTGGCCGAGAAGGCCCGATGACGCCAACGTGTCCGCTGTGCAACAGTGTTCAAACACGGCTCCTCTTCGAAAAAGGGGGAACACCATATTGGCGGTGTCGCGGTTGTCGATTCCACTTCGCCACGCCGAGTGCGAATCCCAACCTCGAAAATCAGCTCGATGATTTCGAGCCGGCATACCTGCAATATCTCGAGGTCGAAGCGGCCGATGCCGCGAATTTCCGCGCGACCCGGAAGTGGATTGAACGCTTCCGACCGTTGCAGAATCGCACGGTACTCGATGTTGGCTGTGGCAGCGGCAAATGGGTGCGTTGGCTGAAATCACAGGGTGTAGATGCGTTCGGCTTGGAACCGAGCGCGGCACTTTTCGCACGGTTCTTGCAAGGGGATGCGGCCTTTCAACAGGGATTGCTCACCGAGCAACTCGTGTTGCCCCGTGAAGCGTATGCGGTGATCACCTCGTTCGATGTTCTCGAACATGTGGAGCGACCGCTTGAGTTTTTGGCGGAGCTGGCCCGACGGTTGGAGCCGGGCGGGAAACTGTTCTTGTCGAGCCCCGATGTCGGTAGTTTGGCCGCACGGTTGCTGGGTCGTGCATGGCACTTCTACGGGCCGTACCATCTGTCGTATTTCGGCCGGGAGACACTTCAACGGGTGGCACCGCAACTCGGTCTGCGAATGATCGACTATCGATATCGAAGTCGTTGGCGTTCACTCGGCTATGCCGGGCGATACTTCTACGAATTCGCACGGCGGCGCAAAGCCCCGACCTGGGTCCAGCGCTTCGACAGTTGGCTGGCACCGATGAATCTGTTCGACACATTCCACGTCTGTTTCGAGCGAACGGCGAAATGAATCTTTCGAGGTCACCCATGCTGACGACGCCGTTGGAACCGAGTCCGCGCTTGAAGTGGGATCGCTGGAGTACAGCGCTGCTGACGCTGTTTCCCATCGCGCTGGCCATTCTCTTCTACCACCCGGAATGGTTGACAGGTGGCAATGCATACTTAGGGCCAGACGGCGCGTTCTACATTTACCAAATTGGGCACGGTGCCGAACTTCACGGGGCGTGGTGGAAACTCGGCACGGATGCCCATTGCGGATTCCCGTACCCGACTGGGGCCTCTAAAAATCCGGGACTTTACGAAGGGCTGGATCTGATCCTCCTCGGCTCGTTGGTCGGGCAATTCTTGACGCCGCTGGCCGCGTTTCAATTCGTGGCCACGGCGTCGCTGGTGCTGAACGGTTGGGCGGCGTCTTGGCTGACACTGCGGTTCGTGCGCTCGACCTGGGCGGCCGCACTGGCGTCGTATCTCACGATTGTCAACCTGCCAACGCTGATTCGGTTTGAGGAGCATCTCCATCTGATCAAGTACGGTTGGGTCGCGGTTTCGTTTTGGGCATTCACACGTTACCTTGACGCCCCGACTCTACGCCGTGGTATTTGGCTCGGTGCTACTACGGCGGGAACACTGTTGGCTTCGTTCCATTTCGGTTTCTTCCTGGTGCTCGGCTTCTTATTCTGGTGGCTGGGATGTTTGCTCTCGGGCACGCTGACCCGTGAGCATGTGCGGCCGACTTTGCTGGCGATTGTCACCGCGGCTGTTTTGGCGGGCCTCGGGACGTTTCCCGTTTGGAGCGACAATACGAACACGACACTGGCGAAACTCTACTCGCAACGCAACTTCACGGAAGTCTGGACGTACAGTGCCGAGCCTTGGCAGTACGTCACACGGCCCGGCACCAAGGAAGCAGAACAACGCTTGATTGCGTCGGGCCGCAAAGGGATTCCGCACTCCGAGAGTTTGACCGAATCGCCCTTGGATCACGAAATCGTCGGACTCGTCGAGCGGTACGGAAATGCTGCGGGAGGCTGGAATTACTATGGGGCGACGGTGCTGCTCGGATTGGCACTGTTCGGAGTCTTCCGAATGCGTGGGGTATGTTTCGGGGTCGAGCGACCGGTGATTCTCGACCGCATGGCCGGACTGATTCTGTTCTGGGTCGTTCAGAGTTTGGCTGGTGGCCCCGGGGCGTTGCTGTATGAGTTGACCCCGCAATTCCGCTGCTATGGTCGTGCTGGTCTACTCGCGCTTCCACTCGCAGCGGTGCTTGCCGCAGTGGCACTTCACTGGGTGATCGTCTCCATTCCGAACGTTGCCGTGAAGTTGCTACTCGGTCTGGCGTTGTGTGGTCTGCTGGCATTCGATTGGCAAGACACGGCGCGGATGCGGATGCCTGCCGAAGATCCAAAACCCCCAGCGTGGGTTCCTTGGCTCACGTCGCAACCGGATGACGTTCGGCTGGCGGCGTTTCCTTCGACGGATCAATCGTTCTGCTGGGGTGAAGGTTGGCACTGGCAGAGCTTGGCTTACGCCCTTCAACATCACCATCGCACGTTGAATGGCGCCGAGTTCGCCTTCGTGTATGGCGATTTGCAACTACTCGGGTCGGGGTACAACGACCTCAGTCCGACCGGCGTGCAATTTGTGGCCAGTTTGGGGTACACCACGTTGGCCTTCGATGACGTCGCCTTGAAACGATCTCCGTGGTTGACGCAGATACCTTGGCTGAAACGCGATGTCGATCTCGCTGATGGTTGGAGCATTTGGCGCATCGAACCGATTGCTCCGCGGTTCCCGATTGTCACCCGTGGTGAACTCCTGACGCGCGGGATCGGCCCGGTTCGAACCATTCCAGCGGCATCCGTGATCTGTCCGCGTTTCCATCTCACCGAGACGCTGGTCGTCGCTGACCGTGCGCCAGTCGATGCAGCCTGGATCGATGACAAGGGATGCATGAGTGGCCCTTGGATGCGAATTCTCGAGCAGTGCGTTTACGGCCCTGGGCTTGGTGCTTACACAGTGCGAACTCCTAAACAAACAGGGAGTTGGAGTTTGCGTTTCCGCGACCGTGCCACGGGAGCCGTCCTCGGGGAGCAGCGTTTTCAAGTTGCTGACCGTGCCACTTTGCCACAGTTGGAACACAAGATGTCGTCGCTGGCGGTGGTGGCACCGCTGAGCCAATTCCCCAATGGAGCGTGTCGGCTTCGGGTCAAGAACGAGACCGCAGAATATGTGTGTGCTCGTCCTGAAGATGACAAAAACTCAGTGACGCATCCGAACTTGAAGGGAGTGGTTCCCGGCACCTTGATTTGCACGCTGCGATCGCGGATGAGCGAACCGGCCCGTGAAAACACGTACGAATATCGGCGCTTGTTCTTGGCCGACCTGGCCCCGGGGGAGGAATACGAAGTGATTCTGCCACCCGGAACGCTCTCCACGAAACCGCAGCCGAATCGGGAACTGGTCGGAGCGTTGCACTCGGGTGAGGAACTGCTTCCGCAAAACCCCTCGCCCCAACTGCGGATTCGCTTCGACATCAAATGAGCCAAACAAAAAGCGGCCGGGGGGATGCCCCCGGCCGCTTCATTTTTGAATTCGTGACTTCGACTACCAAGTCCATTGGAGTTGGAAACTCAAACCCTGGACGAAGAAGTCGGTGTCCCGCAAGGGCAGGGCAGTCGGACGCACGATGGACGACCGGGTCGGGCTGGGGTCGAGCGGGAAGTTCGGAATCCGAGTCACATCCAAGCCGGTATCGATCTGGCCGGCCGGCCGCACGATGCTGTTGATGTACATGATGTTGTAGCCGACGCCGACGCGGAGATGGGGCGTCAGATTCAGACCGAGCGTCAGGCCCGCTTCGGGGAGGACGCCGAACTTCGATTGCGAGTAGCTGCCAATGTTGGCTCCGGGCAACGCGAGCAGCCCCCCGGCGGACCGACTGATGCCGACATCGGTGAGGATGGTCTGGGCGCCCGCGATGGTCACCTGCTGTTGCACTTGGCCGAGGGCGACGGCCGCTTTGCCGTTGAGGTACCAACGCCCCCGCTGGACCTCACCCTGCATGCCGACGTTGACACCGTAAAAGTGGTTCTCGGTGCGGAAGCGGTCTTCGACGGTTCCCGAGATCGCGTTCGGGACGCCGATGGACCGCGGCGAGTTCGGGGTGCGGGCGAAGCTCTCGGTGATGTCCAGCGACTCCGACACGTTCAAATTCTTGAAACCCACGAGAAGATCGAGTCGGGAACACGGGGTCGGGCAGCAGAGCAAGGCCCGTCTGGCGTTCACTTCGGCTCCCCAAATGTTCGTGTCGAAGTCGATCCGGGCGGAGCCGGTCGACAAGCCAGGGAAAGCAGTCAATTGGGAGAAGTTCTGCCCCGTGTTGATGTTCACGAACGGCCGGGCGATCAGCGCATCGGTCGACGAATTCAATGCGTAGCTACCGTTGCTGTTGCCGAGGAAAAAGACGCTACCATCGATTCCCCAGTTCCGGTTGGGGAACAGGTACGACGCCGAGAAGCGGCCGCCGCTCTGGTGGGTGTTGCCGATGACTTGGGTGCCGAAGAGGGTGCGGGTGTCGCCCTGACCTTGGATGCCGTTGAATTGCGGGCTACTCGTGGTGAACAGCGTCGGGGCAACTTGGGCGCGGGCGAACCAGAGCAGATACTCGGCCCCGACTGTGAACCGGCCGTCGCTTGGGCCACCAAAAACCGCGTTGCGAAGTCGAGGGAAGAAGGCGTTCGCACCGTATGAGCCACCCAAATACGGATCTTCCAGGCCCAGCAAGCCAACGGCGGGTGCGCATGCTCCGGCATTCAACGGTCCGACTGGGCAAGCCGGGTTGGACGTGAGCGCGGGCGGGCCGAACGTGCCCACAGTACTCGCCAGAGGAATCGGCTGGCCCATCGGGATGGGCTGGCCCATCGGGAGAAGTTGACCGCTGGAATCGCGGAACTCCGTCACCATGGGGTTTTGAACCGGCTTGGGTGCCCCGACGGCACCGGGAACGGGCGCCGCGGTGCCCGGGGCCGTCTGGTTCCGCAAGGGAGGGCGAACCGTTGGCAGACGCGGATCGGAGTATTGACCCCGGGCCGTGGTGGTCGTCGGATCTTCGACCGGACGCAATTGACCCAGCGTGGCGGCCGGCGGACTCTGAGCGAGTAGGGGGGGTGCCGAGAGTGCGAGAACAATGCCGACACCTGCGGTTCGCAAGCGCATGTGAAATCCTCCTGACCTGACGCGCTCCGGTATGGTGAAAGCACCGGATGGGAGACGCTCCTTGTCTTCTGAGAAGGAATTTCGGCCCTTGTGTGGCCGGCAATCCAAGGGAACCCCGCCCGATGGCGTGTCAACTTGCAAACCCGCGCCACCTGGGATCGTTGTGCGGATCTTGCACGAAAATGGGTTTGTGCGCGTCCGGCAAGCTGTAGCGAAGAGGCGGACTTTCCGGGCTTCGGGTAAATTCGGGAAGATCGCCTCAAATCCCTTCAACCGCTCCGCTTCGTTCGCCGATACTTTGGGTACGGAAATGATTTCCCACCGGCCCGAGACGGGATCGAGGTTGTTATGATGACGAAGCTGTTCAAAATTGTACCGGCGGCCGCATTCGGATGCGCCGCATTCACGGTGCTGTCGTCCGGGGCCTTGGCCTTTTTCCCACCGGTGCCGACAGGCTCCGAAGTGGTGACGGTCTCCCCTCCTTCGCCAATCATCCCGGTCTCGCCACCGCCGGTGATTGTGGTACCACCGGTGCCACCACCCGTGGTGATCCCAAAAGAAATCCCGAAGCCACCACCTTGCAACTGCATTCCAGTTCGCCCGAGTGAAGTGCCGGAACCGATGACGCTCATCTCGGGTCTGATCGGCTTGAGCGTGCTGGGTGCCGCGGCTGTGAAACGGAAAATGAGCAAGTCGAACAAGACAGACGACACGACCCCGAATTGATCCTGGTACATTCGGTGCGGCCCCCGACGCATCGAGTGGAAGCGCGAACCGCAGATGCCGGATTGGAGATTCCCCCCTCCAGGCCGCCTGCGGTTCGCCTTCGTTTTCATTGGACTTCACTTCCCGCGAATCTGGGCCTTCAACACGTGCACCAGTCGGCTCTCGATCTTTTGATGGGCCTTATCGATCTCTTTGTCCGTGAGGGTCTTTTCCTTCGGCTGGTACGTCAACGCGAAGGCGAGGCTCTTCGTACCGGCGGGAATACTGTCGCCGCGGTAGACATCGAACAACTCGGCACTCGTCAAGAGTTCGCCCCCGGCCGCTTGCAATTCCGCAAGGACACGATCCATCGATAACTCTTCGGGCACGATCACCGCGACATCCCGTTTGGCGGCGGGTAATGTGTTGAACGGTCGGTAGGCATATCGTTCGGGCACGGCGGACAGCAGCGCTTCCGCGTCAATGTCGGCGACGAGAACGGCGCGATCCGCCAGTCCGAATGCTTTCGAGACCGTCGGGTGGAGTTCGCCGAAGGTCGCCATCGGTTTTCCGTTCACCAGAACCGTGGCCGCACGACCGGGGTGCAGGTGAGGCACCGACTTGGCGGGTTCAAACGTCATTGGTGGCAAATGCAGTTCGGTGCCTAAGCGGACGAGGAGACCTTTCAGATCGTAGAAGTCGAATGCTGCGGGTAACTTGGCGGACGCATCGTCCCAAGCGGTGGCGGTGCGGCGTCCACTGAGCACGATAGCGAGACGTTGGGGTTCTTTGGGAAGGTTTGTCGAATCCGGGTGGAACACGGAACCGAGTTCGAACAGAGCCACGCTTTCGGCGGATGCAAAATTGCGAACCGCGATTTCCAGCAAGCCCGGCAACAGCGAGCGCCGCAGGACGGAACGCTCGGGGGAAATCGGGTTGAGTAAGGTCACATAGTCGGCCACGGGGGCCGTGCTCGGGTCGAGTTTGCGTTCCACGTCGATGCTGGTGAAAGAATAAGCGATGCACTCGGTGAGCCCGAAATCGACGAGGCGGTCTTGCAGTTTCTGTTCGAGAGTTAACCGGCGGTTGCCGGCGGGCATCGGCATTTCGGTCGCCAGCAAGCGCTCCGGGAGTTGGTCGTACCCCGAGACGCGGGCCAGCTCTTCGATCAAATCCGCCGGCCCCGATTGCAGGTCGAGCCGCGTGGCCGGCGGCGTGACCTTCCAACCCCAGAGCGTCGGTTCGAGCTGGAATTGCAGGGCCAATAGAATGCGTTCGACTTGGCCATCGGGGATATCGAACCCGAGCACCCGGCTGATTTCGGTACGGTTCAGTTCAATCGGCACCAAGACTTGCGGCGTCGGATATTGTTCCACGGTGCCCGTGAGCACTTCGGCCCCAGCGTGCTTCTGCAACAGTTGCGCGGCTCGTGCTGCGGCCATTGGAACGAGGGCCGCAGGGACACCTTTGCTGAATCGGGTGCTCGCTTCGCTGAACAAGTTGAACTGCCGGGCGGTCTTGCGGACGCTGACGAAATCGAAGGCGGCGCTTTCGAGCAGGATCGCCTTCGTGGTCGCCGTCACTTCGGTATCCAGACCGCCCATCACCCCGGCCAGCGCAATCGGCCCGACGCTGTCGGCGATCACCAAATTGTCCGGCCCGAGGGTACGTTCGACTTTATCGAGTGTCGTCAGTTTCTCGCCCGGCTTGGCACTGCGAACGAAAATGGTGGGCGTCTTGCCACCGGCACGCTTCACCAGAACGTCGAAATCGAAGGCGTGGAGCGGCTGGCCGAATTCGAGCATCACGTAATTGGTAATATCCACGACCGCGCTGATGGGCCGCATCCCCGATGCGAGCAAGCGTGACCGCAGCCACCGTGGCGCCGCACCCGTCGAGGCATTTCGCAGCAACGTGGCATTGTAGCGGGCGCAGAGTTTCGGGTCTTCGATGACCACGTTCACTAGGCCGATGGCCGATTCCGCGATCGTCGGAACCACCAGCGGCGGTTCGCAAACTTGGGCACCGGTTAGAGCCGCCACTTCACGGGCCACGCCGAGCATCGCCAAACAACGGGCCATGTTCGGCAGCACGTCGAGTTCGATCACGATGTCGCCGAGGACGTCTTGAATCGGGGTGCCCGGAGGGGGATCGTTGTCGTCGAGCAGGATGATGCCATCGTGATCGTCGGCGATGCCGAGTTCGAAGTTCGACATGCACATGGCATCGTTCATGATGCCGCGAAGGGCCTTCGGTTCGAGTGTGACGGTGGTTTTCTTGCCGTCTTTGTCGCTCGTGAAATAGCGGCAGCCACGCAGACCGAGAATCACCTTCATACCCGACTCGCCGGGGGCGATATTCGGTGCCCCGGTCACGACGGTCTTCGGCTCGGCTTGGCCGTAGTCCACGGTGACGAGCTTGAGTTTGTCGGCGTCCGGATGCTTCTCGAT
>JANXWE010000187.1 GCA_025351325.1 Fimbriiglobus sp.
CGCCGAGGAGTTCTTCAATGCCTTTCCGATTGAGAAGCGATTTGGTGGCAATCGGGCGTACTACTCACCGCGTGAGGATTACATCCAACTGCCGCCGTATGACAGCTTCGCAAGTCGAGCCAGTTTCTACGCAACGGAGGCACATGAATCGATTCACGCGACGGGTTCCCCGAAGCGGTTGAATCGTGAATTCGGCAAGCGGTTTGGCGACCAGCACGCCGTCTTTGACCATGTACGCAGGCACGTTGATTCCGGTCGAGTAAACGAATTGCTCAACGATGTTGCCAAAGCTATCGAGTTTTGCCACCGGCCATAGTTGCCCGTTGCAAATCAACCCCTCGACCAGCACGCCGTCGACCTTCTTCCCGACCCGCCGGGTTTTGTCCGTCGATCAGATACTCGATGACCTTGCCATCGGGCAGTTCCACGCGCGTGAGGTTCTTGAATGCGTCGTACTGGTAACGAGTGATTTGCCCTGTTGCCGAATCGGTGACTTGTTTCAGCGAACCGAGTTCGTCGTAGGTGTATGCCTTCGTGCCGTAGGAAAGCAGTTGATCTTGAGCGTTGTAGACACCAGTAACTGTTCCATTCAGTGTGATCAAACTCAGCCGGTTGCCGTTCGGATCGTAGCCGTATTGCTGCGTAACGACACCGTTTTCTGTTACCGAAATGAGTTGACCGTTCAAGTCGTAGCCGTAGTCGATGGTATTGCCCGTGCCATTGACCGAATCGATCTTGCGAGTGATTCGTCCGAGCGCATCCCGCGTGTACTCGAAGGCCATCCGAGGCTGAGCGTTCCAAGTAGCCGAGTAACTCCGCACTTCGCCGAAGTTGTTGTAGTCGATGACTTCAGCGACACCGGCCGTGCTTGTGCCGAGATACGTCGAGTCAATTCGCCCGAGATTATTACTTCGGTAAATCGTGAGATCGCCCGCTTGCATGAGCAACCCGTCAGCGTCATAAGTGAAATTCGCCAAACTTACGCCATTCACCCGTTCGCCGGTCACTCGGAAGTTGCTGTCGAAAGTGCGATCAATCCGGCCTGCGACTGCCCCCGTAGTCGTTTCCGACGTGACGAGGCTGCCATCCAAGCCGAACGACACCGAGAACCCACCAGGGCTTGCAATCGAGGAGAGTTCGCCCGTCGTCGTGCTGTAGGTGTGTGCATACTCTCCCCACGGAGCCGTAATGCCGGTGAGCCGGCCACAGTCGCAGTAGGCGTAGGAGATAACCTGACCGCCCGGCAATGCCTCACTGACGAGTTGGTGCGCGAGGTTGTAGACGTAGCGTGTCGAATCATCGGTGGCCCCGACCGGCGGGGGCGTCGCACTCAGCAACTGGTTCTTTGAGTCGTAATTGAAAGCGTGTTGCGGTTGGCCGGGCGGAGTCAGGCCGACCAGGTTGCCGCTAATGTCGTAGGCGAACAGGATGAAGGTGCCGTCGGGTTGGGTTTGCTTAACTACTCGGCGAGCAGCGTCGTATTCAAAGCGCGTCACACGGTTGAGGGGATCGGTGATCGAGTCGAGCCGCCCCTGGGCGTCGTAACCATTCGTGACGGTACGGGTGCCCTGAGTGATCGAGGCGATTCGACCGCGACCGTCGTAGGCGTAGAGCGTCGGTTCGATAGTGGGCACCGAGACGAGAATCGGACGGCCCAGGTCATTGAGGGTGGTCACGCTCGCCCGTCCAGCGGCACTGGTGGACGTGACCCCGATAGCGTTCGGCCACCGTCGCCGGGTCGAACGCTTTTGCCGCCGCGTACAGATAACCGGCCAAGTGGAGGAAGTCGAGGATCGGGACGAAGTCGGGGAACTGCCCAGCGCGCATCGTCCAGTTGTAGGCGGCGCCGTCGGCTACGAAGGCCCGCTTCTTCGCCGTGAAGAAGTGTCGACGTTTGGCCTCGGCCATCACCATCCAGCGGAAGTCGTCGACGCGGCGCATCGTCGCCACGCACGTGCGAACCAGCGGTTCGGGCTGCCAACGAACTTCAAGTTCAAGAGCGAGTTCAACCCGGCGGAATCCAAAAGGCTCGACATCCCGGCCCGCTGGACGGATGCTCTGCTCAAACACGAGAAACTGCATCTGGCCATCGGTGAATATGTGATGAAGAAACAGCTGCTGAATGTCCCGGTCATGACGGCTGTGCAGACGGGCAGTACAGCGGCAGCTGCTGAAAAGGCGGCCATAACTCAACTGAAGAGCCTCGCAAACATCCAATTCGATGAGATAAAAAATGCAGTAGACTTGATTAATGAACTCTACGATCATGAAGACCAAACTGATCATGGAAAAAATCAGATGTCTCAAGCCGACTGGGAAGCCAACTACAGGTGCTGATGCAGTAATGCGTTGACGATTCGTTTTACAAAGTATAACTCAAAAGGTGGCCAACCATGTATCTCTTCAATATCATGACCACTAACGGTATTTCGTCGTTCTGCCAAACTGGCAAAGTCACGAGCCTGTACGCGATGCTCGAAGCATATTCCTACAACTACTTTTTGGCTGGCCATGCAATTGGCAGGGCAATCACGGAATTGGATTTGTCCAATTTGGATTGCGTCATAAACCCACAGGAAAACGTCCCATTGATGGGAATTGTTGCCGGGTTCAAATCGCAGTGCGAAAAACTAGATTTGAAATTTACGATTGAGGCCGTCAATCGTTTTCTGGTCTGTAAAGACGGCCCTGTGAAATGCAGCAGAGTCGTCGATGAACTCGGCGAGATTCGCCGCCGCGCTGCCGACGAACTCGGCAGCAGGCTGTTCCTATACCTCGACACCCCGAAAGCCACGCTTTTCAGCAAAGAGTACCCTCTTGGGGAAGAAATCGAAACGCGGTTTCCGACTACGTCCAACGACATTTCGGAGGCTGCGAAGTGCCTTGCACTCGGTCGGTACACCGGTGCCGTTTTCCACTTCTCAAGGGTTCTGGAATTCGTACTGAACGACTTCCACGAAAGACTTACTGGAAACCCGCCCGCCCCGAAAAATACATGGGGACTAACCGTCGCTTTGGCCAAAGTGTATGCTGGCCAGTTGCCGTCTTCTGCCAAGGTTGAAATCGACAAGAAGCGATCTGCATCTGCCGTGATAGATGCGTTTGATTCCATCAAAAGGGCATGGCGCGATCCGGCTGTACACGATCTCGGCAAGATGTATACCGAGGAACACGCAAAAAACTTAATGGATAGAACTAAACAAGCCTGTACCTTAACTATCGCGTGGATGGACGCCGCATAGCCATCGGCGGATTCCCACGAAAATCAGCGATCAACGCATTGCTGCATCAGTACCCAACTACAAAGAAGAAAATAGACGGTGTACTTAAGGAAAAGTTCAAGTGGGCGAAGTAGCCTTAAATTGCTGATTAACAAGTGCGATGGGGGCAACCATGTTCCGGCCGATCATACTTCTGTGTGCAACTCTCGTGGGAATCGCGGCCTGGGCCGCTCTGGCGGGGGACAAACCGGTTCCTGGGCCGGTCGAGGCCCCGGAACCGGAATTAAGGGCCAAGCCCCCGCGCCGGGTCCTGATCACCGCCGAATTGAGCCGCACGCACGCCTTCCCGGGGGACTCCATTCGCCTGACCGAACTCGTCCCGGTCGAGCGCGAGATTCGAGCGCGCAGTGTTTCGCACACACAGCACATCATCGGAGAGTACGACTTCGCGACCAAGTCGGTCATCAATTTAAATCCAGAAAAGGCACGATTCTGCATCTCGGGTGAAGGCTTCGACGAGTCCAGGATTACCGGAAGTGTGGGGGCGGCGGGTGATAGGCCCATGCCTTTCATGGTAACGAATCCACGTCGAGAGGGTATGGAGTGGGATTTCAACGCGCGGCAGATCGGCATCTTCTTAATCAAAGCGGAGTGGAAGCTGTACCCCTCGAAGGAGATCATCGAGAGCAACCCGGTGATCCTGACGGTCAGCCCTCCGCTCGACAAGGCGGGCCAGCCGGTCATCAAGGAGGAGTGGATCGACAAGACCGACTGGAAGTACCGGCCCAAGTAGGCATCACAAGGGGGCAACCATGTTCCGGTCGATTGTGATTCTATGCGCATCGTTCGTGGGGGTCGATGCTTTCAACGTTGTTGCGGGGGACAAGCCGGTTGTAGTCGAGACACCGGCGCCACCGGTCGCGGTCAAAGACACGAAAACCCTGTTCGAGGATGCAAACCGTCTCGAAAAAGCCAGGACGGAGCTGTGCGTGTCGCTACTCGCCAAAGTCCAAGAAAAAGGCTTGAGTACCATCGAAGTAGAAAGTGGCATGTGGATTTTGAGTAGGCTCAGGTACGAACCGTCTATCCACTTCACCATTTCCCAGATCAGTACTCCAAGGTCGATCCGATTCACACGAAGAGGAACGGTCTACAATACTATGCGAGGGACGGATGCAAATTCGGGTTTGAATCATAATTTCCCGGCGATCCAGGCCCTCCTCGATTACGGGTCGGCGGCGGTCCCGCCGTTGGTGAAGGCCTACATCGCCCGCAGGAAAGAATTGGCCGAGAAACCCCAAGAGGAGCCCGATGTTGTCCTTCGGAACATCGAATTCACACTCTATCAACTCGACAACTCCGAAAACGCATTGCTATATCTGAAACGAGCCATCGAAGAGGTGCGGCTCAAGGAAGTTTTGGGTGTCGAAGTGGAAGCGATGGTCGAATTGCGTGTCAGAATCCAGTGAAACGCCGCCGGTAAACTCACCCGTTTCACAGTCCACGCGCTTCTATTTGGCGAGAACGCCCGTGAGCAACTCCCAGAGCGAATCGAGGCTTTGGACGATCACTTTGGCGTCGGTGAGCACGGGCATGAAGTTGGTGTCGCCGGTCCAGCGGGGCACGAGGTGCCAGTGCAGGTGCCCCGGCAACCCGGCCCCGGCGACGCGGCCGAGGTTCAGCCCGACGTTGAACCCGTCGGGGGCCATGCCGGTTTCGATGGCCGATTGCATCCGGATCAACGTCCGCTGCAAATCGAGGAGTTCGGTGTCTTCGAGGAGATCGAGGCGTGCGACGTGCCGCAGCGGGGCGACGAGCAGATGGCCGTTGTTGTACGGGAAGCGGTTGAGCATCACGACGGACAACGCCGTGCGGTGGACGATGAGATTTTCCCGGTCGGCGGCCCCGGCAATGCCCCGGCAGAGGAAGCAATCGTCGGCATGGGGCGACGGTGCCGTCGGCTTCGGATTGGTGATGTACGCCAGTCGCCACGGTGCCCAGAGCAGTTCCATCGGGTGCCTCGCGGTCGGGTTAGTTGCGGGTCATCAACCTGGCGAGTGCCGTCATGCCCAACTCGGCGATCTGCGACGGTTTCGATCCCCAGAGCATCGGGTTCAGCAATTCCAGCGAGACGAACCCGGTGTAACCGATCTCGTGCAGACGGTTCAAAATCGGGTCGAATTGGAACTCGCCTTCGCCGGGGAAAATGCGGTCGGCATCGGTCATCAATTCCCGCGGGATGCCGGCGACATCGCAGAGTTGCACGTGGAAGAGATTCGCATTCGTCAGCCGGGCCAAGTCTTCGGGTTTGCTCGGCCCGCGGTAGTAGTGGAAGGCGTCGAGGCAGACGCCGACGTTCGGCTCGCGGCACTCGGCCACGAGCATCAGCGCGGTTTCCAAGCAGGTGCAGAACGTGTCTTGGCCGCGGAATTCGAGGGCCAGTCGGACGTCGAACCCCGCCGCCCACCGGCCCGCTTCCGTCAGCGATACCACCGAGCGCCCGAGGTCCGTGGAATCGACCTTCTGCACGAAGTCGGCGACCAGCAGCAGCGTGCGGATGCCGAACTGCTGGCAGATTTCCAGCCGCCGTTTGAAGTGGTCGAAGGCCGCCTTGCGAGCTTCCCCCTGCGAGAGCAACAGGCCGCCTTGGTACGCCGCAGCGGCCAGGGTGACACCGCGTTGTCGCAGCAGCTCTTGCGTCTCGGCGACGGAGTGCGTCTCGAGGTGCGTTTCGAGTTTGGTGAGCCAGACTTCGAGTGCGGGGCAGCCGCCATCGGCGTACCCGGTCACGTCGTCGGCGAAGCGGCTCGGCAGCGTCGTCGCCTGGCTGATGCACGGCTTCATGCGGGCGATTTGCCCTTCTTAACGGGTTTGATGGGCGCGGTTTTCGGCTCCGGTTCCGGGTCCGGGGTGTTATCGAACACCCCGAAGTAAATGGACGCCCAAATCGCGGCGGCCAAGAAGTTCAGGACGAAAAAGGCGACGATCCAGATCAGCACTTTCGTCTTGTTGATCGTCCGCTTCGGGACGACCCGCGGTTGCGATGGAGCACTGCTCGGCGTATCGTGCGGAGCCCATTCTTCTAGGGAGTGTGCGGGCCAATCGCCCACCACCGGGAGCGAGTCTTCCGCGACCGATGCGAGATCGACATTGGCCGCTTCGGCCATGTCGATCCCGGTGTCTTCGATGACGGAATTCACTTCCAGATGCTCCAGCTCGCCACCACCCAGAGCCGACGGCCCTCGGCTCTTGCGTTCGACCGTGGGCGATCGATCCACTTCGGAAAGTTCGACGAGCACTTCGGACGCCGTCGGCCGCGCGCCCGGATCGGCGGCCATCATTTTGCCCACCAAGTTCAGCAGCGCCGGCGGGGCATCGGGGCGGAGCGCGGTCAACGTGTCCGGGGTCGACGGTGGCTTCGCGGTCAACAAAAAGGCCAAGCTGGCACCGAGGGCGAAGATGTCCGCCTCGGCCGATGGGGACTTCGATTTCGGAGCGAGGTAAGGGTCACCGGCTACAGCCGGGCGATTCGGCACCAAGCCCAGTTCGAACAGTTTGACCGAGGCCGTCGACGCCGGGCGATATCGTGGTGAACCGTCGATCCGCAAGCGCGTCGAGGTGATCAGCGGCCCCACCCAAATGTTCGCGGGTCGGATGTCGCCGTGAACTAATCCGGACAGGTGAGCCGTTTGAAGGGCCAGCGCTGCTTGCTTGATGAATTCGGCGGCTAGCGGGGCGGGCATCGGGCCGATGTCGCCGATCAACGATTCCAAATCGGCACCGTCGAACGGCTCGAGCACCACGAACGCTTCGTCGCGGTGAACACCGGCATCCAGCAAGTGGGCCAAGTTCGGGTGAACCGTCGGGGCCGCATCTTGGGCCCGCTGCAGATAGGCCGAGGCATTATCGAGCGGTGCGAACCACTCACTGCGTAAGCGGCGAATCACCACTGGTGTCCGCAACGCGGGGTGAATGCCCTTGTAAGCGGTGCCACCGGGGCAGAGGCCGAGTTCATCGAGGATCGGGTAGCCGGCGAAGTTCAGCTCGTAGCCTTTGCCGGCGCGGATCATGTCGGACTGATACTGCGTCAGCACGCCGCGCATCTGGAGGAACTCGCAGAGGGCCGCGAGGTTCTGTTGCGGCACATCCGGCTGTTGAAACAGCGCGTCAACATCCCCGGCTTGGAGGATGTTCTTTTCGCGGGCCAAATCGAGAAAGGATGCGATCGATTCAGAAGGCATGTCGTCGCATCTCTTGGGCTGAGTGAACTCTGGGAAGTTAGTGCTATTCTAGTTCACCGCTGTTCCAGCGACTTCACATAATGCACGAGATCGATGATGTCCTGCGGTGGCACGGTCAACCCACTCATCGGCATCGGCGTACCGGGAATACCCAAGAAGACACGCGAATAGATATGATCCGGTGCGGCGCCCCCTTTGAATAGCCCAGCCGTGAGATCGCGTGGCACCGCCTTCGTGCCGTTCTCGTTGAGGAATTTGGGATCTTTCGATTGCGGCCCGTCGCCTTTGCCGTTGGTACCGTGACACGACACGCAGGCCGCTTTCTCGAAGATCAATTTGCCGTGGGCAATTCCTTCCGGGGTGCTTTCAGGGAACGGGTTCGGCAGCGCGAAGCTCAGGCCCACCGCGACTTCCATCTCGGCCATCTGCCGCATCTTTTCGATGGCCACCGGACTCCAGTCGGATTTTTCATCGAAGCCTTCCTCGCTCAGTTCGGCTTTCGTCTTCACGCTGTCCTTCATCCGCTGCACGATGACTTCGACGCGGACGAACTTGCGGACTTGGCCGACGAGTGCCCAAAGTTGGGCGTCGGGCAGGTGGCCGAACGAGGGCATCGGCGAACCGGCGATCCCACGTTTTAAGGTGCCGAACAGATCGTCGTCGGTCGGCATTCCCCCGCCGGTTTTCGCGGCGTTCGTGGTGCTGACAAACTTGAATTTGTCGTACCCGAAGTACCGGGCACGCGGGTTCAATCCGGCCAAACCGACTCCGTCCCCTTTGGCTCCATGGCAGTTGGCACAATGGAGTAGAAAGAGCTTGTTCCCATCCGGATTTTCGACTTCGACATCCGGCAGCGAGGTTCCTGTGGTCAGCCCCGTCTTCGAATAAGGCCCGGCCGGTTGCTCTGGCAGGACACGATTCACCGCGAAGCCGCTGGCGACCACTCCGCCGATCAACAAAAAGGGCGACAGCATCAGAATGATCAAGCGGAACTTCGGCAGGCGGAACCCTTGGCCGGGTGGCAAAATTTCGTTCATGGCGGCACTCGAACGTGGCGGCGGGATGGCACCTACATTTTAGCCTAAAACCGCAAAAAGCAAACCGGAGTAACCGAAGGCAGGCGAGCCGGCCAGAGTCTGCCGGATTGTTTTGAGCAGTCCAGAATCCGACAGCTGACGGACGCTGGCCGGGGTGCCTGTTCATCAAGCCATCAAATCACGAAGGCAATCAGAAGTATCAGGGCGAGTAGGAATCCGATCCCAATGATCGTGGCGAAGTCGTCTCCACAACGCTTTTGCCCCAGCGTGCAGACATACACCACGCTATGGCCAATCGCTTGCGTGAGAACTGCAAGCAATACTTCGAAAACAAACGATAACACTCTTGCCTCCTTCGCCCGCCACGGTTGCCATTCTTTGCGATAGACTGGTTTCAAATGCTTATCTTGGACGGTAGTTCCGTTCCCAATGTTTGAGAGCCGACCGATGCCCGCTGACTGGAAGCCGTCCGCCACTACTCGCGCTTTGATCTTCGATTGCGATGGCACACTCGCCGATACTATGCCGATCCATTACCGGGCTTGGACGCAAATTCTGCATCCGCGTGGAATCCCCTTCGATGAACGGCGCTTCTACCAGCTCGGCGGAGTGCCGACGGCGAAGATCATCCGCGTTTTGAGCGAGGAAACGGGCATCCCCGTTACAGATGCCGAAATCGAAACGCTCGTCCACGTTAAAGAATCGATCTTCCTGACTCTGTTGCACGAAGTGACCGCGCTGGATTCCGTCGTTGGCATTGCCGAGCGCTACCGGGGCCGGTTGCCGATGGCCGTGGCGAGCGGGGGATACCGCGCCATCGTGCAGCAGACGCTCCAAGCTATTGGCATCCACGATTGGTTCGATGCGTTGGTCTGTGCGGAAGACACGGCCCGCCACAAACCGGAGCCGGATGTCTTTCTGGAAGCGGCCGCGCGGCTCGGGAACATCCCGACGAGCGCCTGCGTGGTGTTCGAAGATACCGACATCGGCCTCGAAGCGGCCCGCCGCGCGGGCATGCAAGGAATCGACGTGCGCGGTTGGGTTTCACCCCGTGCAGGCGAAGTCACCCCTGACTACTGACCCGCGGGAAAAAGATTCTGAACTGCGTTCCTCGGCCGAGTGCCGTAACAACGCGCACGAAGCCACCGGCGTGCGTGACGATCTGGCTGACCACCGCAAGACCTAGCCCGGTGCCTTGGCCCCGAGGCTTCGTGGTATAGAACGGATCGAAGATTTTCGCCAACACCTCCGGTGAAATTCCGGTGCCACCATCGGCCACTTCCACCAAGACGAACCGGCCCGGAAGACCGTCTTCGTACCGATCTTCTACGGCATCCACGACAATCGAAATCACTCCTTGATTTTGAAGTGCATCCCGAGCATTCACCACCAGATTCAACACGACGCGTTCGAGTTGATCTGGAGCGATCAACACCCGACCAACGGGCGAGCGTACCTCAATGGTCACCGGGCACTGTTCCCCTGCGACGGCTTGAAGGAGTGGGAGCTGGGCAGCGATGACTTCGGACGGTCGAATCACCCGGGCCGCTTTTGGGCCAGGATGGGCGAACTCCATCAATTCCGCCGTCAACTTCACCCCGCGTTGGCCGGCGCTGGCGATCTGCCGGGCGAACCCACTGAGGATTGGCCCGGCCGTCGAGTCGGCTGAAATCAAGTCGGCGTAGCCGGTGATGATCGTCAAAATGTTCCGGAAGTCGTGTGCGACGCCCGCCGCCATTTCCGCGAGTGCATCCAACCGACGAGCCTCGGCGAGTTGGCTCGCCTGCGTGTGCAAGGCGATCCGTGCTTCCTCGAATTCAGCCGCACGGATTTTGAGCGCCACGACATCGGCCATCGATCCGGCGAAGTCCCGATCCTCGGTCGTCCACTCCCGCAGTGGGCCGATGTGCTCGTGACAGACAACTCCGATGACTTCGCCACCCACATAAATCGGAGCGTCGAGTAGCGAAGTCACGCCGAGTGGGGCCAGGTAAGCGTCGTACAGGCCGGTCGTTCGCGGATCGGTCTTCGCCGACTCGGCCGGTACCGTTTTGCGACGGGAAAGAGCCGCGAAGTAAGCGGGAAAATCGTCCACTTGCAGAGTGATGCCCGCCGAGTGCGTGGCTTTGGATTGCTCGAATAAGTCGACGCAACGCAGAGCACGCTTTTCGTCCACGAAGAGCCAAATCCCGGCCCGCTCGATCCGGAGCACACCAGCGGCGGCTTCGGTCAACTTCCCAAACACTTCCTCAAGTTTGGTGCCGTCTTCGATGCGGAGTTTCGCCAAAAGCAGACGGGCATCGTCGGCGGGGCGCCGAGGTTCGGGATGATCCGGCATGGGCGAGACCCTCATCAGCCGCCGATTCTAAACCGCCGTCGGTTCGTCGTCGAAGGCGCCTTCGTCCGAGGTGATATTCACGATACCGTCGGCGGTGATCGCCAGCGTGTGTTCGATGTGGACACTCGCCAGACCGTCGCGGGTGACTACCGTCCAGTGGTCGCGCGTCGTCACGACTTCGGCCGTGCCCATGTTCACCATCGGTTCGATGGCGAGCACCAACCCCGGCTCCAACCGGAAGTCGTGCTTGCGGGTGTCCCGCGACACGTAGTTCGGCACCTGCGGGTTCTCGTGCATCACCCGCCCGATCCCGTGACCCACGTAGTTCGTCACGACACTGAACCCGGCTTCCTCGGCGTGCTTCTGCATCCGGCTGGCCACTTCGCTCCACCACTTCCGCCGCGGCAGTTCGTCGATGGCCATCTGGAGCACTTCCGTGCCGATTTTGAGCAAGCGCAACCGCTCCGGCCGAACCGTGCCCACGGGGATGGTGATCGCGCGATCGGCGCACCACCCGTTCAACCGGCAGGCCGTATCGACCTTGAGCAGGTCGCCGTCTTTGAGCGCCCGTTCGCCCGGGATGCCGTGAACCACTTGCTCGTTGATGCTCATGCACGTCACGGAGGGGAATGGGACTTTGCCGGGATACCCTTTGAACAGCGGGATGGCTTGATGTTTCAAATAGAATGCTTCGACCACACGGTCGATCTCGATGGTTTTCACGCCGGGTTTCGCCATGTCGCGGCAGATCTTGAGCGCCCGGGCCACGAGTTTGCCCGACTCCCGCATGAGGCCGAGTTCGCGGGCCGATTTCAATTCGGGCGGACGATTGTTGTGCCGTTGAAACATGGTATCCGTGGGGTCTCGGCGTGGGAATCGAAACTCGCTCAGCCGCGTTCGGGAAGGCATTTCACGATGTTCTGGTAAATCGTCTCAACCGGATCAGTCGCCGAGATTTCTTTCAACAGCCCGGCCCGGCGGTAATGCTCGATCAGAAAATCGGTGTTGGCGTGGAACTCGGCCAGCCGCGTCCGAACCGTCGCTTCGCCGTCGTCATCTCGGATCATCAACGCGCGACCGCAGCGGTCGCAGATGTTGGGCAATTTCGGTCGTTGAAACTCTAAATTGTAGCAGACTCCGCACGCGCCATTGGAGCAACATCGGCGACTCCCAATCCGCCGGACGACGTCGTCGTCGCTCACGGCCAAATCGACGACGGCATCCAGTTTCAAGAATTGCTGCGCCAACAAGGCGTCGAGCGCGATCGCCTGCGAGTAGGTGCGCGGGTAGCCGTCCATCACGAATTGCTCCGGGTGCCGGGCACGGAACAGTTCGGCCACCATGTCGTTGGCCATCGTGTCCGGCACGAGCCGGCCCGCATCGATCAGGGGCTTCGCCTCGCGGGCCACGGTCGAGTTTTGTCGGATCGCTTCCCGCAAAATATCGCCGGTGCCGATGTAGAGCAGCCCGAGGCGGTCGCACAGTTTTCTGGCTTGCGTCCCTTTCCCGGACCCCGGTGCACCGATCAGAACCAATCGCATAAGCATGGCCAATAGAAAAAGCCGACGAACGGTCGGTTCGTCGGCGGCATGGAAAAACAAGTCACCCGCAGTTCACTCGTCGGTGAGGCCCGCGTAGTTCCGCATCACCAAGTGGCTGTTGATCTTCTGGACGAGGTCGAGGGCCACACTCACGACGATCAGCAAGCCGGTACCACCGAAGAAGGCCGCGACGGTCGGGTGGATTTCCAACTCCGACCCGACGATCGTCGGGATGATCGCGATGATGGCCAGGAATGCGGCGCCGACGTAAGTGATCCGCATCAGCACGCGTTCGAGGTAATCCGCGGTGCTCTTCCCGGGACGGTACCCGGGGATGAAGCTGCCATAGTCTTTGAGGTTGTCCGACACTTCCTTCGGGTTGAACGTGATCGCCACCCAGAAGTAGCAGAAGACGTAAATCAAGACGATGTACAGCACGTTGTAAATCCAGCCCGAGTTCCGCTGGAAAATGTTGCCCCAGTCGGTCGCCCACTGCACGTTGAACTGGTTCGCAATCATGTTGAACGCGAACCCCGGAATGATCAGCAGCGTGCTGGCGAAGATCACCGGCATGACCCCGGCCGCGTTGAGTTTCATCGGCAAGAAGTTGCGCGAACCGCCGAACGCCCGGCGGCCGCGGATGTGCTTCGCCGACTGGGTCGGGATGCGGCGTTGGGCTTTCGTGATGGCGATGACGCCCACGACCACGGCGATGAACAGGAACCCGAGGACGAGCATTTTCTCGAGGCTGATGTCGCCCGATTCACTCCCGAGCGTGAACAAGCTCGCCTTCAGTTGAGACGTGCCCGGAACGAAGATCATGATGCCAATGGCTTCCGGAATGCGGGCGATGATCCCCGCCATGATGATCAGCGAGATCCCGTTGCCGATACCGTATTCGTCGATCTGCTCACCGATCCACATCAAGAACAGCGTTCCCGCCGTCATGATGATGACCGCCGCCATGCCGAAGTAAAATGCGGTTGACGAATCATCCATGATCCCGCCGATCGCGGACCCGAAGCCACCGCCATCACCCCCCGGCCGCAGCAGCGTCTGGACGAACATGGTCGCTTGGATCACGCAGATCGGCACCGTGAGATAGCGTGTGTATTCGTTGATCTTCTTCCGCCCGGATTCCCCCTCTTTACGGAGGCGTTCGAGAGACGGGAGCACCCCGGATGACAGCAACTGCATGATGATCGACGCGGAAATGTACGGCATGATGCCGAGCGAGAAGATGCACGACTGGCTCAAGTTCCCACCGGAGAACAACGAGACGAAGCCGAGAACCTTCCCGAGTGCCCCGCCGCCCGCGTTGGCCATTTTATCGGCGAGCACCGCTTGATCGATCATCGGGAGTGGAACGTAGTATCCAATCCGGTACGCGGCCAAAAATAGCAGCGTGATGAAAATCTTGCGGCGCAGTTCGGGGATCTTGAAGATCGTGACTAATTGCGAGAACATCGGAACCCCGAGATGAATTTCGGATTTGGGATTTCGGATAGGAGACTTCGGATCGGCAGTGAATCTTCCAATCCGAAATCTGCAATCGCCGATCCGCAATCAAACGACGGCCGGCGGCTTCGGTTTGATCTTCACGGCCCGGTTGCCCTGGCCCATCTTGTTGCGAACGGGCTTCTTCGGTGGTGGAATCAGTTCCAACATCCCACCTTTGGCTTCGAGCTTCTCGCGGGCCGACTTCGTGAAGTGGTTCGCCTTCACGGTCAACTGCTTCGTGACTTCGCCTTCGCCGAGCACGCGGACGCCATCGAAGGTGCCCACGACGAGCCGCTTGGCCTTGAGGGACGCCATATCAATCAACTCGCCCGGCTCGAACTGATCGTCGAGGTCGCGGATGTTGACGATGGCAAAATCCTTGGCGAAGGTCGCGTTGGAAAAGCCCCGCTTCGGAATCCGGCGGTGGAGCATCGTCTGGCCACCCACGAACAGCGGATTCGGCTTCGCCGAACCGGCGCTCGCGAACTGACCCTTGTGTCCACGGCTACCCGTTTTACCGTGACCGGAGCCGACGCCCCGACCAACCCGTTTTTTGAGCTTGCGCTTTTGCAAACCATCCGAGAGTGTCGTGAGATCCATTAGAGTTGCACTCCCCGAAGGTTGGCAACCATTTCGCGTGTGCGTAGTTGCTTCAGGCCGTTGATGGTGGCTTTCACAAGGTTGATCGGATTCGTGCTACCGTGCGTTTTGGTCAGGATGTTTTCGATCCCGGCCGCTTGCAGTACTTCGCGGACACCGGGGCCAGCTTTCACGCCGGTACCCGGGCCAGCGGGAACCAGAATCACCCGACTGGCGCCGAACTTGCCAATCACGCGGTGCGGGATCGTCTTATCTTTGAGCTGGAGCTTCTTGGCCCGCTTGGCCATTTGCTCGCCTTCTTTAATGGCTTTCTCAACGGCCGGTGGCACTTCGTTCGCCTTGGCGTATCCGAAGGAGACCTTGCCGAGCTTGTCGCCGACGACCACGAGCGCGTTGAAACTGAATCGCCGGCCACCCTTGACCACGCAGGCACTGCGGCGAATTTTCACCAAGTAGTCGACCATGCCTTGATCGCGTGAATCGCGGTCGTCGCCACCACGGCCACTGCCGCCGCGACCACCGCCGCCGCTGCCCCCACGGCTGCCGCCTCCACTCCCACCGCCACCTTGTTCATTCGCCATGTTCGATCCCCGGTGATCCCGGCGGCGGAGCCGCTGCGGATCAGTGCTGTAAGTCTATCGGACGCGAACGCCCGTGATTATCGTTTGAAACTAGCCCTGCTGACGTTCGGCCTTCTTCTCTTTTTTCGACGGTGCAGCCGGGGCGACCACTTTCGCCTCTTTCGGAGCGGCTTCGACCAAACCGGTGCAGATCAAGCCTGCTTCGGTCGCAGCTCGGGCCAATGCCTTCACCCGGCCATGGAACCGGTAGTTGCCACGGTCAAAGGCCGCCACGGCGATCCCTTTGGCCTTGGCTTTCTCGGCGAGCTTTTTCCCGACGATGGTCGCTGCCGAGGCATTACCGCCGTACTTCAGTTTGTCACCTTTGTCGCTGGTCGAGGCCGCGGCGAGTGTGACCATGTTCTCGTCGTCGATCAACTGGGCGTAGATGTGCAGGTTGCTGCGGAACACCGAAAGGCGCGGCTTGGTGGCCGTGCCACGGATGGCCCGGCGCACGCGGTATTTCCGCCGCTGGCCTTGCAATGCTTTGAGTTTATTGGCGTCCATAGTTCTCGAGCTTTCGGCTATCGGCGGAACACAGTTCAGAGTCAGCAAGACCAGCCATCGGCCCACGCGGCCCATGATGTCGTCGGCGATTGCAATGCAACCACCGAATGCGGACTGCCAACCGTCGAAATTACTTGCTCGCGGCGAAGGACTTGCCTTCTTTGCGGCGAACGACTTCGTTTTCGTATCGAATCCCTTTGCCTTTGTACGGCTCGGGCTTCTTGCTTGCTCGGATCTCGGCGGCGAATTGGCCGACACGCTGCTTGTCCGACCCGGTGACGAGAATCGTCGTCGGGTCGGGCACGGCGACCGTGATCCCCTCGGGGGGCGTGTGCAAAATGCGGTTGGCGAAGCCGACTGTCAGTTCCACAGCTTTGCCCTTCATCGTGGCTTGGTAACCGACGCCTTCGATCTTCAATCGCTTTTGGTACCCCGTCGTCACCCCGACCACCATGTTGTTGATCAAGGCACGCGTCAAACCGTGGAGCGCACGGTTGTCGCGGCTGTCGTCGGGCCGCTCGACCAGGATCTGGCCGCCATCGACCTTCAACTTCATCGCCGTGTGGTGTGTGAATGCGAGAGTCCCTTTGGGGCCTTCGACCTTCACGGTCATACCCGTCACGTTCACCTTCACGCCGGCGGGGACGACCACGGGCTGTTTGCCGATACGAGACATCGTTGAATCCTCTGTTCCAAATTCCAAGCAACACAAATGGTGTGCTTGAGGTCAATCGGGAACTATTATCTTGAACGTCGGATACGGATCACCAAACGGTGCACAGGACTTCGCCGCCCACCTTGGCTTTGCGGGCCTGGCGGTCGCTCATCACACCCCGGCTGGTGCTGATGATGGCGATGCCCAAACCGTCGAGCACGCGGCGAATTTCGGTGTAACTTTGGTACACGCGGCGCCCCGGCTTCGAGTAGCGGTCGATCTTGCGGATCACCCGCTCGCCGTCCGGGCCGTACTTCAAGAAGACTTGCAGCATCACGTGGGCTTGGCCGAGGTCGGTGGTTTCCACGAACTCTTTACCGGCGTCGCCTTCGCTGTACTTGCCGGTGCGGTATCCGGAGACGAACCCTTCGTCCACGAGCACTTTGGCGATGGCCACCTTCAATTTGGTGGCAGGCATATCGACGAACGGACGCTCGACGTTGCTCGCGTTGCGAATCCGGGTCAGCATGTCCGCTACGGGATCGGTCATCATGGTCGAAGTTCCAGGTTCCAAGTTCCAGGTTCCAGGTTCGAGAACAAGCTCGGGCTGCGACAAGTCTTAGCGACTTGGAACCTGAAACTTGGAACCTGGAACTAAAATTACCAAGACGCTTTGCGGACACCGGGGATCAACCCGTCGCTGGCCATGTCGCGGAAGATAATTCGGCAGACGCCGAACTTGCGGAGCACGGCGCGGGGGCGACCGGTGATCTGGCAACGATTGCGGATGCGGATCAAATCACGCGGACGCATGATTTTGGTTTTGTCGCGCTGCTCTTCCGGCTTGGCCATCTCCGCTTTGTGGGCGTCGAGTGCCACCATTTGCTTCTTGAAACGAGCCATTTTGGCGTCGGTTGACATCCAGCGACCTCGGGTGGAGATTGTGAGATTGCACTCTTGGCGGCGTTCCCACTCGGGCGGTGGATCACACCGTGAGCAAGCCGTTCCGCTTGAATACTTCAAAGTATGACTTCGACCGCAACAGTCACGGTCGTTTCCAAATTACTCGCGGAACGGCATTCCGAAGAGTTTGAGCATCAGTCGAGCTTCTTCGTCGTTCATCGCCGAAGTGCAGATGGTGATATCCATACCCTGGGTGAAGTGGACGTTGTCCGGGTCGATCTCCGGGAACACGAGCTGCTCCGAGAGACCCATGCTGTAGTTTCCGTTGCCGTCGAAGCTCTTCGGATTCACCCCGCGAAAGTCGCGGATCCGCGGGAGCGCCAAGTTGATCAAGCGATCCAGAAATTCATACATCCGTCGACCGCGGATCGTCACCCGACAACCGATTTCATAACCCTGGCGGAGACGGAACGTACTGATGGCCACTTTCGCTTTGGTGACTTGCACTTTCTGACCCGCGATCAACGTCAGCTGGTCGGCGGCTTCGGTCATCCGGTTCTTGTCTTGCAGAGCTTTGCCCACGCCCATGTTCAGGCAGATCTTGGTGAGCTTCGGCAAGCTGTGCTTGTTGGAGCGGCCGAGCTTTTCAATCAGCACCGGCTCAATTTCTTTCGTGTATTTCTCTAACAACCGGGCCATGTTCAAGTTCCTAGCTCGACCTAATTCCCACCCATTGCCAACGGGCGAGGTCCGGGTCTTCGGTGTATGAATAACGGAAAGCAGATTTACTTCTTGGTGGCGTATTTCGCGTTCGCTTTGGCGATCTGGCGGATGGTCGTCCCGCTCTTTTTCGCAAACAATTCTTTTGTGCCGTCCGCCGTGTACCGGACACCCACGCGAGTTGGCGTGTTCGTCTGCGGGTCGATGAGGGCGACGTTCGAGACGGCCACGGGCATTTCCTTCGACAACCGGCCCCCTTGCGGGTTCCGCTTCGACGGCTTCAAGTGACGGTAGACTTTATTGATCCCTTCAACGAGGACTTTGCCATCTTCACGAAGGATCTGAAGCACTTTGCCGCGCTTGCCTTTGTCGTCGCCGGCGAGGATCGCGACAATATCATCTTTGCGAATGAACATCTCAACACCATCGTGTATCGGAATTCAGGAACGTAACATCACCGAAAGATTTACTTCAAACCACTTCGGAGGCGAGGCTGATGATCTTATTAAACTTGGCGCGGAGTTCACGCGGTACAGCACCGAAAATACGGGTACCACGTGGATTGTTGTCGTTGTCGAGCAATACGAGTGCATTGCTGTCGAAGCGGATGTAACTACCATCTTCGCGGCGGGTGGCAATTTTCGTGCGGACGATCACACCTTTGATCACGTCGCCGTTCTTCACTTCACCGCCGGAAAGCGACTTGCGAACGCTAGCGCGAATCACATCGCCTAAGTAAGCCACACGGCGCTTCGTGCCGCCGAGCACTTGGATGCACATGACTTCTTTGGCGCCCGTGTTGTCGGCCACATCGAGATACGAATACATCTGAATCATGGTAGAATCCTAATGGTGTGGCCTACATCCGGTCTGACTACTTACTGACCGGTGCGTCGGTCGGCAATTGGCTGCCGGCGACGGCCCCTTCGAGGTTGGCCACGGTACGGCTCGGCGCCTTGGTGAGAATCCGAATCAGCGTCCAACGCTTAGTCTTCGACAGCGGGCGCGACTCTTGGATCTCGACCGTGTCGCCGAGATGCGATTCGTTCGCTTCGTCGTGCGTGTAGCAGACGGTTCGCTTCTTGATGAACTTGCCGTACTTCGCGTGGCGCACCAGACGCTGCACTTCCACGCGGCGGGTCTTGTTCATCTGATCGCTGGTCACGATGCCGAGGACGAGTCGGCCTTCGGAAGCCGCCGGGGTCTCAGTTGCCGTGGCTGTTTTGGTGTCCGCCATTACTTACCGCTCCCCTTCTGGGCCGCTCGTTCATTTTGAATCGTTTCGAGGCGGACGATGGCCCGCTTGAACCGGCGTTTGCCCGGCTCTTCTATCTTGGCTTGCAGGCCAGCCAACTGCGTCGTCAACTCCGCGTCGCTGATCTTCTGAAGGGCGACGAGTTGTCGCTGCCGCTGCAGAGTCTTGATGCGGGCGATGTCGTGGCGGGCCTTCTTGATTTCGCTCGGCGTTTCGAGGCGGTCGGTCGCCGATTGAAACCGGAGCTGGAACAAGTGCTTTTCCGTATCGATCAACGTGAGCGCGAGTTGATCGTCGCTCATATTGCGAAGGTCGCTGGTTTTCATATCGGGACATCCACTCTCAGGAACTTAAACTTAAACGTTAGGGCGACGGCTGACGAATCGGCACTTGAACGGCATTTTGTAAGCCACACGGGCCAGGGCATCCTTGGCAGCCGCTTCCGGCAACCCGCCGATTTCAAACAGGATCGTCCCGGCCTTGACGACGGCAGCCCAATACTCGGGTTCGCCTTTACCTTTACCCATCCGGGTTTCGGCGGGGATGGAGGTCACCGATTTGTGGGGGAAGACGCGGATGTAATACCGGCCTTCGCCCGACACGAACCGGGTCATCGTGATCCGTCCGGCTTCGATGGCTTCGGCCGACAACCAGCCGCCTTCGAGGCTCTGCAAACCGTAGTCACCATATGCGACGTAGTTGCCACGGGTGGCATTACCCTTAATCGCGCCGTGGTACTTCGCTTTGGCCGCTTTGCCGCGGATCACTTGTCGCTGATTCTTGCGGAACTTCACCCGTTTGGGCATCAGTGCCATGGTCGCTCTCCCCGGTCTGGATCACGTCGTGAATTCGAATTAGCCGCGGCGGCGGCGTTGCGGTCGCTTCTGGCCACCCGCTTGGGCGTCGGTCGTATCGTTGATTTCGCCCGTCACGAAGTCGCCGTTGTTAACCCAGCACTTGATGCCGATGTTGCCTTGAGCGGTCGAGGCTTCTGAGAAGCCATAGTCGACTTTGGCTCGGAGGGTCGAGAGTGGAATGCTACCTTCCATGCTCTTCTCACAACGAGCCATTTCCGCACCGCCGAGTCGTCCGGACAGTTGGAGTTTGATCCCTTTGGCCCCGCCTTCCATGGCCCGCTGCATCGCGGTCTTCATGGTGCGGCGGAAGCTGGATCGCTTCTCGAGTTGTTCGGCAATGTCTTCGGCGATGATCTGGGCATCGATCTCGGGCCGGGTCACTTCGATCGTCTTGACTTCGATGTGCCTGCGGGTCAGTTTCTCGAGGGCCTTCGTCAACTTATCGATCTTCTCGCCCTTTTTGCCGATGATGGCACCGACCCGGCTGCTGTAGACCATCACGCTGACGCGTTCGCGGGTTCGCTCGATGCGAATCTTCGCGATGGCGGGGCGCTGTTCTTTTTTGCGATCCTTCGACTTCGTGAGGTACGTCGCGATGAACTTCCGGATCCGGAAGTCTTCCACGAGCAGCTCCGAAAAGTCGCGCTTGTTCGCGTACCACGCACTCGCCCAGTCGGTCATGATGCCGACGCGGAAGCCAGTCGGGCGAACTTTCTGACCCATAGCCGAAACCCTTGATCCTGACGGGCCATCTGCGGTATGCAGGCGGCTGGAGCGACTCGGGGAACACAATCGGGCGATTTGACTTTCGCAAGTCCCGGCCGCCAGGCCGGTTTGGTTCGTATTACGCTTTAGTTGCGGGCGACTCGGCCAAGGCCGGTGCATCCACCGTCATCGGTACCGGAATCGTCTTCTCAATCATGTCTGGCAGGCCATCTGGAGCAGTCGGATCGGTCAACCCGACGATGATGTGGGCGAGCCGGCGTTTGATTCCGAATGCGGTCCCGCGGGCACGCGGTTGAATCCGCTTGAACATGGGTGCTCCGTCGATCCGGCAATCGGTCACGATGAGATCTTCGAGGTTGCGACAACCGAGATCTTCCGCGTTGCCGACGGCGCTCTTGATGACGGCTTCGATCAAGCGGGCACCGCGGTTCGGCAGAAACTTCAACGCTTCGATGGCGTCGTCGATATTCTTTCCGCGCACCAATTGGGCGATCGGCCGCATCTTGCGAGGCGCGACGTCGGCGAAACGGTGTTTAGCTACATAAATCATGGCAGTCGCCAGGGGTTCGGTGTTCGCGAGTCAATCGAGTCGAGTTTACTTCGCGCTGGCCGGGGCCGCTTTCGCCTTACCAGCGGTATGGCCTCGGAAGGTCCGTGTCGGTGAGAATTCGCCAAGCTTGTGCCCGACCATTTCTTCCGTGACGTAAACCTTAATGAAGGCCTTACCATTATGAACCAAGAACGTGGAGGCCACGAACTCGGGGACAATGGTGCAGTCACGCGACCACGTCTTGAAGGCTTCTTTTTTGCCCATCTTTTCGACTTTGGCGAAGAGCCGCATGTCGACGTACGGGCCTTTTTTCAGTGACCGACCCATGCGAAACCCCTATTTCGGATTTCGGATTTGCGATTGCGGATTGAAAACCGCAATCGCAAGCCGATATCCCATTTCTTCAAATCCGAAATCCGCAACCGATTAACCGTTGTGCTGCTGGAAGCGACCCGATGGCCGACGACGCACGATCGACGAATTCGATGGTTTCTTCTTGCTGCGCGTCTTGCCACCTTTGGCCGGAACGCCCGTTGGCGAGACCGGGTTGCGACCACCCTTGCTCCGCCCTTCACCACCACCCAATGGGTGGTCAGTCGGATTCATCGAGGTTCCGCGGTTGTGGGGCTTACGACCCATCCAGCGTTTCCGACCGGCTTTTCCGAGGCTGATATTCATATGATCCGGGTTCGAGACCGAACCGATGGTGGCCCGGCACTTCGACGACACCCGGCGAACTTCGCCGCTTGGCATCGTGATCAGTGCCCACTCTTTTTCACGGTTCGTCAGTGTCGCCGAGCAACCGGCCGAGCGACAAATCTGACCACCACGACCCGGAGTCATCTCGATGTTATGAATCGTGAGACCCAACGGAATCTTCGACAGTGGCAGACAGTTACCGATCTTCGGTTCCGCCATCTCGCCCGAGCGAACTTTGTCGCCGGCCTTCAAGCCGTCTGGGGCGAGAATGTATTTTTTCGTTTGAACGTCATCGGCGTATTGCACCAATGCGACGCGGGCCGTCCGGCTCGGATCGTACTCCACCGTGAGCACCAACGCTTCCACGGCGTCTTGTTTCCGTTTGAAGTCGACCAAGCGGACCATCTGCTTGTGACCACCGCCGCGGAAGCGCGAGGTCGTGATCCCTTGGTTGTTGCGACCGCCCGTTTTCTTACGGCGAACCAGCAACGGCTTGTACGGGGCGTTGACGTTCGGATTCGTACATTCCGAGAAGTCCGAAACCGAGCCGCCCCGGCGGCCTGCGGATGTCGGGTTGTAATTGCGAACGCCCATCGAAATCACCCTCAGTAAGTCGCACAAGCCCAGCGAACACTGTCAAAAAACACTACCGAATATCCGTTAGAAGAAGTCAATCTTATCGTTCACATCGAGTGTGACGATTGCTTTCTTCCAGGTGGATTGCACACCCATCACTTGCTTGTAACGGGCCTTCTTGCCTTTGCGAGTCTGCGTCCGAACCTTCTCAACTTTCACGTTGAACAGTTCGGCAACGGCGTTCGCAATCTGAATCTTAGTCGCCAGCGGACTCACTTCGAATGAGTATGCGTTGTATTTGCTGCTCTGGTGCGTGCCCTTCTCGGTGACGAGCGGGCGAATGAGCACTTGGTGCGGGCGCAGTTCGATGCCGGCAACACCGTGGACGCACGGCTTCCGCATCTGTAAGCGGCGGACGTAGCGTTTGGGTTTCGGTCGCGTCGTGGCCATCGCAAAATCCTCACCGGCGAGTCTGTATCATGGAACCGGGTCTGACCCGGACTGGAGTTCGGTTTACTTCGCGGCTTCCGGCTTACCTTTGTCGCGTAACAGTTGCAAGGCGGCGCGGGTGAGAACCAAGCGGCTCTGCTTCAACACGATGTACGCATTGAATTCGCCCGCTGGTAGCACCTTCACACCTTCGATGTTGCGGCCCGACTTGTAGATATTCGCGTCGAGTGATTCCGTGCCGATCAACACCGTGGTGTCGAACAGCGAAATCTCTTTCTCGACGTTCATTTCCACACCTTCCGTCAGCGTCTTGACGATCTTTTTGCCGACCTTGATCGCTTTCAGCACGGTCGCCATATCCTTGGTCTTCGGACTGGTCATCGCCAAGTCTTCGAGGATGTAGGCTTCGCCGTCCACCAGCTTGCTCAAGATCGCCATGCGGGTCGCGGCCCGGACGGCCTTCTTCGGCATGTGGTATTCGTAGTCCCGTGGCTTCGGCCCTTTGGCCGTACCGCCGCCGACCCGTTTGTTCGTTCGTTTGGTACCGGCCCGGGCGTTGCCCGTGCCCTTCTGCTTGAAGATCTTCTTCGTGCTACCGGCCACTTGGCCCCGGCGGAGGGTGTGGTGCGTCCCGGCCCGTTGGTTCGCCCGGTACATGATCACCGCTTCGTGCAACAAGTGCCGGCTGATCTTGCCGCCAAATTCGGCGGGATCGACTTCGACCGAACCGATCACGATCCCGGCTTTGTTGAGCACGGGGACACTGATCGTCGCGGTGACTTCACGAATGAATGGATTCGTGGGTTTGTCGGTGGTTTCGACCATCGCACTACCTCGCGGTTCCCGAGGGCCGGTTCACGGCCGCTTCGGTGCATTCCGACTGGGATTCACTTGGCAGACTGGCTTAACGCCAGCCAAGTTTCCAGCGGTCAGGGCCGGTCACCTTGCGGTGAGCGAGTCTTGGTTGCCGTGGCGGGAACTTGTGGAAAGTTCTCTCACACTGATTCGGCAGACTCGAAGCCCTGCAGTTCTGGTTCAGGTACACATCATCGTCTTGAAAGCCACTGGCCCCACGGAGGCGGGCGGCACCGGCTCAGCCCTTCGAGCTACCCATCACACGGATCTTGATATCGATCCCCGGCGGCAAACTCAACCCTTTGTTCAAGGCTTCGATCGTCTTGCCGGTCGGTTGCAAAATATCGATGAGTCGCTTGTGCGTTCGGATTTCAAACTGTTCGCGGCTTTTGCGGTCGATGTGCGGCGACCGCAACACCGTGTACCGTTCGATCCGAGTCGGCAACGGGATCGGCCCGTGAACTTCGGCACCCGTCCGCTGGGCCGTGTCCACGATCTCGGCCGCAGTGCGGTCGAGCACTTCGTGGTCATAACCTTCCATGCGGATCCGGATTCGTTCGTTCGCTGCTGCCACAACCAGCCTCCCGGCCTAAAAACACTGAGCAAACCTCTCCCAAACTCTTTGGGAACCTTTGAATGTAAGGATTGCCCCAGCAGCGTCAAGGCAAACTGTTCCGAACTGTCGAAAATATTCACCCGAAGCGATTGCTCGGCGAAACTGCCACCGCCTGATCGGGTTGATTGAAGTGGGGATCGTGTTCCATCCACCACTCAATCGGAGTTTGCGATGTTCTGCAAATCGTGTTTCGTCACCGCGTTCGTATTCTTCTGCACAGCCACTTCTACACTGGCCGACGACAAGAAAATCTCGGCCAAAGGCAAATTCGACAAATCCAAACTCTTTGAGAAATTGGATACCGACAAGGACGGCAAGTTGTCCGAGGCGGAATTCGCCAAATTCCACGAGAAACTGTCCGAGAAAATCAAAGAAAAGCGTCCCGAAACCAACGACACCGTGCTCGATAAGGTTCTCGACAAGTTGTTCGAGAAGCTCGACACCGACAAAGATGGCACCATCTCGAAAGAGGAGTTCGAGAAGTACCAAGCCGACCCGGAGCAGAAGAAGTTGAAGAAAAAGAAGGCCGCGAAGTAAGGTCTACCCGCGACTCATTTCAATTCCTGCATCTTCTGGTATTCCTCCCATTCCAGCGGGTGCAAGCTGGCTTGAGACAGTCCGCGTTTCTTGGCTTCCGCTAGGGCTGTTGTTCGTGCGCTGGGGTTGCCGAGCTTGTGGTACGCCAGTGCCAGGTGATACTGAAACACCGGTCGAGGGTCGGACCCGGAAGCGATTGTGAGATCGCGCAGCGCGTCTTGATATTCCCCTGATGCCATGCGGATGATCGCCCGTGAATCGAGCAGCGACGGTGAGGGGCCACGCAGACCAATCGCTTCGTTGATAAGCCGCAATGTGCTGTCACCGCCGTCTTTTTTGAACAGTGCCGTCAATACCGCGACGTTATTGAGTTGAGTCCCACGTGTTTCGGGGGTGCTGATCTGTGCTGCCCGAGTGTAGAAGCCGATGGCATCGTCGTACGCCCCCCGGGCATCGGCCAGCTCCGCACTGGCCGTCAGGAGCTCTTCCGACTTCGGATTGTCCTTCAATTTCTCGGCGACCCAGCTTTCGATCTCGGCGACAGTTTTGTCCCAATCCGGCTTCTCGGCTCCGGTCAGCGGTACTGCCACGCGGGTGCGCACCGAGATCGACAACAGCCGCGCTGTCGATCCCACGGGGGCCATTGTTAGGACTCCTTGCAAGATCACGATGGCGACGGCACCTTTGCCGCGCCGAATGAGGTACTGCACCAGGGGAATGTGCCCCGTCGGGCCTTTGTCGCTGTTAGCGAGTCCGCGGTAGAGCGTTTCGGCTTCCTCGAAGCTGCCAATGTCTTCGAGCGCCCGTCCCAACCCGACGACTTTTTGAACCGCGTCGCCCGGCCATGGGAAGCCGAGAATGACTTTGGCCCCTTCCGCCTGCCGGCCATCTTTGGCGAGGTATCGGGCTTCAGCATATTGAGTGTCCCACGTGTTCGGGGCACGGAGCTTCAAGCGGCTGAGGCTCTGCTTCGCGGCAAATAAATTGTTGCGATCCAATTGCACATGGGCCATCAATGCCAGGTGATCGGGCGAGGCCAGCGGCCCGGCTTTCGTGGCTTCGATCAGCGATTTTTCCGCCGAGTCGGGCTGCCCCGATTGCAAATAGAGCTTCGCCAGGAAAAAGTTTTGATCCGGCGACAACGGCGCCCGTGCGGTCGTGTCGTTGAGGAGGTCGATCCCCTTCTGGCGCTGGAACGGGTCGATGGCCATCACGAAAGCTTTGGCTCGGATATCTTCGGTACTGTTGTTGCCATCCCGCAAATTCTCGTCGAGCCACTCCACCGCTTTGGGAACATTCTTGAACCCTTCGGGAACCGAAACCGCGGCGACCGCTTTCATCCGCCGCGCCCAGAACGCGGCCTCGGTTTTGCCCGTGGCCATCGCCTTCGTCAAGACCTCGTCCGCCTCTTTCGGCTTGTTCGTCCGCTGGTAAAGCACGTAAAGCCGGAGCGGAGCGGCCGGCTCCGATTCGCGGAGGGCCCACGCCTTTTTGAACTCGGTTTCGGCCGCCGTGAAGTCACCGACGATCTCACGGCATTCCCCGATTGCTAGGGGAATCGCAGCCGGGTTCGGCACTATCACGTCGGGCTGGCGGAGTCGCTTTTCGGCGGCGTTGGCCTGCTGAAGTGCGGCGTCTTTTTGCCCGGTGGCTGCCAAGAACCGAACGATCGACACCCACAACTCCGGGGCGTCGTCTTTGAGCGATTTCGCCAGTTGCAGCGCGGCCATCGCCTCGTCGGTGGAACCGAAAATGAAGAAGACCGTCCCGCGGATCAGGTGATCGCGGTAGTTCTTGGAATTCACCACTTCTTGCGACCGCACCCACGTCAGGCTCTGCTCTTTGTTGTCCGTGAGCGCCGACTGCATCAACACGAATTGCCGCTGGAGATCGGTGGGAAGACCGCCGTTCGCGGTCATGCGGGCCAGCAACTGGGTCGCCTCTTGGTAGTTCTGCCGCTCCCACAGAATCTGCACCACGCGGCGGATCAACGCTTCGCTCCGTTCGCCCCGGTCGATTCCTTTTCGATAGTCGACCAGCGCCGCATCCAAGCGACTTTCCATGTACGCCACGTCACCCAACAACACGTGAATCCGGCCCCACGATTCCCGTTTGTCTCGGGCGATCTTCAGCCGCGCGACCCAAGTTGAACGGGTAGCGGCATCCGGCTGGGGCTTCTGGGCGAATTCACGGGACACTTCGGCGACGATGGTCACCGCACCGTCGGCACCGTCGAGTTTGCGGATCTCGTCCAGCGTTTTGTCAAGGACAGCCGGGTTCGGCGGATTGTTGGCGAGGTCGAAGAGGGCCAGCCGGGTCGGCAGATCGAACGGCATCTCCGCCGTCGCTTTCTGCAACAGTGCCAAAGCCTCGATGCGCTTGTTGAGTAACACCAGGAGGTCGGCAAGCCCGCTGTAGAGGCGAAAGCGATCCGCCGGTGGAAACTCGGTGATGCCCCGTTCGGCGAGAATCAAAAGCTTGGGCAGATCGAACGCTTTCGGATCACGCGTCAGCAGTTGGGCACGGAGCAGCCGCAGATCGACCGAGTCGCCGATTTTCTTCTCGGCTTCATCCAATGTCTTCAATCCCGCTTCGGGATCTTGAAGACCTCGGAGTAACGCCAGCGACAACCACGATTGAACCTGTTTCGGATCGGTCGCCACCGCAGCCGTGAGTTGCTGAATTGCTTCCGTCGGTTTTTTCTGCAAGTACAGGGCATTGGCGGCGAGCACTTCGATTTCCGGTGCATACGGTTTGGGCCCGAGCACGCGTTCGAACTCGTCCCAATTCCGACTCCGTTCGGGCTGACCGAGGATTTCGGCGAACTTCAACTTGGCGTAGCGAACTCGGGCCAGTGGATTCTTGGAAGCCAAGTCGCGGTAACGATCAGCCGCTTTAGCCGTCTGTCCCATGGTTGCCAACGTGTCGGCGACCCCCAATTGCGCAGTCACCGAGGTCGGGTCGATGTTCCACGCCGACTCGTAGCAGCGGAGTTGGTTGGGCAAATCGTCGGCGGCACCGTGCCCAATCGCCAAGGATAACAGAGCTTTCTTGCTCAAATTGGTGTTCCGTTGCAGCGCCGTCAATGAACCTTCCAACAAGGGGATTCCTCGGGGCCAGTCGCCGCGCATCACGCCGACGCGGCCCCTGAGATAATCCGCCGAGAGCACCCAGCGCACATCGGTGCTCAGTCGAGTGGCCGTCGTCAGGGCGGCTTCATAATTCTTCAAATCAATGAGCCTATCCCCGACGTCGAGCAATCGCACATCACCGTCGGGCAACTTCCGGGCGGCGTCCAAAAGCAGTTGCCGGGCTTGCGCTTCGGAGTTCGTCGCAATCATCATTTCCGCGAGTCCGAGCGTCAGAACCATGTTGTCCGGTTGGTCCTTCAGTGCTTTTTCGAGCAACGTGCGCGCGAATTTCGGATCGTCGAGCGCCGTGAGCGAAGCCAGTTGAAGAATGATCTCGCCGTTGGTGTCACCACCGGGGAGGTTGTAAGCCAGTTCGACATCCTCGCGGGCACCGCGGCGATCCCCCGCCCCCAACCGATAGCGGCACCGGGCGAGTCGAGACTCGACGTCTCGAGGATGATCACGAATCAACCGATTCATGACCGCGTCCGCGTCGACGATCGCTTGCGGCGTGTTGAGTTCATACCGGAGATACGTGGCCAATTCCAACGAAGTCGTGGGCGGGGCGAGCTTGGTCGCGATTGATTTTTCGTACCCCTTGCGGGCTTCTTCGGTCTTCTTTTCGAGACGGTCGCAACGGGCGAGCAGGAAGTGCAACTCGGGATCATTCGCCAGCGCGGGCACGTCGGCGGCGAGGAGTTGCGTCAAATGGTGTCGGGCCGCCGGGAACTTTCCGATTTGGTAATAAAGCTTGGCGAGTTTCCGGCGATCATCGTGGCGACCCGGTTCGAGGCTCAGCACTTTCTCTTCGAGGAGCGCGATCGCTTCCAGGGCGTAAGCGGGTTTCGATTTCGCCAATTCTTCGTAAATCGCGGACAGCTCCGAATTGGCATCCAGGTCGTTCGGATTCAGCGCGAGGTATTGCTTGTAAAAATCGACGGCGCGGGCAGGTTCGTTCTCTTCGAAGGATTTGCGTCCCAATTCTCGGAGCACTGCAGCTTGACGGCGCATTTGATAACCGTGCAAAGCGTACATCGCCCCGCAAAAAACGAGCATCCCGAGAATCCCGATCAACAAACGCTTGGTTCGGAGCAACCGTGTGGGCTGGGTACGTTCTCGGTTGCGTCGTCGGCGCGCCATAATTGCTAGACCTTGAAAAGGGATTTCGTACACAGAATCATCGGATGACGCGAAAACTATAGTTTGCAGGCACTGAGGCACCGCGAAATGGATATCCGGATCGGAGAACCCGGCCTGTGACCGCAAGTGAAAATTCGAATGTCGTTTTGAGTTTCGACGTCGAAGAACATAACCGGATCGAAGCCGCAACGCACTTGCATTGTACGCCCGAAATGAAGGCGGACTACGGCGACCGCATGGAAGCGTCGACGCGGCGACTCCTGGAACAACTCGCGGCCGCCGAGGCACTCGGAACCTTCTACGTCGTGGGCGAAATCGCGATCACTCACCCGAAGCTCGTCCGGGACATCGCCGCGGCCGGGCACGAAATCGGTTCGCACAGTTGGGATCATCGGCGTCTTCACCGCCTGACACCGGAGCGCTTTCGCGAAGATTTGCACAAGAGCGTGAACACGCTGCAGGAAGTCGCCGGCGTCCCGGTCCTCGGCTACCGCGCCCCGACTTTCAGCGTAACGCCTGCAACATCGTGGGCCGTGGATGTCCTGGCCGAATCGGGGTTGAAGTACGATTCCTCCGTCTTCCCCGCCCGGCACGATCGCTACGGGATTCCGAACGCCCCGCGTACCCCATTCTGGCTCGTCGGGGAGCGCGGGCGCATTTTGGAACTCCCCCCGGCCACGTACCGGCGGTTCGGGCAGAATCTCCCCGTCGCCGGTGGCGGGTACTTCCGCCTCTTTCCCCTCGCCTTCCTGCGGGCGGGAGTCAATCAGCTCATGAAGTCCGGTGCTCCGGGCGTGCTTTATTTCCACCCGTGGGAATTCGATCCGGAACAACCGCGTTTGCCACTGGGGCAGATGGCCCGATTCCGAACTTACGTCGGCATCGAGAAAAGCACCGCTCGACTTGACCGCTTACTCAAGCGCTATCGGGGCCGGTTTCGCCGGGCGATCGATGTGGCGAATGAGATCGATGCCCCCATTCCCGACTTTAAAATCGGTTGATTTCACCGGCGATCCAAAACCTCGCGCACTTTCGCCGCCAGCGCATTTAAACTGAACGGTTTGTGCAAGAACTCGGCGTCGGCCGACGCCACATCTTGATGCACGATCACATCTTCGGTGTACCCGGACATAAACAGCACCCGTTCCACACGACCACTGGCCCCCAATCGGTCCGCCACTTCGCGGCCGGATAAGTTCGGCATCATCAAGTCGGTCATCAGCAGGTGGATCGGGTCGGGGTACTCTTCGGCGACCGCCAACGCCTCCAACCCGTTCGCGGCTTCCAGTACCGTGTAGCCGGTTTGTTGCAGCATGATCTTCGTCATCTGCCGAACCATCTCTTCGTCTTCCACCAGCAAAATGGTCTCATTGCCGCGGACACCGGACGGCAGCTCCGCGTGGCTTGGCGTCGTCGGTTCATCGACCACGGGCAGGTAGATCCGGAAGACACTCCCCTCCCCGATTCGACTCGTCACTTCCAAGTGCCCCCGGCTCTGTTTGACAATTCCATAAACCGTGGCAAGGCCCAGGCCGGTTCCATGACCGATCCGCTTGGTGGTGAAGAACGGCTCGAAAAGATGCTCCAAGACCTCCTCGGGCATTCCTTTCCCGGTGTCCGTGATCGACAACAAAGCGTATCGGCCCGGTTCGACGTCCGGATGATCGCGGGTGATCGGTTCCCCCAAATCGACCGTCGAGGTGACCACGAGTAACCGTCCGCCCGTTGGCATCGCGTCGCGGGCATTGGTTGCCAGATTCAAGAACACTTGCCCGATTTGGGTCGGATCCGCTTTCACCGAACCGAGATCCGGTGCCAGTACCGTCACAAATTCGATATTCTCGCCAATCAGTCGCCGAACCATGGCGCCCATATCGCGGATGATCGTGTTCAGGTTGAGCACGCTCGGTACCAAGAGCTGCTTGCGGCTGAACGCCATGATCTGCTGGGTCAACCCTGCGGCCCGATTCGCGGCATCGTGGATGTAACCCACAAATTGCTGACGCTCCGTCACCGTGTTTCGGTCGGCGAGCAGGAATTCGCAGAAGCCCGTGATGATGGTGATGATGTTGTTGAAGTCGTGCGCGATTCCGCCCGCCAACCGGCCGATGGCTTCCATCTTTTGGGCCTGCCGCAGATGCTCCTCCAGACGACGGCGCTCGGTGATGTCCCGAAAGACCAACACCGCACCGGTGACTTTGCCATTCAGCCCGCGAATCGGGGCGGCACTGTCGTCGATGGGGCGTTCGGAACCGCCTCGATCCAGCAACAGCGTCCCCGGAGCCAGCTCGGTGGGCACCCCGTTTTGAATGGCACCGATCGTCGGGTTGTCGACCGGCTGACGGGTCTTTTCATCGACGATTTGGAAGATGTCCCGCACGTCCCGGTTGACAGCGTCCGCCAAGCGCCAACCGGTCAACCGTTCGGCCAAGGTATTCATGAAACGGACACAACCGTGCTCGTCGGTGGCGATCACCCCGTCGCCGATACTGGAGAGAGTCGCCGCGAGCCATTGCTCGTTCTCTCGAACGCGCCGTTCCATTTTGTGCTTATATAGCCCGATCTCGACCGCCGTTTGAAGATCCTTATCTTCGTACGGCTTGAGAATGAATCCGAACGGCTCGGTCAGTTTCGCCCGTTGAATGGTAGCGTCGTCCGAAAACGCCGTGAGAAAGACGACCGGAATATCAAACTGGAGGCGAATGCGGCTCGCGGCTTCGATCCCATCGACCCCGCCGCCGAGGTTGATATCCATGAGGATCATGTCGGGCCGGAGCGTATTCGCTCGTTCAATTGCTTCGTCGCCGGTGGACGCCATCCCGGCCACGGTATACCCCAGCCCTTTGAGTCGCTTCTCGATCCCCTTGGCAATGATCTTTTCATCTTCGACGATCAAGATAGCGGCGGTCATGGCGATTCCTTGCACACGGTCACTTCTTCGTCGAGGGGAACCGCACGGTGAACGTCGTTCCCGGATCAGACGTCAGTTCAATCGTGCCGTCGAGTTGATCGACAAGTGTGTTCACCAATTGTAGCCCAAATGAAGTCGTGTTTCGGAAGTCCGTGTCGGCGGGGAACCCGGCCCCGTTATCCGAGACGATCAAAACGTTGGTCGCCGCGTTGTCGAGATAGAGGGCGATCCGCAAACGTGCCCCGGCGACGTCGGCGAACGCATGCTTGAAACAGTTGGACATCAACTCGTTCAAAAGCAGGCCGCACGGGATCGCCAGATCGATGGACAACGGCAGAAAATCGATCTCGAGTGCCAGCTCGATTTCGTGGCTCGACAACTTGTACGTGTGGTACAGATCGTCGGCGAGCCGGCGGACATAATCGCTGAAATCGACCCGGGCGATATCCTGCGAACGGTACAAGCGCTCGTGGATCAACGCCATTGATTTCACCCGCCCCCGGCTCTCTTGAAACATCGCCAAGGCTTGCGCGTCGGACGTGTGTCCGGATTGCAAATCGAGCAACGTCGAGACAATTTGAAGGTTGTTCTTCACGCGGTGGTGGATCTCCTTGAGGAGCGTCTCTTTCTCGTGCAACGAGGCTTTCATCGACTCTTCGGCCCACTTGCGAGCGCTAATATCCTGCGACGTAATCGCAATGCCATCTCCGACGCGTACGACGAAGTGGTGCAGCCAATTCGCTTCGATTCCCGAGCTGATCGGCATCGGGAATTCTTCTTCCAGTGGTTCCCCGGACTGCACCACACGAACGTACTTGTCGAAGAATCCACCGGTGCGATTGATCGGTAGCAATTCGCAGAGTCGTTGCCCGAGAATCTCGCTTCGCGGGCGGTTGATCATCCGCTCTCCAATTTGGTTGAGATCGGTGAATCGGAAGTCGAGAATCGACCCATCCGACGAACGCTCCGCCGTCAGGAAATAGACCGAATGGAGGCTTCCTTCCATCCCGGCGCGGAATCGCTCTTCGCTCGCTTGCAATTCGGCGGTCCGTTTCACAACCCGGCTTTCGAGGGTGGCGTTGAGTTCAAGCAACTGGGCTTCGGCGAGTTTCTTTTCGTGAATGTCCGTGAGGGTACCGACCCATTCTTCTAGCACTCCGAGCGCATCATACAGAGCGACACCACGCACGCAAAAGTGGCGGTAAAGACCGCTTTCCGTCCGAATTCGGTATTCGGTGTCGTACAAGATTTTAAGTTCGTAAGCCTCGGTCCAAGTCGTCCTCACTCGCTCCTGGTCGTCGGGGTGGACGGCATTCAACCATCCCCAGCCTTTCGCTTCCTGAACCGTTTGCCCGGTCAAATTCACCCACCAATCTCTCGCACTGGTGTCGGGACTCCCGGCCGTCCAGACGATCTGCGGCGTGGTTTGGATCAACGCCCGATAGCGACGCTCACTGGCACGCAACGACGCCTCCGCTCGAATTCGCATCGTGATGTCGAGCAGGGTCGCCAAGAACCCGTTCACTTGGCCCCGATCGTCGTATTCGGTGCGATACACGCAATGCACCCGCTTCAGTTCGGTGGACGGATCGGGGATGTCGAACTCGAACTCCACCGTCTGACCGCTCAGAACCGCATTGATGTGAGTCTGGAGTTTCTCGTAGGCGGCGATGCCAATGATTTCTGGGATTGTTTTGCCGACCACATCCTTCGGTTGCAGGCCAAACCGCTCGGCGTAGGGTTGGTTGACGAAGCGATAGTGCAAATCGCGGTCGCACTGGGCGAGCATCACCGGGGCATGATCGGTGACGAGTTGAAATTGGGTTTGGCTCACTTGCAGCCGGTGCTCGGCAGCCCGTCGTTCCACAACTTCTGATTCTAATTCACGTTGTCGCCGAGCAACATGGGTGCGCTCAAGCTCAATTTGCCGAAGAAAACGCTGCCGGGCCTCGGAGACCAAACTGATGAACACGCAAATCCCGAAGTAGAGTTCCAATCGTAGTTGATCCCCAACATCGTCGATGCGGAAGCTGTAGATCGGTTTGGCAAAGAAGTACGCCAGCACGGCCGTGTTCAAGACGGTAGAAAAGAGGCCGCAGCGTAAACCGGCGTACCACGCCCCCAGCATCACCGGGATCGCAAACGGCAGCAACACGTGCGATTCGCCGCCGAGAAATCGGTCGAGGGCGTACCGGAATAGAACCACCAATCCGGTGGCGACCACGACAGCGAAATAAACTCCCCATCGCATCGGTCCGTCCGTTCCCATCCTGATTCCAAAGATTTGAGAGATGGGAACACGGATCGGCAAGACGGGTTGCAGGAAGATTTTCGGGCGAGCCGGGCTGTGTCAACAATCGGAGTCTGGATTGCTTTGAAAAACCCGACAGCTCACGCTGTTCGGCTCGCCAGTCGGCTCACCTCTCCGAACAAATTCTCCAGAATCATTTGACAACCATCCTACTGGAACTTATATACCTCGGTACACATGTACGTGCATTCAGTTTACCAGGAGGATTCTCCCATGATCTCCACCAAAAACATGGCCGGGGCACCCCGGCGGCTAGAGTCCCTACTCAACCGACGACTCCTCGGCTGCCAGAAACCGCATGGCTTGTTGAAACGCCGAGCGGACATCCAGGCGGAGTTCTCGCGACCATTCTGCTCCATCTTCGTGCCGAGACCGGGCGAAACAGGCGAGAGCGTAAGCGTACTCGGACATCCTGAGATACCCCATTCGTGCGATGCTCCATCCGGAGAAGTTGCCATCATGCCAGTGCTTCTCCCGGATGACCGAATTGGCGGAAAATATGCCCAAGCCGAAGAACACGGTGAGCAGGTCGGTTAATGGCTCGTGATCTTCGGCCTCGTGCGATATCCGCCCGTGCCCAAGCAGGTGGACGTGACCGAGTTCGTGGGCCATCGTCCCGACCATTGCCAGCGGATCGGACAGATTGGAAATCTCGATCCAGATGCGGAACTTTTCTGCTTCCGGATGATAGAGGCCAGCAGTCACCTGCCGCCCCTGAACATTATGGACTGGGTTGCGATCTTCATAAAGCGACAATTCAACGGTGCCCGGGTTGATGTCCATGTATCCACACACCCGATCAAGTATCCGGCGGGCGTCTTCGTCAGTTCCGTGAAACGGATCGGGGAAGTATTCGGGCCTGGGCAGGATGACTGTTGACCTGCGGAGGCGATCCACCCCGAACTGCTGCTCCAGCCACTGCCATCGACCGTCGATCCACTGGCGCATCGCTGTATCGACCGGGCACATAGGCTTTGAGCGGAACCAACCGAACATCGAGCATCCTCTCTTGCCGAATGGACACAGCTCACAAACCTGCAAGATAATATCAAACTTCCGAATGTCGTGTCAAGAATTTCATTGCTACGGCGAGCCGGGCTGTGTCAGCATCCGGAGTCTGGATTGCTTTGAAGAACCCGACAGCTCACGCTGTTCGGCTCGCCAGTCGGCTCACCTTTCCGAACAAATTCTTCAGAATCATTTGACAGCCATCCTCCTGAAGCTTATATACCTCGGTACACTTGTACGTGCATTCAGTTTTCTAGGAGGATTTCACCATGCACACCACCAAGAAAATGGCCGGGGCACCCCGGCGAGACGAAACCGCTCTCCAGCGGCCGTTCGTTGACGTACAATGGCGGAACGAAGCTCGGAGGCCAGGCATGAGTTCGGCGACGGATGAAATTCTCGACCTGATTCCGGCGGCGGAACCGAAGCGCCACGAAATGGCGAAGCCCAAGATCGCCAACGTCGAGGGGCGCTTGGGGACACTCCCGGGCAATCAGCTCTTTTCCACGCTCGGTCTGCCCTGGTCACGCCGACTTTCCAAAGCGGCCCTGCTGCTCCCTAAAATCCGCCACTTCGAAGAATTGTTCCTCACCCTCAACGACACGGATCTCCGCGCCGCCAGCATGAGTTTGCGCGGCAAAGCCCGTGGCGGCGTGACCTTAGATGGGTTGATTCCCGAAACATTCGGGCTGGCCTGCGCGGCCATCCGCCGGGTTCATGGTTACCAACCGTTCGACGTGCAGTTGGCGGCCGGGATCATTATGCACTACGGCGGGTTGGTGGAACTGGCGACCGGGGAAGGCAAGACTCTCTGCGCCGTCGCCCCGACCTTTTTGAACGCGCTGCCCGGCAAAGGGGTTCACGTCACCACGGTGAACGACTACCTCGCCCAGCGCGATGCCGAGGAAATGGGGCCGGTACACCGGTTGCTCGGGATGACGGTCGGCTGCCTCCAACAGAAGATGCAAGACGGCGAGCGCCAAGCGCAGTACAAATGCGACCTGACCTACGGCACGGCCTCGGAATTCGGCTTCGACTTCCTCCGCGACCGGATGAAACTGCGTGGCGGTCAAGCCACCAACGCGCCGTTCTGGAGCGGTTGGATGGGCGGCGGCACGAAGGAAGATCCGCGAGTTCAACGTGGCTTGCACTATGCCATCGTGGATGAAGCCGACAGTATTTTCATCGACGAAGGTCGTACGCCGTTGATCATCGCCAACCCCACGCGGCCGGCCACCGACGAAGAGCAAGTTGTGTACTTGTGGGCCAACAGGGTGGCCGTGGAACTGAAAGTGACCCAGCACTACAAAATGGATTTGAAGAAGGACAAGATCGAACTGACCGATGAAGGCCGGCAGCAAGTGCGGTACTCCAAACCGCCGACCGGCGAGCACGCCACGGCGATGGACAAACTGATCGAAGCGATGGAGAAAGCACTGCAAGCTCGCTACCGCTTCACCCGCGATCACCACTACATGGTCAACGACGAAAAGAAGATCGTCATCATCGACGAAGGCACCGGTCGGCCAATGCCCGATCGCCATTGGCGCGACGGACTGCACCAAGCGGTCGAAGCGAAAGAGAACGTGACGATCACGATGGCCTCCGAACACGCGGCCCAGGTGACGTTCCAGAACTTCTATCGCATCTACAAAAAGCTCGCCGGAATGAGCGGTACGCTGATGCCGAACTTCTCCGAAATGCGTCGCGTCTATCGCCGTTGGGTCACGAGCATCCCAACGAATCGCCCCGTGAAACGTAGGCAGAGTTCGGACAACGTGTTCCCTACGGAAGGCGCAAAATTCGACGCGGTTGTGAAGCAGATTCAAGAGATGATCGCGTTGGGGCGGCCCGTGCTGATCGGCACGCGGACCGTCGATAAATCCGAACGGCTATCGAGTTTGCTATCGTTGGCGGGCGTCGATCACCGCGTGCTGAACGCACGGCAAGACGCGAACGAAGCCGAGATTATCGCGGACGCAGGGCAACTCGGCCGCGTGACCGTGGCCACGAACATGGCGGGTCGCGGCACCGACATCAAGCTCGGCGCGGGCGTGGCCGCAAACGGCGGCCTGCACGTCATCGGCACCGAACGCCACGAAGCCGAACGCATCGACCGCCAACTCGCAGGCCGCGCCGGACGACAAGGCGACCCCGGCAGCGCGCAGTTCTTTCTGGCTCTCGACGATCAGCTCCTCGAAGGTCTCGGCGTCGCGAAACAGCGTTCGCTCGAAGCCCTCGGCACTTCCGGTTCCAACCGGCCGTGGGCGATGTTCCGTGGCCTCTTTCGCAAGGCCCAGCGCCGCGTCGAAAAGAAACACTACAAGCAACGCCTCGACCTCATGAACTACGACAAGAACCGCCAAGAGATGATGCAAGACCTCGGTGCCGATCCGTACGTGGATTAGGCGATCGAGATTCGTTTAGCCGCGCCGCGAAGGTCATTCCGAGCCGATTCCCCGCAAGGGGTCGGGTGGAGCCGCCGGAGACTTCACCCGACCCCTTGCGGGGATCGGCTCGGTAAGATCGAATGTCTCGCGAATGTTTGGAGAGTTTCCGCCCCGCGCTACGCATAGCCTGCGCGTCGCGGCTAGTTTTCCCGACGGTGAATTTTGGGAAAATCGTGAATTTTCGAAGTGTGATCGCTTATCCCTCGTATAGCGTCTATACTCGCCGTAAGATGTTGGCGAGTGGATGTTCCGTAAGTACGGTTCAATTAGTCGGGTATGGAAGACTGCGTAAGATAGACTCTCGCTCGCCACTATGAAACGAAATTGCCGCTCGCTTGAAAACCACTGACGTACGACCCCTGGAATTGCATCCCATTTTGGTAGCCACGTTGCCATCGGGGCGGAATGCCCTTCCGACGACGACGACTTCGGATCGACCCGTCGATCCGCAAGCGTGGGCGATTGCGGCATCGTGTGCCCGCGAATGTCCCGAACGATTCTGGGTGTCCCACGACGCCGATGAGGCGATCGAGCATTTCCTACACACCGTCTACGCCCCGCTCATTACTAACGGCGAACGCATACTGATTGTCGCCGCCGACGAGGCGTGTGCCACTCGGCTCGTAGAACTTTGCGGCCCGAAAGCGATCCTGGCATTGGTGAACGATGCGGCACGCACTTCGCACGCGATTGTCGCCGCGGTTACGAATCGCCTGCGTACGGAAATCGCATCGCGGCACGCAACGGTCGCCGAACGCCTCGCGAAATTCACGGCCGTGGCTCCGATATGGGATCGTATCGCGCAACTGTCCGAAGCCCATGCCGCAGCGAATGCCGACTGCCAGCGATGGATGGCGGAACGCGACGCGATTCCCGATGCCGTTCGTGCAGAAGCCTTGCAACCCGATTCGCCGCTCGGTATCGCCTGCCGGGAAGTCAACGCCGATAAGACCTCACGGCGTGCCAAAATCGAGAGCGAACTCCACGCATTGCACGAAGAGTGGAAGCCGATTGCGGCCCAACTGGAAGCGAAGAAGGCCGGCCGCGTGCTTTCGGGTTCGTTTTGGAAAGCGTTATTCTCCGGCGACTCCGCTGCACATGCCGCCGAACTCGAAGCGAAAATCCATGCCGCCGAACAGGCGCTCCGCGACATCGACAACGCGATCCCGAACCCAGCCGATTGTGCGCCAGTGGAAGCCGAGATTGCCAAACGGCTAAGCGTGTGCGATGCTGAACGATCCGCCGCAAACGAGCGACGCAACGCCATTGAGATCGAACGACAACACGCCACTGCCACAATCGCCGAACACGGCGTTCCCGATACACTCGAAACCTTTGCCGCCGAACATACCGAAGCGTATTCGGTTCATGCCCATTCCGAACGAACTGCTCACGATTTTGAAGCGGAGTTGGCCGCCGCCGTTCGACGCGAACTCCTCGAATATCGCATCGTCGTTGGCACGGCAAATGCAACGAATTTCAGCGATGACCCCGCCATTGTGGCGGGCGGATTCACCCGCCTCGCGATATGTGCGGCGGAAACTCTCCACGAAACCGATTACGCCCGACTTTCTGGCTTTGCCGCCAAGCAACTTCTGCTCGGCGACTTCACCCCTCGGCTGCCCGTCGATCACCAAACTATGCACGGTACTCACACGAACGGTTACACGAAATCTCACACCAACGGGAAAGCGGTTGCCCAGGCAACCGACTTCGCGATGGATCACTGGCGATCCGCCTATCAGCCGAGTTGGTTCCACGAAGCGGATCGGCTCGTCGTTCGCTTGGCCACGCCATCGCTGACTTCGTCGCCGCTGATTTGCGAACCGCTACTCGATAAGCCCGAAGTCGAAGTTCGCTTCGGCACCACGACGCAGGGCGAATACCTGCCCGTGGAAATCGCGTTCCCCGCCGCGTTCCCGCCCGCCGAAGCGAAAGCCCTGGCTGCCCGCGAACTCGGCGAAACGCGCCTGACGCCGAACGGCACCTGGCACTGGCACGAGAACGGTCGGCTCATCGCCTGCTGGCCGATGCCCGATAAAGCCACGGGGCCGTGGGTCGAACTCGAAGCGGGCGTCAGGGAATGGGTGATCGCGACCGACGGCTTGCCAACCACCGCCGCCGTCTCGTTCGACCCCGCCGCCGGTTGGAACCGCGATAAAGCCGAAGCCTATCTCGAACGCAACACCGCCCATCTGCGAACGATCCGCGCCATCGTGCTACCCACCGTGTCATCGATAGCAAACCCAGAACCCGCAATCATTGCGGGATAATAAAAAAATCGCGTCGCGACACAGGGTGTCTCGACGCGATGAGCGATTGACATTTTTCGTGGCTTACGAAGCCGCAGTCGGACTGATACGCGAACCGACGTAGCTGAAGGTTTGGCTCGTGCTGGTACCCAAAGAGGTGATCGCAACGAGGCAGACGACGATGATGAGTGCCAACATGACGGCGTATTCGACGGCGGTCGGGCCGTCTTCTTTTTTCAAAAACGCAACGAGCGGACGCAGAAATCGATTCATACAACCTGAGGGGGTTAACTCGATGACTCGGGTGTCACCAGCCCCGACGTCATCGAAGACGGGGATGGGGTCTCCACTTTCGCGGCAACCCCATCCCCGTCGTCTCAAGTTTTAGCCAGACTCTGTGGCTTACGAAGCCGCAGGAGCCTTGATGTTGCTATTCACATAGCTGAACGTTTGGCTAGCGCTCGAACCGAGGGCGGTGATTGCAGCGATGCAGACGACGATAATCAGTGCGAGCATCACGGCGTACTCGACTGCGGTGGGGCCATCTTCCTTCTTGAGGAAATTGACCATCTTCTTTGCGATCAGATTCATCGGTGCTCTCCGTCAGTGTTGTTCGCAAGCCTCGTGGGTGACAGAGACAAGTCTCCGTCGTTTTTCGACCCCGTGCGTTGCTGACACAAGAACCTAGAGCACGATTACAACCGGTGCAAACCGCACAACCGATTTTTTCTGACTTCTTGATCGAGCCGTGTCGATCCAGACACATAGACCTAGAACAGCAGCATGGGCCGGGCGCGCTTTACCCAAACTGCCCGACCGGAAAATTCTCCATCTGGTGTCAGTTATGACGGATCTGCCGAATCGTAAGAGTTTGACAACAACCGCAGGCCCCAGCCGGGCACCCAACCGCGCGATGCTGCGGGCGGTCGGGTTCCAAGACGAGGACTTCGACAAGCCGATGGTCGGCGTCGCATCCTTGTACAGCGATATCACCCCGTGCAATAGCCACCTCGACCGCCTCGCCCGCAAAGCGATCGAAGGCATCCGTTCAGCGGGGGGCGTTCCGCAGATCTTCGGCGCGCCGACCGTCTCCGATGGCATCAGCATGGGCCACATGGGGATGCGCTATTCGCTCGTTTCCCGCGAAGTGATTGCCGACTGCCTCGAAACCGTCTCCGGTGCGATGAATCACGATGGCTTGCTCGCCATCGGCGGTTGCGACAAGAACATGCCCGGTTGCCTGATGGCACTCGCACGCCTGAACGTGCCAGGTATCTTCGTCTACGGCGGCAGCATCCTCCCCGGCAAAGGGCCGGACGGCGAAGATGTCGATATCGTGTCGATTTTCGAAGCCGTCGGAAAATTCCAAGCGGGCACGATCGACGAAAAGAAGTTGCACAAGATCGAGTGCGAATCGTGCCCGAGCGCCGGCTCGTGCGGCGGGATGTACACCGCCAACACGATGTCGAGCGCCATCGAGGCGATGGGCATGTCGTTGCCGTTCGATGCGAGTTACCCGGCGATCTCGGCTTCCAAAGAGCGCGAAGCATATCAGGCGGGCAAGGCACTGATCGGCCTCGTGAATGCGAACATCCGCCCGCGTGACATCATCACGCGGAAGTCGCTGGAGAACGCATACACGTTCGTGTTGGCGCTCGGTGGCAGTACGAACGCGGTGTTGCACCTCATGGCGATTGCCCGCGAAGCCGAGGTGAACTGGACGCTCGACGACTTCGACCGACTCGGGGCGAAGGTGCCGCACCTCGCGGACCTGAAGCCGGGCGGGAAGTACGTGATGTACGATTTGCACCAAGCGGGTGGCACGCCGACGGTGTTGAAGGCACTCCTGAACGCCGGGTTCTTGCACGGCGATTGCATCACGGTCACGGGCAAAACCCTCGCGGAGAACCTCAAAGACGTGCCGAGCGTTTATGCGAAGAAGCAGAAAGTGATTCTGCCAATCGACAAGCCGATGCACCCCACCGGGCACATCGTGATTTTGAAGGGCAACCTGTCGCCGGAGGGCAGCGTGGCGAAAGTCGCGGGGCTGAAGGAACGCGCTATCACCGGGCCAGCAAAGGTGTTCGACGGCGAAGAAGCCTGTTTCCAGGCGATTCAGGGGCAGAAGATCGTTGCGGGCGATGTCGTCATCATTCGCGGCGAAGGCCCCGTCGGCGGGCCGGGCATGCGCGAGATGCTGAGCATCACCGGTGCATTGATGGGCCAGGGCCTCGGCGAGTCGGTCGGCCTCATCACCGATGGTCGCTTCAGCGGAGGCACGCACGGCCTCGTCGTCGGCCACGTCGCCCCCGAAGCCTGGACGGGCGGCCTCATCGCGTTCGTTCACGATGGCGATTCGATCACGATCGACGCCGACAAGAAGGTGCTGTCGCTAAACGTGCCCGAAGCCGAGATCGCGAAGCGAAAAGTCAACTGGACGAAGCCCGCACTCCGCGTCCAACGTGGCGTACTGGCGAAGTTCGCCAGGCTCGTCAGCAGCGCCTCCGAAGGAGCCGTCACGAGCTAACCCAGCCACAGATACGCCCAGGGTACGACGTAAACGATTTTAAGTAGCCCTCTCGCTCCGCGAGAGGATAGCCAAACCATCGTAACGCAAGCGATTCCTGCTTACCTCTCGCGGAGCGAGAGGCTACGTGTAAAGCGCAGCGGAACCCGTGGAGCTTCCTGCTTCCGAGGCCGCTATCTTTTGCAAACTCCTCCACGGGTTGCGCTCCACTCGTGGCTACATTCCGTCGCCCCATCCGGGGCGAAGAGGCGACTTCACGAAACGGAAGGGTTACGATATTCAATATGCTTTGGGCGAGCACGCTGACGATCTCAATCCTCCTTACGGCGACGC
>JANXWE010000286.1 GCA_025351325.1 Fimbriiglobus sp.
GGCTCGACCGGCAGCAAGCCGAACACGAACGCGATGCGACGACGTTGCAGACCGATCAGCGGCGCCTGGAAGCCGCTTGGGCCGAGGTCAAAGCTCATCTGTTGGAAGCTGAGCAAGTTCGCGGTTCGCTCAGTTCGGCTCAGGAATTGACTACGGAACAGCAGAAGCAGTTTGCCGAGCAACAGGCCCTGATGGAGGCCAACCGCGTCGAGGTGGCCGCCCAGAAAGAGGAACTCGCCGCCCTCGAATTGCGCTTGAAAGCGGATCGGCAATCGCTCGATGTCCGCAGTGCCGACATGGCCGAACAGACCGCGATTCTCAAAGCGAAGACGGCCCAAGTGGTCGATCTCCAAGAGCGGTTAGAAGCCGACCGGCGTGCCGTGCGCGAACGGGAAGGAACGCTCACCGATGTCGATTCGGCCCGGGGTCAATTCCAGGAGCAACTCCGCCGCCGCTCGGATGATCTGAGCCAGCGTGTCAAGCAGCTCGACGAAACCGCGCTGCAACTCGCCGCGGATCGTCAGGCCCTCTACGCGTTCCACTCCGAGCTGCAAGTGAAGCAGGCCGAGATCGAGCGGAATTGGCACATCACCAGTACGACCTTCCACGAGCGCGATGAAGCATTGCTCCAAAAAGCGAGCACGATCACCGAACGGGAACGGGCCCTCGAACGGCAAATTTCCCGGTTGCGCGAAGTCGGCCAGAGCGTTGCGGGGGGGCGGAAGGAACTCCACGCGGCCCGCCAAAAGTGGGAAACTGAACGGGCTTCGGCTCTCGAAGAAGCGTTGACCAAGTGGAAAGAAATCGCCGCCTTCCGCGACAAAGCCAATACCGAAGCGGAGGGGTTGTTGAAGCAAGCCCCCGAACTCGAAGACCGGGCGAAGGGCCTGTTCGACAAGCTCCTCGCGGCCCGTGATGTGCTCCGGGGTCAACTCAACGAACTCCACGGCTACTCGAAACAGAGCCGCGAGACCCTCGACAGTTTGCGTCTCCAAGTCCGCCAAGATGCCGAGCAATTGCGTGGCCGCGAACAGTCGCTCGAAGTGGCCCGTGGTGAGCACCGACTCGCCGTCGCCGAGTTCCGTCAGCAACTCCACGACTGGCAAGCCCGCGTCGACGAACTCAAAACAGCCATGCGGCACAGTGAAACGCGCATTGATCTGAAGCACGCCGAGTTGGAAGCGGCGTCGAAAAAAACCGACGCCACCGCGCTCGATTTAGCCCGGCGGATGGAAGAATTGCGGTTGGAAAAAGACGAGGTCAGCGAACGCCGCGTCCAAGTCGAGCAGCACCTCTCCGACATGCGCGAGTGGTATCGTCGCAAGCTGCGCGACTTGGCCAACGCCCGCCGGGAAGCACCGAAAACACTGGTGCCCCCGCAGGGGTTCGGCGGGGCGCATGAACTCGATCCCGGCGACCGCCACCTCGGCGAACTGCTCCGCTCCCTCGAACTCGTCGACGCCGAAACGCTGCAATCCCTCTGGAACAGTGCCCAACAGCAGAACCGCACGCTCCGCCAAGTGCTGCTCGCCAGCGGGGCCGTCACGCTGTACCAGCTCGCACTCATCGAAGCGGGGAACCTCGACGCCCTGATGATCGGCCGCTTCCGCGTCATCGAACGGTTGCGGATCTCGCCGCGCGAAGCGTGTTACCGGGTGTTCGATCCGACCCGTGGAATTTGCCAACTCCGCATCCTCGGCGACGCCGAGATGCACGACGCCTTCCACCCGGACGAATATCGAATGCGGTTCGCGGCGACGATGGAGGCCCATCACCCGCATCTGCTCAGCACCCTCGAGGTGCTCGAACTCAACGGCCGGCCGGCCATCGTGCAAGAGTGGGTGCCGGGGTTGCCGTCGTCCGAGTGGCCGAGTGCCATCGCCCAACCGGGCCTGTGGTTGAAGCTCGTGACCGACGCCGTCGGGGCCATCGCAGCCGCCCACGCCGCCGGGTTGACGCACGGTCGATTGTCGTCAGAATCGTTCCAACTCACCGATGTCGGGGCCATCAAACTCCACGGCTTCGGGGAGCCGCCGTGGTTGCCGAGCGGACTGGCCTCGTCGTTTGAGCCGACCCCGGAAGCCGACTTGCGGGCCTTCGGTCAGGTTGCGTTCCTCTGGGCGAACACGGTCGGGGAAACCAAGCGCAAAGGCCGGGCGAAGGGTCTGCCCGATTCGCTGATGGCCATTCTGCGGCGGCTGGAAACGGACACCGAAAACCCGATGAGCGACACCGTCAGCGGGGCCGCCCCGTACCGCTCCGCCGCGGAGTTGCTGGCCGACTTGCAGAAGCTCGCCGCGAAGTTCCCCCTCGCCCCCGAAAGCTGGCAGGAACTGTTGGCCCACCTCGCCGACCGCAAGCCGGTGGCGAAGCCGCTGGCGGCGTGATGGGATGTTGCGTCGGGTTAAAGCATTTTCAACTTCATTTTCGCGATGATCATGAGATACCTCCTCTTACCCCGAAGGGGTTACATCCCACAGCCCAGGGTCGCCGCCTCGGCGCACCCTGGGGAACCACCGACGCATCATCTTCGGGAACAAACAGCGATCAGGCGATCGTTGTCCCAGGGTGCGCCGCGGCGGCGACCCTGGGCTGTGGGATGTAACCCCTTCGGGGTACAGGCAAGTTTGCTCAGTTCCCACTGGGATCAAGATCGAGGAGTAGCTTTTTGTCGCAGCGATAAAATTCAAAATGCTTTAATGCTCGACTTCGCGCTTCAGCAGTGCGATTTCTTCCATTGATAAATTGAACAGCCGGTAAACGCGCTCGTTGATCTCGGCTTCCGCATCGGCCAGTTCTTGGCGGAGCGCATCCACTTCGGCCCGCTTCGCCTTCAGGTACGTTTCCCATTCGTCAGCCGCACGCGGGGCGGAGAACGGGTTGTGCTTCCGCTTGAAGCTCGTCTTCAAACTTTCGCCGAGCGGCATAAACTCCAGACTCGCCCACTTCTGCGCCAGCTCGTTGAGCTTGTTTCCGGGGTGTTCTTCCGTGCGGAAGTTGGTCGTCAGCCGCTGCCGCACCTGCTCTTCGATCCGGTACCGCTCGTTGCCGAGGATATTGCACCGCTCCGCGAGCCGGGCGATGGCTTCGCGGTCGGCCGGCGGCGCATCGGGGATGGGGACGTTCTCCATGAATTGCGCGATGAGCCGATATTGCCAGCGGCCCGAACGGAGTCGGAGCGGTTGGGCGGTTTTGCTGATGAAAAACCATGTGGCCCACGAGGACAGCACCCCGAGCAGGTAATAATCGCCACCGGGGATGACATAGCCGGTGTTGCCGAGATAGCGATGGGACGTGTCCATGCTGAATCGCGGCCGATTCGTTATGTCGGGCCACACGATCTTCGGTTGCTCGAATGCGCTCCAGTAATCGACAGAATCCTGAATTTCAAACCACTTGTAAGAACCCGGTTTGCGTCCTTTCCAAGTTTTCTCTTCTTGCGCCTCTCCCCACGCATCGGGGCGGGGTTCCAGAGCATTGCGGTGTTGTTTCAAGTATTCATGAATAGCAGGGTACTCTTCAATGTTGATCCCCCTGCGGGTGAAGATCAGGAATTCTGTAGAGTCGTTGATATGCCATTCGCGTAGATTTGTGCCTTGAATAAAAGGCTTGATTATTTCGACGCTACGGGCATTGGCCTGAATCAGTTGTTCTCGCAGCGCTGAACCGATTACGAATACTTCATTCAAGCCTGTTTTTACGCCATATGAAATTTGATTCCCGCAGTAGGCGATGAGCTTCTGTCCGCCTCCCGAGAGTTTGTTCCGAAGCGCCAGCGCATCATCGGTTTCGAGTTCCCAAGCATCGCTCCCGAGATGATCGGTGCGCATCGACGACGCGCAAGCCAGCACTTCGCCGAGCGCCTCGGGCGGTCGGCCGGAAGTCAACCACTTCCAGAGTTTCATCGGGCCGCCGGGCGGTCGTTTGCTGGCGATCAGAATCGTCGGGCGGATCATCTCGGCGTCTTCGAAGGGTTGGAACTCTCCGAAGTCGATCATCGATTCCATACCGGCGTTTTGCGACAGAAATCGGCGCAATCCTTCGCCGTAGCCACCCCGTACCCAACTGCCGGACGTGATGAAACCCAAGCGGCCATCGGGGCACAAGAGCTTCACGGCCAACTCGTAAAAGTAGACGAAGAGATCGGCGGAACTGGCGTAACTCTGGAAGTGGGCTTCCCAATGCGCTTTGTAATCCGCCAGCCATTCTTGACGGACGTAGGGCGGATTGCCGATGACGACATCGAAGCCACCTGCGGCGAACACTTCGGGGAAGGCGGCGTGCCAATCGAAGGCCTCCGCGTGAATCGCCGGATCGGTGACGACGCTGTTGCCCTTGCGGATGTTGTGATCCAAACTGGTCAGAGCGGTGCCCGGTTCGGCCGTTTTGATCCAGCACGACAGGCGGGCGATTTCCACCGCTTCGCCGTTGAGATCGACGCCGTACAAGTTGTTGTTCAAGATGGTCTGGTAGACGCCGAAGATGGCGAAGCCGCGCAGCTCGGTGAGGAAGCCGTCGGCCTGCCGGTAGACTGCTTCCAACTGGTTGAAGGCTTCGATGAGGAACGCGCCGCTGCCGCAGGCGGGATCGACGATGCGGACGGACTTCACCTCTTCGATCCACTCTTCCCAAAAGAGCACCAGCGAACCGATTTCGCCCGGCGTCAGCTCTTCCTTCACGAACGCGGTCGGGCTGTCGAGGCACTTCTTCGCCTTCCCCTTCTGCTTCGCTTGGAGGCGGGCTTGCAGCGATAGGAAGCGGGCGTCCAGCACCGGTTTCAACGTCTGTTCGACGATGTGCCGGGTGATGAACGCCGGGGTGTAAAACGCCCCGGCTTCTTTACGCGATGTTTTCGTTTGCTCTTTGAGTTTCGGCACCGCGACGCGGCCGGCGAGGGCGTTCTGCATCTCTTCGAGGTCGGCGATCGACTGCTCGAAGACGTGCCCGAGGATCTCGACGTCGATCAACCCCTTGTCGGTATCGACGGCCTTGCCGTACTCGTACTCTGCCAGATTTTTGAAGCGTTCGCAGATGGAATCGGGCACGATCAGCCGGTCGATGTAAGCGTCGGCCTTGAACAACCCGCCGTTATACAGCGGAATACTCTTTTTGGTGTTGCCTTCGTTCACCCACGTAAAGAGCCGTTTGAAATTCACCCAGACGGGCCGCTCTTCGTATTCGTCCTCGTGCTCGTAGGCCTTGGCAATCGAGTTCCGTGGCAGCAAGTCCCGATCTTCGGCAAAAGCGACGAACAAAATGCGGTCGAGAATCTTCTGCGTCGCGGCCAGTAGTTCGAGTTTTTGTTCGGCGGGGTTGGACTCGATGAGATTTTGGAACAGGCTTTGGCGCAGCGCCCGGTATTCCTTGTAGAACTTGTTCGTGAGTTCCCGGCCCTTGTTCTTCGAGTCTTCCAGCAACTCTTTGAAGTGGTTGCGGCCTTCTTTGTTGAGGACGTTTTCCGCCCCCAACAAGAAGACGAACCGCCGGAGTTCGGCCTCGTCGGTGGCGAAGCGGGCGGTCTCGAATGTTTCGAACGTCAGGGTGTCCTCACCCTTGTAATAGAGCCGTGTTTCCCGGGTGTTCGTGACGATGTACCAGTCGATCTTCAACTGCACGGCGTAGTTCATCGCCTGATCGACGGCCGATTTGTGCCGGCCGGCGAACGGGCGATCCAGCGGGTCTTTCGGCCCTTTCCCCTCCAGCACAGCGACGAAACGCTCCTTGCCAAGGCCGAACTCCCCGAAGGCGGCGTCGGCGAATTTGCCATCGACCTTTACCAGCGCTTCGCGCTTCATCGAGTAGGTGTCGAGCTTGCTGACCGGCCCGGCGTACCCGAGTAAGCTTCCAAATATGTGGGTGATGAAATCGGGGAGCAGTTCCGTCTCTTTGAGCAGGTCTAGCTTTTTGTCGGCGAACTTCTTGGCCCAAATGGCGAGGTTGGGACGGCACGCCTCGACGCGCTCCGGCAGGATGAAGTTCTTCATCGCCGGGCGGACGGCCTCGGGTCGGAACAGCGGCTTGTGGAACAATGACTTGTGGGCCGTGGCCATGCCGGGAAGTTCCATCTTCGGGTGCGAAGGTGAGAGTGTACTCGGAATCCGCAACGGCGGGTGTAAGTGCTTTTCAGAAATGACCCAATGGTCTCCATTCGACTTGAGTTCCACGGGTACAACAACTGTTTCTGGCACTTCTGAATGACCCGAGTAACGGCAGGACACCGCTCAAAACGAAAAAATTGGCAAAGACAACAGGAATCTCCAAAATTAACGCGACGCCGAACAAAACGACCCGAACCCGAGACCGGCCAATCGTTTAAAATAGTGGGGCAATCGTCATTCTGTTCGCTGTACTTGTTTCCATTGGTTCCGTTGGTTCCGCAGGGGGGAGGGGGGTATTCTCCGCGGAAACAAGTACACGCGTCAGAGTAGTACCGGGATGGCCTGGAAGGTCGCCAGAATCGGTCGGCGCACCCGAGTTCCACAGGCGTCTTGCTCCGGTGACCAGCTCGGTTGTAACATGATACCATCGTATTTCGCTTTTTCGCAATCCTTCGCCGGGGTAGCCCCGTCGAATGGGGTGAAGACTATGGGCAAAAGCGGGACGATACCGACCGGTCGAACGGCCCCGAGCCGCACCCAGGAACCGCTCCCGGAGGCGCGGCCCGAACACGCCATCGTGGTGGCCTTCCACGAGCTGCGCGACGAGTTGATTTCGACGCTGGTTTACGTCCTCGGAAATCGGGACGACGCACTCGACGCCGTCCAAGATGCTTTTTTGAAATGCTGGCGGGCCCGCGACACGGTGGCGGAGGTTCAGAACCTCCGGGCGTGGATCTTCCGCGTCGGTTTGAACACCGCCAAGGATCTGCAGCGCAGCGCTTGGAGCCGGAAAGTCAAACCCCTCGGGGCGGAGGAAACGATGCTCGTCTCACGCGAAGCGAAATCCGGGGCCGACCTCGAAGACGAAGAGTCGCTGCGACTGCTGCGGACGGCCATCGCCCAGTTGCGCACGGATGAAAAAGAAGTCTTTCTCCTCCGTCAAAACGGCAACTTGACGTACGAACAGATCGCCGAGATCCGCCAAGCTCCCGTGGGCACCGTGAAGACGCAAATGCGGTCGGCCCTCTCGAAACTGCGCTTGGCGTTGAACCCCGAAGGTTCGCCCGATTCGTAACCTTGTTCCGTCGCTCTCCACCCTAACCCGATCACTTACCCTCACTTCCCCACCGGGAAGGAGCTTCCTTTATGCTCAACTGTCCATCGTGCGAACCGATCCTACTCGATTATGTCTACGGCCTCCTCGAATCGCACGAGTCCGAGGCTGTGGTCGCTCACTTGGCAAGCTGCCCCGCCTGTACAGCGGAAGCGGCACGGTTGAGCGGATTGCTCAAACGGGCCGCCGTCGGTTCGTTCCCGGATGTCCGGTTCGATCCGGATTCGGTAGCCCAACCCGTGACCCTTCGACCAGTTCGAACCGCACGCAGTACGTGGGTGAAGTGGACGGTCGCCGCGACGGTGCTGCTGGCTGTCGCCACGCTCGGTGGGCCGGTGGTCGTCGATGGAATGGGGTACGCCCGCCACCGCAAACAGGTCGATCAGGAACTCGCCCAGTTGACGAGTATTGACTCGGAGCGCACCAAACTGCGCGGGCAAATTGCCAAGACAAAACAAGATGCCTTCTACCGCGTGGACGAGAAAAAGAAGAAGCAGACCGAACTCGAAACGGCGTGGATCAGCGCCGAATCGACCGCGCTCAAACGCGCTTCCGAAAAGCCGTTCCAAGTGCAACTCAGCGGGCCAGGTACGGCCATTGCCGGTGCCCCGAACGAGTATCGCATCGTCGTGACGGATGCCGGCGGAAAGCCGCAATCGGCGACGATTGAAGCCACCGTGAAGGACGGTGCGGGCACGCAACTGTTCACAAAACGGTTCGATCCGGTGGCGAACGCCGCCGCGAATGTGCTCAAGTTACCCGCCGGGATTTGGTCGAACGCCAAGGCGGAGTCGGACATCTTCTTGCACGTGTCGGCAGTCGATGCCAAGTCGGGCTTGAAGTCGGAACTCACCGAAAACTTGCGGATGCTCGAACCGGTTTATACCACATTCCTCACCACCGACAAGCCGATGTACCGCCCCGGCGAAGTGGTCTACTTCCGCTCATTAACACTGGATCGGTCCAAGTTTCTCCCACCGAAACAAGAGACGACGCTGCGGTACGAGATCCTCGCTCCGTCGGGTCAAGTGCTCGCCGGTTCGGAATTGCTCGGTCTCGCTAAACCGTCCACACAAAGCCCCGCGGGCCAACTGTCACCCGTGCTCGGGCCGGATGGCCAACCGGTGCGCGGTGTCGGATGCGGGATCTTCACACTCACACCTGATCTCGCTGGCGGCGAATACATTTTGAAAGTTTGGGACGCAACCAATCCCGTGGAAGGTCGTAATCTGGCTGCGAAACCACTGGCGATTCGCAAGTTCCTCGTCAACAAATACACGCCGGATCGTCTGCTGAAGAAGCTCGAATTCGACGGCAAGAGCTACGGCCCCGGCGACAGCGTCGCCGCGAAATTCGACCTGAAAGATCAAGCCCAACCCTTAGCCGGGGCAGGCTTAATCGTGGAAGTGGTCGTCGATGGCCAAGTTGTGAAGCTGACGGTCACCCCGCTGAAAACGGAAGCCGACGGTACCGCTTCGCTGAAGTTTTTGCTACCGAAGTCGGACGACATCCGCGACGCTCGCGTCAGCATCACGGCGACGGCCAAAGGAATCACTGAGACGCTGACGCGGAAGGTGCCATTGGCGACCCGCAAGCTGAACGTCGAGTTCTTCCCCGAAGGTGGTGATCTCGTTACGGGGGTACCGAACCGCGTCTATTTTCGGGCCACCACGACCTTTGGTAAACCGGCCGACATTGCCGGTTGGCTGACGGATGGCACCCGCGATTTACTGAGCATCGCCACACTGACGGACGCCGATCAGCCGGGGGCGAACCAGGGCTTCGGTCGTTTCGAGTTCACCCCCCTTCCCGGCCAGAAATACGCCGTGCGGCTCGACAAGCCGACGGGCATCTTGTCGCCCAAGTCGGGGTACGAGTTACCCGCCTGCAAGCAGTCAGGAGTGGTACTGCAAGTGACCAGTGGCGTGCTGAAGTCGGACCAGCCCATCGCCGTGAGACTCTGGTCGGTCGGGGTTCCTCGCACCGTACTCGTTGGGGCCTATTCCCGGGGTCGGCCTGTGGGTCATACCACGTTGAAATTAGAGGCGGGAAAAGCGACCGAAGCGACGCTAGCCATGACCGATACCAAGCTCGGTGGGGTCACGCGGATTACCGTGTTCGACGTACCCGACGGTGACGCCATCGGCCGCGATGATTTGAAGCCACTGGCCGAACGGTTGATCTACCGTGAACCGGGCGAGAGCTTGAAGCTGAGATACACGACGAAGAAATCGGGCACGGCTACACCGACGCGGACGTTCACCCCCGGCAGTCGGGTGGAACTCGAACTCAGCGCGACCGATGAAACCGATGCCCCGAAAGCGGCGATCCTCTGGACGGCCGTCGTCAACGAAAGCGTCCTGACGATGGCGGACGAAAAGACGCACCGACTGTTGCCGACGCACTTTCTATTATCGGGAGAAGTGCAAAAAGGCGATGAACTCGAGCACGCCGACTTCCTGCTGACAAAGCACCCCAAGGCGGCGGAGTCGCTGGACTTGCTGTTGGGCACCCAGGGCTGGCGTCGCTTCGCGGAACAGGCCCCAACCCAATTCCGCAACACGGTGCCGGCGGAGGATGCCGAACGGCTGTTGATGGCTGCTGCGGCACCGGGGCCAATCCCCACTGGGTGGAGAACGGAAGTTCGCAAGGTGTTCGACGACTATTGGCCGAAATTCGAGAATAGTCTCATCGAGCTGGAAGCGGCGGAGCGCGATCAGGCCGCACTGGCGAACAGCGGGTTCCTAGAAGCCGATGTGCAAAAGGCCGACCAAGCTTATGTCGCCAAGTTGAATGATTTCAACAAGCAAGCTGTGGAACTGAAACCGTTCGACAACTCGCTGGAAG
>JANXWE010000289.1 GCA_025351325.1 Fimbriiglobus sp.
CGAAGGGGTTACCCGGTCCGGGTAACCCCTTCGGGGTCGCGGGTGTTTTTGTTCGGGGTTCCAGGGGTTCCGCTGCGCTCCACCCCTGGCTACCTTCGGTAACCCCTTCGGGGTCGCAAATGCTCCGTCGATTTCCCGATCCGCTTTTCAAAACGGGGGTGGCAACCCGTCTGCTCACGGGCGGCAATCTTTGCCGGTTCCACGGGTATTTTCGTTTATTTCGCCAATCCGATTTGACAGCGTTTGGAACGGAGCTTATAACCATGCGTGTACGGAAGTTTAGTTTTCTCAACCCGGAGTTTTTCCCATGTCGGAACTCATTTCCGCCGAATCGGCACCGCACGATTTCATCGCCTTGGCGGCCGAAAAACGCGTCGCCGGCGAAACCTGGGCCACCATCGCCCGGGCGGTGAACCGGAGCGTGCGGGTGGTGCAAACGTGGCCGAAGCGCTTCCCGGAACTCTGGAAGAAGCACTACGCCAAGGCCGAGGCGACGCTGATGAAAGAAGCGTCGTCGGAGGCGATGCACACGCTGCGAAAACTGATGCGCTCCGAGAGCGAACCGGTGCAGCAACTGGCCGCGCAGAAGATTTTGCAACTGCAAGAATCGCGGGCAAAACCAGCCCGAAAGACAGGTAACGAAGGTGCCGACGGAAGCACGATCCCAGAAATCCGCCAACTCGTCGACTACCTGGAGGGGCTGACTCATGAGCAATTCACCGAACAATTCGGCGCCGCTGAACCTGGCGTGGTTGTGGCCGCGCCTCCTGAAATTGCGGGCGACGATCCGGCAAGCCCGGCGCTCGCCGAGTGACTTCCTGGCCTTCGCCTTGACCGATTCCGAAGGTCGGCGGTTGAATCAGGCCCCCGTTCACGTCGAACTCCAAGCCTTTCTGTCCGCCCATTCCAAAGCCCTCATCGAACTCCCCCGCGATCACGGCAAGACCATGCAGATGTGCGGTCGCGCCATCTGGGAGTTGGGCACGCACCCCGGTTTGCGGGTGAAGATCGTCTGCGCGAACGAGGAGATCGCGGGGCAGCGGAGCCGCTACCTGCGCGACACCATCGCGAACAACGCCGGCGTCCGCGTGGTCTTCCCCGAGCTTCGGCCCGACTCGCCGTGGACGGCCGAAGCGTTCACCGTGAGCCGCCCCGCCGACACGGTCGGCCCGAGTGTCGCGGCGTTCGGCATCGCGGCGGGTTCCACCGGGGCGCGGGCCGACTTGTTGATCTGCGACGACATCGTCGACGTCCGCAGCCTGCACAGCAAAGCCGAGCGGGATAAGGTCCGCGACAACTTCCAAAACAACTTGATGAACCTGCTCGAACCGGGCGGTCGCTTCTGGGGGTTCTGCACGCCGTGGCACGCCGACGACGTGAACTCGCACTTGAAACGCAACGGGGTCTACGCGCATTTTCGCCGGGCCATCGGGCCGAATTTGGAACCGGTCTGGCCGGAGAAATGGTCGAAAGCGGCGCTCGAACTCCGCCGCGCCGAGATCGGCGAATCGTCGTTCGCCCGCGGCTACCGGCTCGTGTCCATCTGCGACAACGAGGTGCTGATCCGCGCGGAATGGATCCACTTTTGGAGCGGCGAATTCAGCCGCGGCGACTTCGACAAAGTGATTCTGTCGGTCGATCCGGCGGTGAGCACCAAGGCGACGGCCGACGCGACCGGCTTGGTGGTGCTGGGCAAACGGGGGGCGGAAATTCTCGTGTTGGCCGCCAGTGCCGTGCGGATTCCCGCCCACGAGTTGGTCGACCGAATCGATCAGTTCGACCTACTCTGGCGACCGGATGAGATCCTGTTCGAGTCGAACGCGGCCTTCGAGGGGATCAAAGATTTGTTGATCCGCCACGCCCGCTTCGGCCCGCGGATCGTCGGCGTCAAGCAGTCCCGCAAAAAGGAGATCCGCGTGGCGGCGTTCAGCGTGCCGGTGCAGAACGGACTGGTGCTGCTGAAGGGCGAAGCGGGCCTCGTCGACGGCGGTCAGCAAGCCTTGTTCGACGAGATGACCAGTTTCCCGTTCGCCAGCCACGATGACCTGCTCGACGCCGCCGCCACCGGGACCGAGCATTTGCTCGGCCGCCGGGAACCGGGAATGTGGATGTGAGTCGTCGGACGGGCTCTGCGTGACGCAAGTGAGGAATTTGGCCTTGTTGATTAAGAGGCGTCGGAAACCGGGATGCGGATGGAACGAGATCGGCGATAATTGGCTAACTTGTTGCCGGCTCGCGAAAAGTTAGACAATCGCAAACAGATACTGAATAACTACTTATGGCCTGAGTGCTGTTTGGAATTGTCTAAGCGACGTCTTCAGTCGTCGGGTTAGACAATTCCCATTCTGCCCCACCACTTCACACTTTCCGAACGATTCGTTGGTAGGTGCCGTTGTGCTTCGACGCCGGCGCACCGACGCGTACGAATTGATTGCGGGCGTTGCAGTACCAACCCAGTGCCGGGTTTTGCACATGAACCAACGCCACGATGAGCCGTGCTTCCGGGTAAAGGCGCTGTGATTCGGCGACCAGAAAATCCAAGATGACTTGCCCGGAACCTATCTGCTGTTGATTTTTGTCCACAGCCAGCCAGGTGAAGCAGACCGCCGGTAGCCGCGGGCTGCTATTTTTCGGGTAGCTCGCCGTCGCGGAACCCATCGAACTGATACCGACCAAAGACTCCATCGCATCGAGATGCTGCCAGGCCGGATTGCCAATCAACGAAAGTTCATCGTGCGCTCCCCCCCAGAACGTCGGGTTCCGCACGCAGCCATTGATTGATTTCCACTTCCCAAACTTCCGTTCCGCAGTCGAACGCTCGCACGGCGGGACTCGAAAGGTCTGCGATGGCGAGGGGCCGATGGTGGGTCACAATCGACATGGCAACTCGCATTTCAAGGCAAGCAAAGCGAGAGACCCGCCTCGCAAGGGGCGGGTCTCACATGGGATCGACGGACTCTAATTCTGTGGTTGTTCCGAGTCGCTGAGAACGGCGTCAATTTCGGCGGCTTCACCCTCGTTCACGTTCCACCACCGGGCGGACAGGGAGGCCACTTGGCTCGGATCGATCCACGAGCCAATCGTCCGCTTCGCTTGGTCGATGCGTTTCCGGAATTCGTCCACACCGTGAACGGTTCCGTATTGTGCCTCGCACTCGGCCAAGATTGTCGTGGGAACGTAGTCGGTGGTGATGGCCAGCCAGCGGGTGTAGCAAGCGAAGCATTCGCGGTACGCATCAGCAGGGTCGACTTCGGCTCGGTAGATACTTCGCTTCGTATCAATGTGCCATGCCACCAGATCGTCAAACACTCTGCAAGCCGATTCCATCCACTCTTCCAAATCGTAGCACTGCATCGCGTCTTTGTGATCTTCTTTCCACTTCAACTCGTCGATGTTGCCGCGCACACCCATTCTTGTCGATGTACTTTCCATGTCCGATCTCCGTTCGTTTCGGCGTCCTCCGCCCCGACCGCATCTTGCGTATCGGGACTTCATCTCAAATTTTGGGGGTTTTGGATACCCCATCGAGACGAGAACCGCTTCGGTATCCGAAATCTCGGCACCGTGCGAGGCGCCGACATAAACCTAGAACAAATATTGCGTCCGCATTAGGTTCCACCTTAACAGTAGACAAGGGCTAGTTTTGGCAAGTGCCCAAAAGTTTAGCCGCCGATGCAAGACGTGTCCTGCGCGTGGCTTACCCGCTCCCGTATTTCCTAATAATCCCCTAAGCCACTTCCCAAAATGGGACACCCTCTCCGTCCGCTCCCCCCTCCTACTTCCCATCCTTCTCCTTCACCTCGTTCAAGATCGCGGCCAACACGCTGTCGCTGGCGACGTTCTCCGCTTGGGCTTCGAAGTTCAGCAGCACGCGGTGCCGCATGGCGGGGAAGAACACCTTGCGAATGTCCTCGAAACTGACGTTGAACCGACCCTCCAGCAAGGCCCGGACTTTCGATGCCAAGATCAACGCTTGGGCGCCCCGCGGCGAGCCGCCGGCGCGCAGGAAGCGGTTCGTGTCGGCGGTGGCGAATTCCGAATTTGGATGCGTCGCCAGTAGTAGCCGGATGGCGTAATCCTGCACGGCGTTGGCCACGAGCACCTCGCGGACGAGTCCCATCCACTGGGCAATTTCGCTGGAATCCATCACCTTGTTCGCGTGCAGTTTCACGTTCTGCGTCGTCCGATCCAGAATCAACTTGAGTTCGTCGCGGGTGGTGAATGGCACGAGCAGTTTGAACAAGAAGCGGTCGAGCTGGGCTTCGGGGAGTGGGTAGGTGCCCTCTTGCTCGATGGGGTTTTGGGTGGCGAGCACGAAGAACGGCTTCGGCAGTTGGTGGGTGGTGCCGCCCACGCTGACGGTGCCTTCTTGCATCGCTTCGAGCATGGCCGATTGGGTCTTCGGAATGGCCCGGTTGATTTCGTCGGCCAGGACGATTTGACTGAACAGCGGCCCGCTCTGGAAGCGGCGTTCGCGGCGGCCTTCGGGCGTTTCGAGAATGATGTCGGTGCCGACGATGTCGGAGGGCATCAAGTCGGGGGTGAACTGAATGCGGGTGAATTTGAGGTCGAGGACTTGGGCGAGGGTGCGGACGATGAGCGTCTTGCCGAGGCCGGGGACGCCCTCGAGCAGGATGTTGCCGCCAACGAAAAGGCCGGTGAGGACACCGCGAACGATCTCCGGCTGACCGACGATGACTTGGCCGATCTCGGCTTCGAGGTCGGCGAAGCGTTTGCGGAACTCGGCGGCCCGTTCGGCCATGGGGGCAAGTGTGCTCATGGCGAGCAGTTTACGGCGCGGGCGGACGGCTGTCGAGAAGATGGGATGGTGTATCCAGCACCACCATTAGTCTTCAGCAATCGCGGGCCAAGGATGTTCTTGAAGGCCGCGAAACAGAAACCGGTCGTTTCATGATGTATCTTTTTCGAGATTGAACACATCAGCTCCAAAAAGCACCGGGGATCGGATGCTCTCAGTAATTTGGCTTGGGCCTGCTCGCATTGCAATAGTTACAAACCGCCGAACGGTCAGGCTGAAACGGAGGTTAAGCTTTGCAGCCAGCCTTTTTCCAACATCTTCTGGATACGGGCTTCGATTGCAGGAACCGCGAAATGCGGTTTGATCTGGTGAACCCGCCCAGCCAGATCCGCAAGATCGGTCGAGGCAGTCGTCGAAATCAACTCGCGATCAACGAAAAAAATTGTGGACTGCAATTCGAGTTCGGCGGCCGTGCATGAACTGAAATCACCAACTACGGAATCGACCGCGTCAGCCAACTCCGACTCATTTTCTTCCAAAAACCGGTTCAGTTGGCCAGCGTTAGCCCCCGCCGTGATTTCGTACCCGTAACCTCGCGGGTAGATAACAGTTCGTTCTTGGACGGCATTGGAAACGCAAGCCACCCCGAGATCGCCCAGTACTTCGGAATCGAAGGGGCCGTAGGTGAACAGGCGGAAGTCGTAACCGAGCGGAACCCCTTTCAACTCCTGGAGGAAGTAAAAGAGCTTCATCACTTGGGTTCGGCCGAGTTTTTCGCCTGGGGCCTTCGCCACCATACGGGCCAAAATCGACGCTCGCGTTTTTGGATTGGTGAGTGTCATGGTAGTTCCTTGCATAGTTCGGCGACCTTGTTTCGGGCCGACGGAGCGTTCTCGGAGCGGCAGTAAAGACGGGTCACGCTTATCGGATGGAGATTCAAGTCTCGTACGATGGATGAATAGTGAGAGAGTGGTCGCACTTGTCGCAGGGCGTCCTCCGTGACAACGGCGATGTCCGGAATTTCGAGTTTGTAGGCCGATGTCGTCGAGGCCTCTTCCGCCTCGACGAGCTGCCCGAGTTCCTCACGGACTTTCCCAAGCTTCACTTCGTCTCCTTCGCTCGCTCTCTCCGCAGTGGCGTACACTTCCCGGAAATGATCGCGCCCAGATAAGCGGCGGCCGTGATCCCTTCCCTTTCCATCGGCGAGCTCGCCGAGTACGCGCAAGTCATCCCACCGCAAATAGTGCTTCAGCCCTTCCGGCGTCGGCAAAGGGAACGATTGTTCCGGCAGCATCTCTTTCAACGCATGGCGGATGTGGTGGTCGTAAGCCACGCGAGTCTTGTGGAAATAGACTTGCGTGAACATGTAGTAGCGCGCCAGCACCAGCGCTTCGGCCGCGTGGACGCCGCCTTTGGCGACGCCGATCCGTAGACCTTGTGGGGATTCGCCTTCGCCGTGGGGGATCTCGATGGCCTGGATCGTGTTCAGCAGCCGACGCCAGTCGTACTTGCCATAATCGACTCCGGTGTGGAGGGAATCGCGGAGTAAATAGTCCATCCGATCAGCGTCCATTTGGCCATCGATCAGTTCGCGCCAGAGAACGCGTCGCCCGGCTTTGACTGAGCCTTCCAGCAAACCGGCGATTTGATCCGCCGTGATCTCGTAGTTCTGTTCGTTGTAGGGGTGATCGTCGATCACATCTTTCATGACCGTCCGGATGATTGCCGCGGAATAGGCTTCATGCTTCAGCGCTTTCTTGCTGACCGGATCCACGGGGAACAATTCCTCTCCGGCGTGAGAAAACGGGGCGTGCCCAGTATCGTGCAGTAGGGCGGCAAGCCGGACGATGACGCGATCTCGCTTCAAACCTTCTTCCTGGTAATTTTGATTCGAAATGAGCAACGGCATCGAACGTTTACATACCGCGTCGAAAAGTTGACTGGCGATGTGCATCACGCCGAGTGAGTGTTCGAACCGCGTGTGCATAGCCCCTGGATAAACTTGATCGGTCCATGCGAGCTGCCTGATTCGGCGGAGTCTCTGGAACGCAGAATGGTTAATGATGTCCCGCTCCCATTCGTTGAATGGGATGAACCCGTGAACCGCACAGCGGATTTCGAATGTCCGATCCGCATTGGGCATGACTTCACCATCGACGTTGAAGATTGATCTAAAAACAGTGTAGGAAATTTCGCACATCTGTCCACCCATTACCTCCACCCGTCACACCACCGGTGTGCGGAACGGGCGGAGCAAGGCGAGCACCCCCTCGGGGATCTTGAACCCGTTCGATTGGCCCCAGGCGTAGGTCGTGTCGCCGCTTTGGCCGATGTTCAATTGGCCGGTGGCCGCGTGGGTTTTCGCTTGCCGGTACCAGTGGCCGACCAAGTCGGCGTAGGCCCGGCTGACGGCGGCGGGCACCATCCCGGTCGCGGTGGTGTAAACGACGCGGACGGCGCCGGGGAAGGCGTCCGCGCCGACGTTCCGATCCACCAGCGTCGGGATGAACGTGTCCTCGAGGAGTTGGATCACGCCGCGCTCCGCATGGAGGAGGATCCGCGCGGCGGGCAGCAGCGAATCGGCCGGGAACAGCCGGGTGACGTCGACCTTCACACTGCTGATTCCGGTCACGGGGTAATTGTTCAAGAAGAGCAGGTGGCCGCCGCCGGGATGATCTTCGATGAACGTGCCGCCGTTGAAGCTTCGCCCGCAGATCATCTCGATGTAGGAATCGGCGGCGAGTTGCAGCTGCGCCAACAGAGCGTCGTCCGCGGAGCCGATAACGGCGAGGGCGACTTTGACGTTGGACAAGGTTTCGATGGCCATGGGGCACCTGGGGAGTTCGGAGTTCGGAAGAGTGTGGCAAAACTTTCTGGCAGCAACGGAGACCTCACCCCCCGGCCCCCTCTCCGAAACGGAGAGGGGGTGACTCCGTTACGCGAAACTCGATCGAGTTACGCTTGTCTGGCACTCTGGCTCCCCCTCTCCGCTTCGG
>JANXWE010000160.1 GCA_025351325.1 Fimbriiglobus sp.
CCTTTGTCCTTGCGAGCAAATCCGCTTCGATCCGAGCAACTTCGGCCGGCGATCGTTTCGCAGCTTCGATTTCCTCACGGAGTTCGAGCATTTCCATCAAAAATGCCGGTGGTAAACTCTTGTCATCCTTAGCACTCGGCCCACCCAGCAACTTCAGCAGATGTTCGGCCCGTCGGAATGGTTCCCGGAGGGTGGTGTAGGCTTCGTTGAGCGCGGCCGAAGCGTCTTCGACAGCATCCAGATTGCTTGAATGGAAGTCGGGATGAACCTCACGACTGCGGGCCAAATAATTCCGTTCGAGGTCGGGTAAGTCGACGGAAAAACGCCTCGGCAAGCCGAGGCGTTCAAAATGATCTGCGTTTTGGTGATCCATAGCGTTCCGATCACATCGCGTACGAGCTACCGCAGCCGCAGGTGCCTTTGGCTTGCGGGTTGGTCACGCTGAAGCCACGCTTGTTGAGGTCGTCGTGGAAGTCGACCACGGCGCCCGTCAGGTACAACATGCTGCGCTTGTCGATAACGACTTGCACGCCGTTGATGTCGAACAGGTGATCGAGCTTCTCGTTGAAGGTCGGGTCGAGGTCGAGTTTGTTCTGGAAACCCGAGCAACCGCCACCCTGGACGCGGAGCCGCAGATACAGCGTTTGGCCGGCCATCTCCGGGTCGTTCTTCACGTCTTGCACGTGGCGTTTGACTTCGGACGCCGCCCGATCGGTGATCGTCACGGGTGCCACCACGGTCGTCGCCGGAGCGGCGTGATCGTGCGAATGGTCGTGGCCGTGTTCGTGGCGGTCGAGTTTGGTGGTCGGTTCGGTCATCGTGGCCATAGTCGGAAGCTCCTAATTTCGGAATGTAGTTGCGGGTATTGTATCACACGGAGTCAAATGCGGTCAGGCGAGCACGAGGGTTTCGTCTCGGACTTCGGCTGTTAGCCCGCTCTTTTCCTGATAATTCTTGATCGCCGCCCGAATCGCATCTTCGGCGAGTACGGAACAGTGAACTTTCACCGGCGGCAGTGCCAGCTCTTCAACGATCTCGGTGTTCTTGATTTCCATCGCTTCTTCGACGGTCTTGCCCTTGAGCCACTCGGTGGCCAAGCTGCTCGACGCGATGGCCGAGCCGCAACCGAAGGTCTTGAACTTGGCATCCTCGATGATGCCGGTTTCGGGGTTCACGCGGATCTGCAACCGCATGACGTCGCCGCACTCGGGGGCCCCGACCAGTCCCGTCCCGATGAACGGATCTTTCGCGTCGAAGCTACCGACGTTGCGCGGGTTGTTGTAATGTTCGAGAATCTGTTCTGAGTAAGGCATGGGATAGCTCCTAGGAGGTTATTTCTGTTTGAGTTTGATTTCTTCGAGCGAACGATGCTGAAGTTGCAAGTCCGCTTTGATTTCTTGGATCGATAGTAATTGGTGCTCCATCCGCGAGTTCAAATCTCCCGCCTTGGTCGCCACGTAAATCGTCGATCCGATAATCGTGACGGCTACGGTCGCGGCGAATGCTCCGAGCCATTTCACCATGGCGTACGCGGTGTCCATCTTAGATTTGAAGCCGAGGTAATCGCCCGAGACCACCACCAAGTTTTTTTCCACCGAAGACAATCGCTCGACGACCATGTCGAGCTTGGTTGCCAGCATCGACAATTGAACCTGGGTCGTTTGAATCGCGTTCACCGCCAAAGACAACTGGACCTGTGTGGCGTCCATCTTGGAAGTCAGAATGGCGATGGAAGTCGTCAGTCGACTCATGTCGATAAACATTTCGTCGATACGGTCTTCCAGACTCTTCACGGTGGCCATCGGCAACCTTCCTCGGGGTCAGTGCGCCGCCCAGGCAATCGACTTCAAATCGATGCCCGCTTGGGCCATCTCGTACAGCGGCGACATTTCGCGGAGCCGGGACACTTCCTTGACGACCAATTTGGTCACAAAGTCGATCTCCTCCTCGGTGTTGAACCGGCCGACGCCGAACCGAATGCTGCTGTGGGCGAGTTCGTCGCCGACGCCGAGGGCACGCAGGACATAACTCGGTTCCAAGCTGGCACTCGTACATGCCGAGCCACTGCTCACGGCCACATCTTTGATGCCCATCATCAGCCCTTCGCCTTCGACATACGCGAAGCTGATGTTGGCGCTCCCGGGCAACCGTTCCGTCGGGTGCCCGTTGAGGTACGTTTCGGGCAGCGCTTCCATGATTCCCTTGCGGAGCTTTTCCCGCAGGCGGAACGTCCGGGCCACTTCCTCGTCGAATTCCAACCGGGAAATTTCGGCCGCTTTGCCGAAGCCGACGATCATTGGCACTGGCAGCGTACCCGACCGCATCCCACGCTCATGACCACCACCGTCGATGATCGGTTCCAGGCGGACACGCGGGTCTTTCTTGCGGACGTACAAGCAGCCGATCCCTTTCGGGCCGTACATCTTGTGGGCACTCAAGCTCAACAGGTCGATCCCCATCGCAATGACATCGATCTTGATCTTCCCGGCCGCCTGCACGGCATCTGTGTGGAACAGCACACCCTTTTCTTTGCAGACTTTGCCGATGGCCGCGATCGGCTGGATCGTGCCGATTTCGTTGTTGGCCATCATCACGCTGACGAGGATCGTCTTATCGGTGATAGCCGCTCGCACTTGCTCGGCTGAAACACGACCGTCCGCATCCACGGGCAAGTACGTAACGCTATACCCGTCCCGTTCGAGTCGCTTACTGCTATCCAGCACGCACTTATGTTCCGTGGCCACCGTGATGATGTGGTTGCCTTTTTTGCGGTACATTGCCGCCACGCCCTTGAGGGCGAGATTGTTCGATTCCGTGGCCCCGCTAGTAAAGATGATCTCTTTGGCCGTCGCTCCGATCAGCGCGGCGATCTGTTCACGAGCTTCGTCCACGGCCGCTTCGGCTTCCCAACCAAACGGGTGGTTGCGGCTCGAGGCGTTGCCGTAATGGTCGGTGAAAAATGGCAGCATGGCCTCCACCACCCGCGGATCGGTGCGGGTCGTCGAGTTGTTATCCAGGTATACCGGCAGCTTCAACATGATGTTGGAATTCCCTTAGGCAGTTGTGGTCGCGGGTTGCGGAACAGGCCGGGCGATCATGCCCAGCGTGGTGAGGACAGTTTGCCCCGTGGTCGGGGCGAAGATATCAGCGAGAGTCACCCCTCGGAGCACGGCAGTGATCCGCCGTTGGATTTCAAGCATCGGAGTCTTAACCGGACAAATGTGCTCGACTTCACACTTGGCCTCGGCAGTATGTTCGTTGCACAACGTCAATTGGAAGCCGTCTTCGACCGCTTCGAGCAATTCCGCCAGGGTGATCGTCGCACTGGCCCGCTGGAGGACGTAGCCCCCCTTGACGCCACGGGTGCTGGTCACAAACCCTTTGTGGCCGAGCTCCTTGAGAATGTTGGCGACAAATGCACGGCTCAGGCCAAACTTCGCAGCGATTTCCCGGGCGTTCCCGGTCTCCTGCGTGTGCAAATACGACAAAATCAGGAGCGCGTAGTCGGCCTTACGGCTGAGTAGAGTCATGGCGCTCCTCGTGGTTTGGAATGGAAATAGTCTAATTAGTATTTATAGGCATAGAGATGGGAGTAATCTAGTGCGAATTCGCTGAGATCGCATCTCAGAGACGGGCGAGATCCCGAACTTTTCCTCGGGCTTGGTCGCCCGTGAGCAATTCTTCGTCCAATTGCAGGTCGCGGATCGTTTCGAGGATGGTTTTGAATTCTTTGCCGGGTTTCAGGCCCATCGTTTGCAAATCGTCGCCAGTCAAAAGCGGGGGCGGGTTCAAATCGATCTGTGGAGTATTCCGGAGAATTGCTGCGCAGAAATTCGCACCGGCCGGGGCCACTTCCTGCGCCGTTGCATCGGCGAATGCCAACGCCACCAGATCCCGACTGCCTGCGTGGGCCAAAATCGGGAACAATTTACTGCGCGGTAATTCCGGAGCGTTGTCCAGTGCCGTGCGATACTTTGCCAACCAAAGAATGCAGTCACGTTCCTCGTTCGACAATTTCAGCCGTTGCACGGCACCTTGGAAACTGGCAGCGGGGGCACCCGTGCACACGGCCAAGAGCACCACCGGGAATTTTGGCGTCGTCAACGCACGCAGCGTCGCCCTAACCAAGTCCGGTGCGGCCTTCGACTCCGGCAATACCTCCTTCAACAATCCAAAATCCCGTAGCAGTTCGACCCCCCGCACGCGGTGCTCATTCTCGAACATCTTCCGCAACTCTTCCGCAATCCGTTCGGTACTCACGACGCGAATCTGCGCGGCCATCGCCCGGATGGCCTCCCCGGTAGCCGGGTCGATGGTCAACTCGAACCGTGCCGCCATACGTGCCGCCCGCATCAGTCGCAATTTGTCTTCCGCGAAGCGCAAGCTCGGGTCGCCAATCGCCCGGAGAACACGAGCCTCCAAGTCGGTGCGGCCACCGACGAAATCAATCACACACTGGGTCACCGGATCAAAAAAGAGTCCGTTGATGGTGAAATCGCGGCGGGCGGCATCGTGTTCCGGCGAACTGAAGACCACGGCGTCGGGCCGACGCCCGTCCGAATAGGTGCCATCAGTGCGGAATGTGGCCACTTGCACTTTCAACCATTCGCCGTCGTCCCCGCGCGGGCCGAGCACTTCGACCACCCCGAAGCTCGCCCCGAAAAAATTGCAGCGCCGGAACAGGGGCTTCAGTTCCTTCGGCTTGGCCGACGTGGCGATGTCGTAGTCCGCCGGCACCCGGCCCAACAGCTCATCGCGGACGCAACCCCCCGCGAACAGGGCCTGGTAGCCCGCTTGCTGGAGTTGCTGAACCACCTCGGTGGCAAAGTCTCGTTCGGTCAGTGGGTCGCTCCGTGCGTGTTCACTCGATTATGGTACTTTGAAATCAGCCGGAATTGGAACCGTTCGACATTTCTTTTCGATCCGGTGTAATCTTTCGCTTCGGCGGACAATCTGAGATGGAAGGAGACGACGCCGTGCAACGATTCCGGTTTCCCAGTGTGGCCAAGCTCTTGCTTTCGGAAGTCCCCGACGCGGACTTGCTGGAGCGCTACGTAAACCGGCACGATGACGACGCCTTCGCCCAGCTCGTGGCCCGGTACAGCCGACTGGTGTGGGGCCAGTGCCGCAATCTGCTGTCGAACGATGCCGACGCCGACGATGCCTTCCAGGCGAGTTTCATCACCTTGGCGAAGTCGGCCAAGACCATCCGCGTCGGTGCCCCACTCGGCCCCTGGCTGCACGGGGTGGCCTTCCGAGTTTGCAAGAATGCCCGGCGTGCCAACGGGCGCCGGTACCAGCGTGAACAAGCGAGTGCCCAACCGGAATCGAGCCGCCCCGTTGCCGATTCGACTTGGGAGAGCGCGTTTTCGACGGTGGCCGAGGAAGTGCAAAAACTCCCCGAGGCCCAGCGGGCCGCCTTCGTACTCTGCTGCATCGAGGGGCGAGCCAGCACCGAAGTGGCCCTGATGCTCGGGGTCAAACTTGGAACGCTGGCCACGCGCTTGACGCGGGCCAAACAAACCTTGCTGCACCGCCTCGCCAAGCGCGGCCTCGGTGCTGCCGTCCTCGCTCTCGGCGGGGTCACCGGGAGTGTGGCCAGTGCCCCGGCCGCGCTCATCGAACGCACGATCGCTCTGATTCCTTTGGGTGTGGTGGTTCCCAGTTCCGTTCTTTCTCTCACGTATGGAGTGACCGGTATGATGATGCTCCGTTTCAAACTGCTCGCCGCCGGGGTGCTCGTCGCCACCGGACTCGGCTTGAGCGTCGGTGGCGGTTGGTCGAGTTCGGTAGTGGCCCAAGTTCCGGGTGGTCGAGGTGGTAACACGGGACCGGTCGATCCGACCGTTGACCTGCGAAAGAGTGAAGAACTGGATCGGGCACGTGAGCGAGCTCAACTTTTGCAAAAGGAGATAACCAAGCTCAATGGCGAAGTGGAAGTTGCTAAACTGCGGAAGGATCAGGCCAAAGATACAGCCAACCCCGCTCCCAGATACAAGTGCGTAAATAACGTCAACGGACTTAAGGGACTCGAAGACAAGCTGGCCGAGAATTCGAAGCTGGGATGGGATTTCGTCGGTGCCGTGCAACTCGATGGGTCTGTCGCTTCAAATCCTCCCACGTTGGTGTTCCGTGAGCGACCAACTGCGGCCGTGGCAAGAGTCGAGCTCGGAGGGGGAACATCGCTCTCCGCACCGAAGATCGAAATCGATCAGCGGAACAACACGGTAACAGCCACCGGGCCGGGGGAACTGCGCCGAGTATTGACACCGGCCGATGTCAAAGCCAAGCTCGAAGCCGAACTGAAAGCCACCGTGGCCAAAGTGGCCAATCTCACATCGGAGTTGGCGCAACTCAGATCGGAGACTGACCTTGTTCCGTTATGGCTCGGGAACCATTTCACCAAAGCAGACTTCGGTAGCTGGAACGCCGATGAACTCGTGAAAGTCATCAAAACGTGCATGGCCGAAGACATCAAAGCGAAGAAATTCGGCGAACAGTTCGAGTTTGAAGTTAGACGGGATGGGTTCCTGTTGGTGGGATCGGACACGGCGCGTGCTGCCGTCGCAGAGTGGGTGAAGAAGCTGAAGAAGTAATTGTTGGAGTTCAACCTCAAGCTTGTTTCACCCCCGCCGATGTCGGAACCTCGAAGACTCGTTCCGACGAAGGCAACCTAAAGGTTGAACTCCAACGAAGAATGAAAACCCGCGCTGATGACCGCCGACTCAAATTCCCAACCCGCCGCACAAGCTTGCTGCAACAGGTTCCGTGCGGCGGCTTCATTCTCGAACATCGCAAAGACCGTTGGCCCCCACGACGACTGACCAACCCCGGCCACTCCAGTGGCCCGCAACCAAGTGATCAACTCGGCGACGGATTCACAGCAGTACGGCCCACCTTGATCGGCGGTGAACGCTTCCCCGGCGGCACGGTTGAATTCGTACACGCTTTCGCCGAACGCGGTCAAGTCCGCTTCTTGCAACGCCGGAAGGATGCCGAGCAACGCTAGCCGACAGAGGCGCTCCGTGGTGCGGAGGTTGGCGACCGGATCGCGTGGCCGGGCGAAGGCGTGACACTCGCGGTCACCGTGCCAACGGGTTCCCGTGTGAAGTTGAAGCAAGAGTACCCGCCACGAATCGGGAAACGCTGTGCGATGGAGAATTGCCGATGATCCCGGTCGCGCCGGATTCTGACCGCCATCCAGAAGCAGTCCACCCGTCCGGTAGCCCTCCACCCCGATCCGGGATCGTTCGCCACGCCCAGCCAGTTTGGCCAACTCGTCTGCCGTATGAACCGCCCCGGTCAAAAGTCGGCAGGTGGCATCGGCGGTTGCCATCGACAGTTGTGTGCCGACACCGAGGCCGACGTGTTCGGCCGGGCACGATTCGACGATGATTTTCAGCGGGCGGCGCTGCTCGAGTGGGTACTGTTCCATAAACCACTGCGCCACTGTCAGTGCTCTGTCAGCGGATGGCCCCGACGCACTCCAGACATCAGCGAAATCGACCGTCAGAGCAATGCCCGGTTGTTGAATCATCAACCCGACGCCGCCGAAGTGCCGCAGTCCCGGTGGCTCGCCGACGGTGGGAACGTGCAGCAAGCCGAAGTGCAACCGGCTCGGGGCGACGATGCGGATCATGGCCGCGCCCCGGTGCGGAAGCGGGCGTGCGCTTGCGACAGTTCGTGCATCGCTTGGATCTCGTTCCGGTCACCCGTTTTGAAGATCACCGTCCCGAGTTTCTCGAACTCGGCTTTGATGTCCGCTTCGGGCAGCAGGTGGAATCGTGTTGCCAAGATCGCCGCTTCCAACAGGGCATGCCGAGCGCGATTGAAGCCGACGAATTCACGCTGCGTCACCGTGGCCACGACTTCGACTTCCAGTTTGTATCGCTCCTGAGCCGTGTCGCTGGTGCGCAGGGTGAATTCGAAACTGCGACAGCAGTCGAGCAGCACAAAACCCTTAATTTTCTCGGCCAATCGCGTAGCGGGCACCTCTTTCAACAACCCGGCGGCGGAGCGGGCGATGAGCGCCGCGTCGTCGGTGATGTGGAAGACGCCTTCGCCGTGCCGCAAGAGGTTCTGCCCGGTTTGCGACGTCGAAAACGGGCGCAGCAGCAACCGTGTGAAGTCGGCGTTCACCTTCGGCCCCATCGGGGCCAGGTGCGGTCGGCCCTGCGCGTCGGTGGTGGTCACGAGTCCTTCGAGAATCATGATTCGAGTGCCCGCAGAAGTCCTGCTGCTTTGTGCAGCGTTTCGTCATATTCCGTGGCCGGATCCGAATCCGCCACGATGCCCCCACCCACGGGGAACTGCACCCAGCCCTGCTGAGCCGTGAAGGTGCGAATCAAGATGTTCGAGTCGAACACGCCATTGAAACCGAGGTAGCCAATGGTGCCGCAGTAAGCACCGCGTGCGGTCGGTTCCAACTCGGCGATGATCTGCATCGCCCGGACTTTCGGAGCACCCGTCACCGAGCCACCGGGGAATGCGGCCTGCAACAAATCGAACGGCGTTTGACCCGCCTTCAACTTGCCGAGAACCTCGGACACGAGGTGATGCACGAACGGGTAGGTCTCGACTTCGCAGAGCTTGGTCACCTGGACGCTGCCGAAGTCGCAGACGCGGCCCAAGTCGTTCCGCAGCAGATCGACGATCATGATATTTTCGGCGCGATCTTTCGGGTTCGTCGTCAAGTCACGCAGCAATTCGGCTTCTTCTTCAGGGGTTCCCCCTCGGCGCCGGGTTCCCTTGATCGGCTTGGTGCTCACGTTCCCGTCGGGCGACACCTGCAGGAATCGCTCGGGCGACGCCGAGAGGATCTGCGATTGTCCGAGGTCGAAGTAGCAAGCGAACGGAGCCGGGTTCCGCGACCGCAAGCGACCGTACAACTCCAACGGGTTACCCTTGTAGGGTGCCAGCAACCGCTGGGCGAGGTTCACTTGGAACACATCCCCGGCGTGGACGTATTCCACGGCCCGCGCGACCGCTTTCAGATATTCATCGCGGCTGAAGTTGCTCGTGACCTTGGTCGATCCTGGCAGCGGAAACTGCGGGGCCAATCGGTTCGCGGCGAGCGGGCCACGCGGGCGATTCGGTTTCCACGGCGGTTGCATCACCGAGTTGTCGTAGATGGCGTTCAAGATTTCGGTCATCTTGTCGACGGCCAGCCAGCGCTTGTACGACTTCTCAATTTCCGGCCGGCCGTGCACGACCACCCAAGCCCGATTCCACTGGTGATCGAATCCGATGACCCAGTCGTACATTCCGAGGCAGTACCGCGGCCCGGAGAACTCGTCGTGCTTCGGGGTCGCCACACTGGGTTCGGTTTCGATGTTCAAATCGTAGCCGAGTACGAACGCCAGCCCGCCTTGAAACGGGGGCAATCCCGGCACCGTCGGCCGTAGCGGCGCCGGGATATGATGGGTGAGATTCTCGAACGTCGTCCCTTCGCCAAAGCGTTCCTCTTCGACGCACTCCCATTCGTACGGCTCGGCCATGATGTACGAGTACCGCCCGTGCGGCAGAGTCGAATCGGCGCTGTCGAGCATCAACAAATGTGGTAAGTGCGAGAGCTTCCGAGCCACGTCCCACGGGTCGGGCATGGGCGAAAGCTCTTGGTACAGTGGCAGTGGGGCGATAAACGATGCCGATTTCTTCATTCGGGCATTATAGAAACGGCGCCGGCGGCTTCGACTCCGGTATAATTCCAACAACTCCGGGAGTTCCCAGTATGTTCCGACTCGCGTGCATTGTTTCCGTGCTTTTGACAGGTTTGGCGAGCGCAACTGAGCCGACGACGGTGACTTCATTCCCCGACCTCACCTACGCTACCTTGGGTAAGGATGAGTTGAAACTCGATCTGGTGGTGCCGAAGACGCCAGGGCCACATCCGTGCATCGTCTGTTTCCACGGCGGGGCTTGGAAATTCGGCAACCGGAAAGATTTGACCAAGCCGACGCTGTTTGCCCCCGGTGGGAAAGAGTTGGAAGCCGAGTTCAGCCTGCTCGAAACACTGGCTCGGAAAGGTTATGCCGCCGCCAGTGTTTCCTACCGCCTCGCCCCGAAAAATAAATTCCCCGCCCAAATCGAAGATTCTAAAACCGCCGTTCGTTTCCTGCGGACGAATGCCAAGAAGTACGACCTTGACGCCGAGCGGTTCGGCTCCCTCGGATTTTCCGCCGGCGGCCACCTCGCCGCACTCGTCGGGGTGACCGATACCGACGCCGGGTTCGACGGCAAACTCTACCCGGACGTGTCGAGCCGGGTTCAAGTGGTCATCGACTACTTCGGCCCGACGCAACTCTCGCTCTACGCCGAAACGCCGGCTGTTGAAGACTATTTCATGGTGCCACTGTTGGGCAAAGAATGTCGCACCGATCCAAAGTTGTACGCCAAGGCCTCGCCGATCGAGTACGTCTGCAAGTCGACACCGCCGACGCTCTTGATCCACGGCAACGCCGATTGGATCGTGCCGATCATCCACTCGGAGCGGTTCTTCGACAA
>JANXWE010000169.1 GCA_025351325.1 Fimbriiglobus sp.
TCCAACCGGAGTTGGGAGGCCGGCGGCGAGCAGCCGTCGTTCAATTTTGAAAGCTATGATTTTTCGCCCGTGGGAACCCCGGGCACGCTCGAGGGGGTGTTGCCGCCATGGGCCAAAGCGACCTTGAATAAACATGCGGGTGATCGGCGCGAGTATTTGTACAACTTGGAACAGTTCGAGAATGCCGACACCCACGACGACCTCTGGAACGCGGCCCAACGCGAACTCGTGGCCACCGGGCGCATCCACAATTACCTGCGGATGCTCTGGGCCAAAAAGGTGCTGGAGTGGTCGGAGTCGCCGGAAGCGGCGTACCGCATCTTGGAACTGCTCAACAACAAGTACGCCATCGACGGCCGCGATCCGAACAGCTACACCGGCATCCTGTGGACCTTCGGATTGTTCGACCGCTTCTGGCCACCGGAACGCCCCGTGCTCGGCAACGTCCGCTACATGTCGAGCGGCAACACGGCCAAGAAGTTCAAGATGGGGCCTTATATCGAGTATGTCCGCAAGCTGTCCACTGTCGCGGAAGTTCGTGGAATCGATGCGACTGCGAAGTCGGTGAAGAAAGCGGGCGAGTTGTTTTAGTAATCAACGTTAGCCCGATGCGCAAGCATCGGAAACCACAAACAATTTTACCCCTGCGTTCCGCACCGCCGATGCTTGCGCATCGGGTTAACCTGTTATCGGAATGACCATGGCCCGCATCCTGATCGTCACCGATGCTTGGCACCCGCAGGTGAACGGAGTCGTGCGGACACTCGACACCACGGCTCGCCGGCTGCGAGAACTCGGCCACACGGTCGATGTCCTCGAACCGTCCGCATTCCCGCAGTTCGCCGCACCTTTTTATCCAGAGATCCGTTTCGCACTCGCCACGCCAGGGCGGGTGGCCGACCGCATCTGTAAGTTTGCACCGGATTCCGTGCACATCTCGACCGAAGGGCCACTCGGTTTCTTAGCACGACGGTATTGCACGAAGCGCGGGTGGGCGTTCAGCACGTCGTACCACACGAAGTTCCCGGAATACCTGCGTGCGCTGGCCCATATACCCGAACGCTGGACGTACCGGCTGCTGCGGTGGTTCCACAACAGGGCCTCGTCGCTCATGGTGGCGACCCCGAGTTTGGAAGCCGACTTGAAATCACGCGGGTTCACCGCGCCGATTCGTCGTTGGAGTCGTGGAGTCGACCCGGCTCAGTTCCACCCCCGGCCGAAAGTGGCGTCGGCGTATCCGGCGCCGGTGCTGCTGTACGTCGGTCGGATTTCGGTCGAAAAAGGAATCGAAGACTTTCTGAAGATCGACACACCGGGCACGAAAGTGATCGTCGGCGATGGCCCGGCCCGTGCCGCCCTCGAGAAGCGCTACCCGCAAGCCAAGTTCCTCGGATATCTCCAGGGCGATGCCCTCGGCGCCTGTTATGCCGCCGCGGATTTGTTCGTCTTCCCGAGCCGCACCGATACCTTCGGGTTGGTCGTGATCGAAGCCCTCGCTTGCGGATTGCCCGTGGCTGCGTACCCCGCTACGGGGCCGATTGATATTCTCACGCGGCACGAACTGGGAACCTGCGCCGACGATTTGAAATTCGCCATCGACCGAGCGCTGAAACTCGGCAACCGCGACGCCTGCATCGCGGAAGGGGCGAGTTACACCTGGGCCAACTGCACCGAACAGTTTTTGCGGAATTTGGTGCCGGTCACCGGAACCGCGTGACGGGAAATGATCCGGCCTTTTCCGTTCCCGTCGATTCGCTATTTCAACGAGAGTGAAATCAACTCGGTCGACCGTCGGAGTACCATGCAGATATGAACGAGTGGCACATCGCCGAAGGGTACCGCTTTGCGGGCGTGATTTCCAAACTTCGCACCGAGCCAGATCGGCGCGATCTCGCCGTGATCGTTTCGGATCGACCGGCGACTGCCGCTGGTGTTTTCACGCAGAATCGCGTCTGTGCGGCACCGGTGCAAATCTGTCGGGAACGCCTACCCCGCGCCGATGCCCGCGCGGTTGTGATCTGCTCCGGGAACGCCAATGCCTGCACCGGTGAGCAGGGCTTGGCCGACGCCCGCCGCATGGCGGAGCTGGTGGCGAACGACATCGGCTGTGCGCCTGAACAAGTCTTGGTCGCCAGCACGGGCGTCATCGGTCGGCCACTACCGATGCCAATTCTCGAAGCGGGTATTCCGAAAGCGACGGCGGCACTCCGACCGGGGGCGGACGCATTCAACGATGCAGCCCACGCGATCTTGACGACTGACACGCGGATCAAAGTTTCCACAAAGTTGGTTGGCACGCACTCCATCAGCGGCTTCGCCAAAGGGGCCGCGATGATCGGCCCGAATATGGCGACGATGCTCGGGTTCCTGTTCACCGATGCCGCCGTCGAAGCGCAGGACTTGCAAGATATCTTGCGTAGGAGCACGGCCGATACGTTCAATTGCATCTCGGTGGAGGGGCACACCAGCACCAACGACACGGTGTTGATCTTGGCCAACGGCGCCGGCCCGGCACTGACCGGCAAGGCGTTGCAGAGTTTCGAGAAATCGGTTCGCGAAGTTTGCGCCGAGTTGGCCCGGGCCATCGCGGAAGATGCCGAGGGCGCCCAGCACCTCATCACCATCAATGTCGAAGGGTGCCGGACGGACGCCGATGCCCGCACCATCGCCAAGGCGATTGCGGAGAGCGCGCTAGTGAAAACAGCGGTGTTCGGCGCCGACCCAAATTGGGGCCGGGTGGTTTCGGCAGCCGGTTACGCTGGCGTGGAATTTGAGGAGCGCGACCTAAGTTTGTGGATGGGTTCATTCTTGCTGTACGAGCGTGGTGTCCCGGTGCCGTTCGATGCCAAATTGGCGTCGGCCTATCTGCGTGATAACAGGAATGTCGATTTCCGAGTAACCCTCGAACTCGGTATGGGCCGCTGCACGTTCTACACCTGCGACCTGACGACAGATTACGTCAACCTGAATGCGGACTACACGACGTGACACTGCTGCTCGACCTTCAAAAATTGTCACGCACGTTCGGCACGCACACCGCGCTGCGCGACGTCACGTTGCAAGTGCCCCAGGGTTTGGTGGGGCTGCTCGGCCCGAACGGTGCCGGCAAATCGACGCTGCTCAAAATCTTGATGGGGTTGATCGCGCCGACGGCGGGCACCGGCCGCGTGCTCGACGTGCCTCTCGGTGGCGACCGAGATGCCCGCGACAACTGGCGGCTGCGGCGGTTGATCGGGTTCATGCCCGAAGCCGATGCGCTCGTTCCGGGGTTGAAGGGAATCGAATACGTGGCGCTCGCCGGCGAGTTGTACGGCATGCCCCGCAAACAAGCGTTGCGCCGCGCCCACGAAGTGCTGACGTACCTCGATCTCGACGAAGCCCGCTACCGCCCCGTCGAAGACTACTCCGCTGGAATGAAACAACGGGCGAAACTCGCGCAGGCGTTGATCCACGACCCCCCGGTACTGCTGTTAGACGAACCGACCAGCGGACTCGATCCCTCGGGCCGCGATAAAATGTTGAAACTCGTGCGTGAGCTGGGAAATCTGCACGGGAAGTCGATCATCCTCAGTACGCACCTGCTCGCCGACGTCCAAGCGGTCTGCGAACGGGTGGTGATTATCGCCGGCGGCGAGTTACGGGGCGTCGGCACCGTCGACGAACTCTGCGCCCGCCGTGACGACCGCTTCCGCCTACGTTTCGTGGGGCCGAAAGAGCCGTTTGAGACCGCGTTGACGGCAGCCGGCTTGATCTCGGTGAAACACACCACTCCGCGTGAACTGCGGGTGATCCTACCACCGGGGCGATCCACCCTCGAACTGTTCCAAGTGGCGGCCCAAACCAACGTGAGTTTGCGAGCGGTGCTGCGCGACGATGTGTCGCTCGATGAATTGTTCCGGCAAGCCACGGCACCCGAGGCCGCATGACGAATCCGACCGACCATCTGCTGCGCTACCGCCCCTGGAAGGGCGAGCTGAATCCACCCGCCTACGCTTCCGTGGCGATGGCCCGCTCGTCGCTGCGCTTGCTCTTCCGCCGCAAGATCTTCTGGGCGCTCTACGCCCTCGCACTGATGATCTTTTTCTTCTTCTTCTACGGCCAGTACCTCGTCGTCTGGATCCAGTTGCTGACGGCGAACCAAACCGTCACATTCGGGGCCATGCCCGTCCGCGTCGGCGAACTCACCAAGTTCCTCGACAAGCTGAACCTCAACGGCTCCCCGCACACCTTCGGCAACTTCATCTGGTTCGAGGGTTACATCACGATGATCGTGCTGGCCCTCGCCGGGGCGGTGCTCGTCGGAAACGATTTTCAACATGGTAGCCTCCCGTTCTATTTGTCCAAGCCGATCGGTCGCCGACACTATGTGCTCGGCAAAATGCTCGGCATCGGTGCGTTCATCAACCTGCTGACGACCGTCCCGGCGCTGTTGCTGTTCCTCCAAGCGGGTCTGCTGTACGACTGGCAAACTTATTACACCGACAACGTCTTGTTGCTCCTCGGCATCCTCGCCTACGGGTTGCTCCTCACGGTCGTGCTCAGTTTGCTGCTCGTGGCAACGGCCGTCTGGGTGCGCCGCACGGTACCGCTGATTATGATCTGGAGCGGCCTGTTCGTACTTTGCCGCACGGTGGCCGGATTCCTCGTGGAAGCGCAGAACTTCAGCCCACTTTGGCGTTTGATCGACCTCTGGAACGACTTGTACTTGATCGGACTCTGGCTGATGCGTGCCGACGTCGAATCGGCGAAACTCGGACCGAATCCACAACCGTGGCAGGCCGCACTGGTCGTGGGTGGATTGTGCGCGATTTGCCTGCTCTATCTGCGGAAACGCATTCAAGCCATTGAAATTGTGAGTTGATAGACGCCGACCATACCGTGGCCGACAATACCTAGCCGGGGTACCCCTGGTGGGTGCCCCGGTCCGGACCCCGGTAGGGGCACCCCTGGTGGGTGCCCCGGCGAAAGGTTGCCGGTAGGTGCCCCGGCGATAGGATGCCGGAGATCGCTGACAATGTGGATGGTCCCTTTCCGCGCTTATGGCCCCGCCGGCGCCCGTTCGCCGGGGCACCCACCGGGGGTGCCCCTACCGCCCGATGGCCCCGCCGGCGACCGTTTGCTGGGGCACCCACCAGGGGTGCCCCTACCGGGGTCCGGACAGGAATTCGCAAATAGGTACGACCCCAAAAAACATCACCGGCGATCGATACGCCTGAAGGGATATGACTATTCGCAGGCCGGCTTGTACTACATCACGATCTGCGTGCAGGATCGATCACACCGGTTCGGCGAAGTCGTCGACGGCGAGATGCGCCCGAATGATGCCGGCGGCATATTCGCGAAAGCATGGGCAGCGCTGCCGGGCCGGTTTCCGACCGTGGCACTCGATACGTTCATCGTGATGCCCAACCACGTTCACGGGATTCTCGAAATCGTTCCCGAGCCGAGCGGGGTATCGTGCGTCGAGCGCCCCTCGCTCGGGACGATCGTCGGCGCATTCAAATCCCTCGTCACCGTGAAATACATCGATGGCGTTGCGGACTACGGATGGCCGCCATTCGATGGGCGATTGCTCCAGCGCAACTACTTCGAACACATCGTGCGCGATGAAGAATCGCTGGAGCGGATTCGGTTTTACATCCTCGACAATCCGGCCCGGTGGCATTCGGATCAGGATGATCCGGAAGCAAATGGGTTCTGATTGAACCGTAGGGGCACCCCCGGTGGGTGCCCCGGCGACAGGTCGCCGACGGGGCCATCGGCCCGTAGGGGCACCCCTAGTGCCCGGCGAAAGGTCGGCCGACGGGGCCATCGGCCCGTAGCCCGTAGGGGCACCCCTGGTGGGTGCCCCGGCGAAAGGTCGCCGACGGGCGCCGCGAACATGAGAGGTTCCCTTGCGCATCGATGGCCCCGCCGGCATCCCTTCGCCGGGGCACCCACCAGGGGTGCCCCTACCGGGGTCCGGACCGGGGCACCCACCAGGGGTGGCCCCGTACATTATCCCGCCGGCATCCTTTCGCCGGGGCACCCACCAGGGGTGCCCCTACAATATCCAGCAGGAGACTCTCGACGCCGAGGAATACTTGCCTTCCGCAATCTCCACAATCCCTGCCGCTCCGCCCCTCTTGCTCTTGGAGCAAGTCTCGAAGTGGTACGGCCCCGTGCTCAGTTTGAACCAGGTCACGCTGGAACTGAACGCGGGTATCACCGGACTCGTCGGGCCGAACGGCTCGGGGAAATCGACACTCATCAAACTGGCGACCGGCCTGATCGCACCATCTCTCGGCCGGGTGACGGTGCGGGGCCGCAATGCCGCCGACTGGAAGGCCCGCGACTCCATCGGCTACTGCCCCGACCACGATGCCTTTTACGAAGAGATGAGCGGCCGGGAATTCGTCCGCACCATGGCCAAGCTGAATGGCTTCGCGGCCGGCGCGGTCACCGAGCGCAGCGAAGATGTGCTGAATCGCGTCGGGATGTCTGATCGGGCCGACCGCAAATTGCGTGGCTATTCCAAGGGGATGCGCCAGCGCATCAAATTGGCCCAGGCCTTGTTGCACGACCCCGAACTGTTGATTCTCGATGAACCGCTGTCCGGTATCGATCCCCTCGGCCGGCATGAGATGCTCGACCTGTTTCACGAACTCGCCGCGCAAGGAAAGTGCCTGCTGATTTCGAGCCACGAACTCGAAGAGTTGGAGAAACTCACGAACCACGTGGCGATTCTTTCGCGGGGTCGCATCGCCGCCGTGGGCACGTTGCAGCAGATCCGCGATCTCCTCGACGACTACCCCATGTCGGTGCGTGTCGTCCTCGATCAACCGAAGGAATTGGCGCGGTACTTACTCGACTTGGATGGCGTGCTCGGGTTCGATTTCGACGACGCGGGACTCGGATTGACCATCCGCGCCCGCAGCCCCGAACGATTCTTCACGAGCTTCCAGAAATTGGTTTTGGAGAAGGGAATCGTCGTTCGGGAACTCGAACCGCTCGACGATTCCGCCCATGCGATCCTCGGTTACTTGCTCGGCGGCTCCGGGAAGACGTGACAGCCCGCCTTCACTTCACTTTCACGGCACCCACGACCACGGTGTCGATTCCCGGCCACTTCTGCACCAGATCGGCGTAGTCCCACGCATCGTCTAATTTGCGAACTCGACCGTGAATCGTGGCCACATTCCCGGAGCGCTTCACATTCAATTCGGCGAAGCGCGGTTCGATGTCCGCATCCGCAGTGGGCACCGGCTGGGTCGGCACACCCGGCGGTGGGATGGTCGGATACGGTAGCGGTGCCGCACCGGGGGCCAGTGGTTGCCGCAGTGGAGCCGGAGTACCAAACGAAACCACCGGATCGAGGAACAAGCCACCGGGCGCCGGCCGGCGAACGACGGTATTCTCGGAAATCGGTTCTTTATGAACCGGCCCGGTCGAAGTAGGAATCGCCAAGGGTGGCAAGCCGTTCGATGACGGCACCGGCGGTGGCAGCGGCTCGAACAGACGCTTGGGCACCGGCTTCGGGCCTTCGACGAGTTCAGCCACTCTCTGGGCAAAAGGATCGTCCCGTTTATCCGGGGTGCTGATCCAACCCGACACCTTCGCACTCCGAATATTCTCGACCGCCAGCGCCACGGAACGAATCCGGGGTAACAGCGCTTCACTCGGCACGGCCCCGCCGATGACGGCGAAGCCATCCACGACGTTGACGAGCAAGTTCAGGTCGTAGAGTTTCAACTGCGGATCGGCCGCCAGTGCCGCTTGCAACTTCAATGCGAGTCGATCATCCGACGAGCGTTCCGGGGCCACGGGGCTTTGCGCCGCACCGTTTGATGCCCAGAAGCCGATGACGATCCCCGACGCCAGAAGCGACTTGAGCCAAACCGAGCGAATCGTAAAATTCGCTCGCAAACCGGGGTGTGAAACAGGTGTTATGGGCATCGCAAGCCCTCCGAGCAGGTTCGGCATCACGCGCACATTGCGTGCAAGCCGCGCCCTCCGCACTATCTTCCCTTGCGATTGCCCTCCACCAAGTCGAAGTTGAAGAAATTACAAAAAGAGTTC
>JANXWE010000072.1 GCA_025351325.1 Fimbriiglobus sp.
CTTCACGGCGGTACCGGCGTTCGCCCAAAAGCGGGAACCGGCCGCCACGCTGCTGCCGGCGCGTCCTGCGCCTCCGCCGGTGATCGTACGCGGTGCCACGCCGGATGCGACTTTACCGAGTTTCACGGGGACTTACGTTCCGACAGTTGCTGCGCCGAATCCGAGAGCGTCGTGGGTCGGAAATAAGCTGACCAGTCTGAAAGACACGGTCATCGGCAAGCCGAATCCGGAAGCGAGAAGCCCCGATCCGGATCCGCGTTTGATCGGCGCCCCGACGAACCCATTGATGGGTAGCGGTTCCCAGGCGCAGCCGCAACAACCGCCTCAAAGTGTTTACGCGACCCCACCGGCGTACCGCTGGTACGGGTGGGGCGGAACGACACCGGGGGCGAATCCGCACGCACCGACGGGCGTGTATCCGCAAGGGTCGGCCAACTGGTATTCGCAAACCGGTGCGACACCCGGCGCGTTCCCCGTGACTCTCACGAAATCGACTGGGGAGGCCCCGAGCGTCGAACCGCCGGTGTACGCCGCGAAGATCGGTGCGGAACCCGGATTGGAAATCAACGTCGCGGTGAAGACTCCGGAAGCGAAGCCGATCCCGCGTTACATTTCGGGGCCTCCGGTGACCGAACCACGGATTGTTGCAAGGACGCCGGTCGGGCGGCCGGTGGCGGGTTACGAGTACCCCGTCTCGCCGAGCTTGCCGAGCGGAACGCCGGTCGCCATCGCTTCGTCGTCATCCGATGGTCGATCTGTTCCTGCGGAACAGATCATGGCACCCGCACCCGATTTGAACTGGCAGACGGCCAGCAATCGCGCCGGCACAGTGACAAGGGATCCCGACCCCGTGCCGCAACCGGTGCCCATGGCACCCGTTCCCGCCGAGACATCGTGGGCACCGGTACGGACGAATCCGGCCCCGAAACCACCGTCGCCGTCTGTTTCGGTAATCCGTGGGATCGAACACCGCGAGCCGCAGTCGATCGAGCAGTTCATCCGCAATAGTTGTGTCGGCCGCGTGATCCGCACGGAAGTTCGAGCCGTCACCGCGAAAAAGCTCGTGGTGACGTTTGTCGTCGGCAACGAAAACGCGGCCCGAGACGCGGCGGCGCTGGTCGCCAATTTGCCGGAATTGAAGCCGTACGAAGTCACGTTCGAGGCGCAGATCGTACAGCGTTGATAGAATTGCCGCATGGCACTCCTCCGCTGGTCGAACGGCATCGTCTACGATCCCCGCAACGGGGTCGATGGTTGGGTGCGCGACCTCTGGGCGCGGGACGGCAAAATCATCTCCCCGCCACCAGCGGGAACCTCAGCGGATCGCACTTTCGATTTGACAGGCTTGGTGGTGATGCCCGGTGGCGTCGACATGCACGCCCACATCGCCGGGCCGAAAGTCAACGTGGCGCGGAAGTTTCGCCCGGAAGACCGCCGCGATTCCCCACCGTTCCATCGCACGGATTTACTGCGCTCGGGAACCACCGGCAGCACGCCGACGACCTTTGTGACGGGCTACCTGTACGCCGGGCTGGGCTACACCACCGTCTTCGATGCGGCGATTCCGCCCCTCGGTGCCCGGCACACGCTCGAAGAATTTCACGATACACCCGCCATCGACAAAGGCTTCTTCGTGTTGGTGGGGAACAACCACTACGCGATGCGGCAAATCGCTTCGGGGGAACGCGACCGCCTCCGGGCCTTCTGCGCGTGGCTGCTGAATTCGACCCGTGGCTACGCACTGAAAATTGTGAACCCCGGTGGCGTCGAGGTCTGGAAACAAGGCAGCAACTCGCTCGCGCACCTTGACGACATTGTCCCCGGCTTCAACACCAGCCCGCGTGCCATCGTCCGCGAGATCGCGCGAACGGCCGACGAACTGCGGCTCCCCCATGCGGCCCACATCCATTGCAATCAGCTCGGTATCCCCGGCAACTGGACGACGACGCTGGCGACGATGCAGGCCATCGAAGGGCACCGCGGCCACTTCACGCACATCCAGTTTCACAGCTACGGCGGCGGGCCGGACGACCAAGGAACGTTTTGCAGCAAAGTGCCGCCACTCGCGGAGTATGTGAATAGCCACCCGAACATCACGGTCGATGTTGGGCAAGTCGTGTTCGGCGAAACCACTTCCATGACCGGCGATGGCCCACTCGGGCATTACCTCCACAAGGTCACCGGTCGGAAATGGTTCAACAGCGACACCGAGTGTGAAGGCGGTTGCGGAATCGTGCCGATCACGTACCAGGAGAAATCATTCGTTCACTCTCTGCAATGGGCCATCGGCTTGGAGTGGTACTTGCTTGTGAAGAACCCTTGGCAGATTGCCATGAGCACCGATCATCCCAACGGCGGGGCGTTCGTCGCTTACCCGGAAATCATCGCGTTGCTGATGAGTCGGGACTACCGCCGGGAGGTGTTGAAGCGATTGCCGGCACGTGTTTTGGAACGCGGCACACTCGCCGATCTCGACCGCGAATACACGCTCGCTGAAATTGCGATCATCACGCGGGCCGCCCCGGCGAAGATGCTGGGACTGCCGCACAAAGGGCATTTGGGAGTCGGAGCCGATGCGGACATCGCCGTCTATACGCCCTCCCAGAATCATCGGGAGATGTTCGAGTTACCCCGGTACGTTTTCAAGGCCGGTGAGTTGATCGTGGAACAGGGTGAGATTCGCAAAGTGCCCTTCGGGCCGATAATCTGCACGGAGCCGAAGTACGACGTGGGGGCGGTGCCGCACATCCGCGATTGGTTTGAAAAGAGTTATTCGATGTCGTTCAACAACTACCCTGTCGGGCCGGAGTACCTCGCACAAGGGACGGTTCCCGTATGAGCAAGAAAGCCGTGAAATCGGAACTCACGAAGCCCCCCGAGTTCGATGAAATCGTCGGACTCATCGAGGCCGCGCGAACCCGCGCGGTCGCCGCCGTGAACACGACGCTGATCGATCTGTATTGGAGCATCGGCGAATACATCAGCCGCAAGATCGCATCGGCGGCGTGGGGCGAAGGCGTGGTCGATCAATTGGCGGTGCACATCGCCCGGACGCACCCCGGACTGCGGGGATATACTCGCCGCAACTTGTTTCGTATGAAGCAGTTCTACGAAACTTACTGTGATGTTGCAATTGTGTCAGCACTGCTGACACAATTGCCTTGGACTCATCACATGCTCATAATGGGTAAATCGAAGCGAACCGAGGAACGTGAATTCTATCTTCGAATGGCGACTTCACAAAAGTGGTCTAGCCGGGAGCTGGAACGCCAGATCAACGGGGCATTTTTCGAACGAGTCGTCCTTTCCCCGGTAAGAGTGTCACCACCGGTGACACACTTGTACCCCGATGCCGCCAGCGTGTTCAAAGACAGCAATCTCATCGAGTTCCTGGGGCTGCCGTCGGGGCATTCCGAAGCCGACTCGCAACGCGGGCTGATTGAGCAGCTCAAAAACTTCCCCATCGAACTCGGCCGCGATTTCTGTTACGTCGGTAGCCAATACCCGGTGCAAGTCGGCGGGCACGATTTCCTACTCGATCTTCTCTTTTTCAATCGGACGCTCAACTGTTTGGTCGCGTTCGAACTCAAGATCGTGGAGTTCGAGCCGGAGCACTTGGGCAAGCTCCAGTTTTACTTGGAAGCGCTCGACCGCGACGTGAGAAAACCGCACGAGCAACCGTCCACCGGCGTACTCTTGTGTGCGACCAAAAATTCCGAAGTCGTGGAATACGCCCTCTGCCGCACGATGTCCCCGGCACTCGTCGCCGAATACCAAACCCGATTGCCGGATAAGAAAATGCTGCAAGCGAAGTTGCACGAATTTTACGAACTGGCGCTGGCCAAGGAATTGCCATGAAACTGATCCTCGCCATCATTCAGCCGAGCAAGCTCGACGCGGTGAAAGCCGCGCTGAACAAAGTGGAAGTGTTCCGCCTGACAGTCGTCGACGTGCAGGGGTTCGGCCGGCAGAAGGGGCAGTCGGAAATTTACCGGGGGCACGAATTCACCGTGAACATGCTGCGCAAGGTGCAGCTCCAAATTGCGGTGAACGAAGACTTCGTCGAGCCGACGGTGAACGCGATCATCGAGGCGGCCCGCACCGGCGACGAAGGCCGCATCGGCGATGGGAAAATCTTTATCTTGCCACTGGAAGACGTCGTCCGCATCCGCACCGGCGAGCGCGGCCCGGAAGCAATTTAGGAAACGACACTTATGGCCGACCGTTTCTTCACCGACAAGACGTTGTCACTCGGGGAGTTCATTCTCGATGGTTCGGAAGCACACCACATGGGCACCGTCCGGAGGTTCGTTGCCGGCGATGCCGTTGTCATCTTCAACGGAGACGGCGGAGAATATCTAGCTCAGATCGTCGCGATCTCCAAAAGACAGATCGTGCTGCAACTGCTCAACCGCACGGAGCCGATGAGGGAAGTGCCATATCCGATCATCATCGGGTCGGCGCTTCCCAAGGCGGATCGGCTTGATTTCATGCTGGAAAAACTCGTAGAAGTCGGTGCGACTCGATTCGTACCGTTGATCACAGCTCGTTCCATTGCGAATCCGAAATCGGAAAAGATCGAGAAGTGGCGCCGCGAAGTGATTGAAGCGAGTAAGCAGTGCGGCCGAAATGTGCTCATGGACATTGACAATCCAATGTCACTGGCGGAATTTCTGAACCTCACACCGACCCACCTTCGGTTCATCCTGCACACGAATCTCAAGTCATCCTCTGGTACGCTCGCAAATCAAGACCCTAAAGGAGTGGCTTTCGCCGTGGGGCCAGAGGGTGGCTTTACCGAAACGGAAGTTGCTTCCGCGACTGCAGCGAGTTGGCAAACGTTGAGTTTCGGCCCGCGAATTCTCCGGATCGAAACCGCCGCGATCACGGCGGCCAGTTGGGCGGCACGCGGTCAGTAATCCTGCTTCAACAATTTGGCGAAGGCATCTTTGAAATCTTTCGCCGAAGCGTAGCGTTTGGTTTTATCGCGTTCGATCGCCTTCATCAGAATTCGGCAAACTTCCTCGTCGAGATCGGGTCGGAGATCGTGGGCGTTGCGCGGGGGAGTATTCAAATGCCGGCGCAGGGTCTCTTCCGAATTGGGAGATTTTTCCCACGGGAGCAAGCCGGTGAAGACTTCGAACGCCGTCACGCCGAGGGCGAACATGTCGACGCGGAGATCGGTGGTGGAGCGCTTGATGACTTCGGGCGCCAGATAATCCACAGTGCCCGTGCGATTCCCTGGCTGACAAAACGGCGCCGTGTACGGCACGGTCAGGCCAAAGTCGATGAGTTTGATAATCCCTTCATTGGAGACCATGACGTTGCGCGGGCAGAGGTCGCGGTGCAAATATTTCTGGCCGTGCAGATAGTCGATCGCATCGCAGAGTTGGCCGATGAAGTTGATCCGATTCCCTTGGAGCTGTTGGTGTTTGTTCTCGATCAAGTAGTTCAAGCCCAGCCCTTCGATCCACTCCAGAACCAAGTACGGTTCCGCCAGATTGGTGAGGCCGTGCTCGAAAGTCTTCGTGATATTGTCGTGCCGAAGGCCTTCGCAAATCTCGCCTTCCGGTGGCTTCTTCAACCCTTGCAGCTTGAACTTTTCTTCGAATTTGTTGGTCTTGGCTTTGTCGAGTACTTTCAGAGCCACCACGCGGCCGAGTTCGCGGTCGTACGCTTTCCAAACTTTGGACATGCTCCCTTGGCCGGTGCGACCTTGGAGGTCGAACCGTTTGGCAATCGTGATGACCTTCCGTTTCCTGCCGGGTTCGCTCGGTTTGAAGAGTCGTTTGATGCCGTCGAATAATCCCACGGTACACTCTCCCGTTCGATGCGGATCGCGAGGAAATTGGTTTACTGGATTTCGCAGTAGTCGATGATACTCGACACTTCGGTCCGGATGTCTTTTCGAGAGACGATGCGATCCACGAAACCGTGTTTGAGCAGGAATTCGCTCGTCTGAAAGCCGTCCGGCAGTTCGAGTCGGATCGTATTCTTGATAGTTCTGGCACCGGCGAAGCCGATCATCGCTTTAGGCTCCGCGATCGTGATATCACCTTGGAACGCCCAGCTTGCAGCGACTCCTCCCATCGTCGGATTCGTGAGAATGCAGATGTAAAGCCCACCGGCCAGGTGATACCGGGCGAGCGCCGCCGAGACCTTGGCCATTTGCATCAGCGACAGAATTCCTTCTTGCATCCGCGCACCGCCACCGGAACCTGATACGAAAATTAGGGGCCGTTTGAGTTCAGTCGCTTTTTCCGCCGCCCGTGCCAGTTTCTCGCCGACTACTGCCCCCATACTTCCAGCCATGAAAGCAAAATCGGTGATGCCGATGACGACACCGCGACCCCGGATGAACCCGGTGCCGGAAACGGCGGCGTCGCCCATCCCCGTCTTCTTTTGCTGCTCGACGATCCGCTTGGCGTAGGGTTGACTGTCGACGAAGCCGAGTGTGTCCACGGGTCGCAGATCCGCGTCCATTTCTTCAAAACTGTTTTCGTCGAGCAGTTGCAACAATCGGTCGCGCGCGGAGACATAAAAGTGGTGGTCGCAGTCGGGGCAAACGTTCAGCCTGGCCTCGACTTCCTTGCGGAAGATCGTGGCTTTGCACTGCGGACATCGAAGCCACAGCCCTTCCGGGATGCCGCGTTTGCTCCGCTCGACTTTCGGCATGACACTCACCTCGGCCCCTCACTTCGAGTTACTTGTCGTCGATCTGAGCCAGCGACTGGAACTTCTTCCCTTCGACGTAGGCCAGGAACGCACCGCCGCCGGTCGAGACGTGCGTCATCTTCGCATCGTAGCCGAACTGCTCGACGGCTTCGGCTGTTTCACCGCCGCCGACAACGGTCACCGCTGAACTCGCCGCCATCGCTGCCGCCACTCCCTTGGTGCCGACGCTGAAAGCGGCTTGCTCGAACCAACCGACTGGCCCGTTCCAGATGACAGTACCAGAGTCTTGGATCTTTTTCGAGAAGAGTGCAAGTGTCTTCGGCCCGATGTCGACGCCTTCGTATCCCGCGTCGATGTTACCATCAAACAGTTTCGTGGTGGACAAATCGTCCGACTTCGCCGCGAGGTAATCGACCGGCAAGGTGATCTTTCCGCCGATGTACCCGAGCAGTGGCTTGGCCGCGTCGAGTTCCTCGGCTGCGACGCGAGTGCTACCGACATCGATGCCTTGCGATTTCAAGAACGTGTATGCCATCTTGCCGCCGATGAGCAGATGATCGACCTTCAAAAGTAGTGCGTTGATGAAGGCGATTTTGTCCGACACCTTGGCCCCGCCCATGATGGCGAGAACCGGATGTTTCGGCGCCGTCATCAACCCTTCGATGATCTCGAGTTCCTTGGCGACAAGCAAACCGACCGCGCGGGGTTTCCCAGCGGCTTTGAGCGCGGCTGGAACGGCCACCATGGTGGCGTCGTTGTCGTTGTGGCAGGTTCCAAACGCATCGTTGACGTAAGCGTCGCCGAGGGCCGCAATGGCAGCCGCGAATTCACCATCGTTCTTTTGTTCGCGTGGGTCGAAGCGAAGATTTTCAAGCAGGACGACTTGGCCGGGCTTCAACGCGGCGACGACAGCCGTCACGTCAGGGCCGACGACATCGGTTCCGGCTTTGGCGACGGGTTGCCCGAGGAGTTCCCCGAGCCGTGCCGCGACTTTGTCCATCGTGAGGTTGACTCGTTCTTCGGCGGTGGCTTTGTCTGGTCGGCCAAGGTGGCTCATGGCCACGACGGACGCACCGGCTTTCAACAATGCTTGGATCGTCGGCAGTGCCCCGCGAATCCGCCGGTCGTTCTTGACAGCGCCCGTTTTCTTGTCGAGCGGCACGTTGAAATCGACGCGGACGAGGACTTTTTTGCCGGCGAGGTCGCCGAGGTCGGTGAGTATCTTTTTAGGCATTGTTATGCAGGAACCTTCAGTGGAATCGTTTTGAGTTCGGAAATGTGCAGTACCGACACATGGGCCACTTGATCCGGCAAAAGCGGATCCAGCGAGTCGATGATGCCGACGTAAATGACCCGTTTGGTCACTAAGACCATATCTGGGTGGTGGACATCATAAACCGCACCGGATGAGGTCACGATGCGGAATGGCCGAAAGGGGACTTCTTTCAGCCAAGATTTGACTTCGCTTGATGTCAGCATGATTCGATTCGACCGTTGTGTGGATCTGAGTTTACGCCTTGGTAATCATGTACTTCACCAAGTCCACACAGCGGTTGCTGTAGCCCCATTCGTTGTCGTACCATGAAATCAGCTTGAAGAACTTGCTGTTCAGTTCGATGCCGCTACCCGCGTCGAAGATGCTGCTGTGGTTGTCGTGGATGAAGTCTGAGCTGACCACTTCGTCGGTGGTATAGGCCAAAATCCCTTTCATGTACGTTTCGGACGCTTTCTTCATGGCCGCGCAGATTTCCTTGTAGCTGGTCTCTTTCGTCGTCTTCACGGTCAGGTCAACGACGCTGACGGTCGGTGTCGGCACCCGGAACGACATGCCCGTGAGCTTGCCTTTCACTTCGGGGATCGCCAAGCCGACGGCCCGGGCAGCGCCGGTGCCACTCGGGATGATGTTGATGGCCGCGGAGCGTCCGCCCTTCCAGTCTTTCTTGCTCGCTCCGTCGACGGTCTTTTGCGTGGCCGTGTAACTGTGGACGGTCGTCATCAAACCTTCGTCGATGCCGAAACCTTCCTTCAGCAAAACATGGACAACCGGGGCAAGGCAGTTCGTCGTGCAGCTGGCATTACTGATGATCGTGTGCAGTTTCGAATCGTATTTCGTATGGTTCACGCCCATCACGATGGTGATGTCTTCGCCCTTAGCCGGTGCCGAAATGATGACTTTCTTCGCGCCGGCGGCGATGTGTCCCATCGCCTTATCGGCGTCGGTGAACAGGCCGGTGCTTTCGATCACGTACTCGACGCCGAGCTTGCCCCACGGCAGAGCCGATGGGCCCTCTTTGACCGCGAGACACTGGATCCGGTGCCCATTCACGATGAGAACATCGTCTTCGGCGACACTCGGCGACGATTTTTCGCTGCCGACTTCGCCCTTGAACTTCCCTTGTGTCGAGTCGTACTTCAACAGGTAGGCGAGGTTGTCGGCCGGAACGAGATCGTTCACCGCGACCACGTCCAATTCTTTGCCCAACAGGCCCTGCTCGACCAGTGCCCGGAACACCAGCCGGCCAATACGCCCGAACCCGTTGATACCGATCTTGACCGCGGCCATCGTAATCTTGCTCCCGGCGAAATACCCGTGTCGCAGCCCGTGGCCGGTAAACAACCCGGCACAACAGATAGCCGCCCAGTCGGGTCTCGCTAATGATAAAGGTATGTTTCAACCGGCCCCTGTCGAGTCCGGCGTCACGACCGGGCACGCAAACAGTTAGGCCCTCAGGAGATAAGACCATGCCCATCACCGGGACAGTTCGGAACGGCCAGGTCGAATTCGACGACCCGGTCACGTGGCCCGACGGGACACGGGTCACTTTGGTTCTCGAAGATGACGAGGTCTTCGAGTACCCCCACTCGATGGGACCCTACGACCACCAGAAGGAACTGGAAGGGCTGATGGAGTCGATTGAAGATATGAAGGCGGGTCGGGTGATCCCTTTTGATGTCGCCATGCGTGAACTGGCCATCAAACATCACCTTCCTATCCCGGACTTCAATTCATGACGCGAGTTCTCGACTTGACTCGCAAAGCCAATCGCGACATGGACGAGACCATGGATTGGTTGCGCACGGGCTACACGGCCCGAGCGGCCGCTCGCTGGCAAATTGCGATCGGGAAAGCGTTGTTGGAAGTCCAGACTCATCCAGAGCGGTATTCCGAATGCGAAACCATGTCGATTTCCGGCGTGGATCTCCGCGAGAAATTGGTCCGACGCTACCGGGGAGTCGTGTACCGCATCCTGGACAGTTTCGACGAGAACACGGTGACGATCCACCGTGTCCGCAACGCCTCGCAAGATAGCCTAGGCGAAGACAATTTCTGAAGCCAACCCACAGTCAGTTCGCTATTTCTACTGAAACGTTCATTTTCAACTAGTGTGGGTATCTCGCGATGTCGAAGACGATCAAAGTGGCCGTAACCGGTGCCGGTGGCAATGTTTCCTACGCGATGCTGGCCCGATTGGCGTCGGGTGAAGTGTTCGGGCTGAATACGAAA
>JANXWE010000020.1 GCA_025351325.1 Fimbriiglobus sp.
GTCAGGACTTTGCCATCGGGGGTTCGGACGGTGTTGGGCGTCGGGCCGGGGAGGAAGGCGTTGCTCATCCGTGGTTCGTCGCTTATTGCAGTGGGTTGCCGAAGAACACATACGCCGCCGTGCCGACTACGGCGACGTGCAACACGACCATGCACCAGAAGACGATCAGGAAAGACAGTTTCTTCGTCTTGTGGCGGAACTGCCGCTGTCCCAGCAACGCACCCGGCCAGCCGCCCAACAGGGCCAGGATGTGCAACGTCTGTTCCGGCACTCGGCGACTGCTGTTGGCAGCACGCCGCTTATCCCAGCCGTAAGCAATAAAGCAGGCAAGGCTCATCACGAAGACGATGCCCAGGTAAATGGCGATAGCGTTCATCATGTGGTGGTCGAATCCTCTCTGGTCGCTGACACGTCCCCATACCGCACGCCCAGCCACACGGTCGGCTCGTCCGGCGTCGTCCACTCGACCCGGTGTTTCTTGTGCGCAGGGATGTTCATGAAGTCTCCGGGCCGCATCTCGACCATGCCATCCTCGAACTGCAACCTCGCCGCCCCTTCAAGACGATGACCCATTCGGCCTGGGGTTGGTCGTACCAGAAGTCGGCGGGCGAGGCGTGGCCGTGCGAGATGATCCGCTCGATGCGCACGTCGGCGGTGTCGAGCAGCTTGGTGACAAGCTCGGCGGGCAGGTGAGCCGGGAGGTCGGCGAAGAGGTTGGTGGGCAATGTCATGAAGTCCTCAACCTTCCAAAATCCTCTTCTCGGCGATTTCGATGTACTTCTTGTGTTGCTCGATGCCGATCACCTGGGACGCTCCGAAGTCCAGGCCAGCGCACAGCATCGTCCCCGATCCGGCGAAGCAGTCGAGCAGCACACCGCCTTGCGGCAGCAGATACTTCACCCACCATGCGGCCACGTCGTAGGGGGTCGTCGCCGGATGCGAGTTATTTGCCGATGCCGAACCTCCGGCAGCCACGGGAATCAGGTTGAAAGGGGTTGAGCCGCCCCGATCCTCCGCAGTCTCGGCAATCTTGGAGTTTCGGTAATTGCGCCCGGATCGGGACGTGCGCATCGCCGAGTCCGACTTTCGTTCGGCGAAGATGTCGTCCGAAGGGAGCCACAGGACATTATCCTGGTTGCGGAAGCAAGTCGCAGGTCCGAGCCAGACACACATTTTCACCGATTGCCGGAGTAGGCCCTGCTTGCGATTCGTGCCGCTCAAGGGCATGGCGTCGTGGCTCCACCAGTACACGTCCTGCACCAGATTCCACTCCCGACCGGCCCAGGCCACGAACTCCCACAGCCACAACCTCATCTGGCCGACCTTCTCGAAGTTCGGCTGGAGGATGACGACCATCGACCCCGTGGGCTTCAATATCCGCCGCCCCTCGGTCACGACGGTTTTCATGAGGTCGTGCCACTCGACCTCGGTGAGCCGACCGTATTCCCGCTCGATCTCCGGGTAAGGAGGATCGGTCAGGATTAAATCCACGCTCTTGTCCGGCAGCTTCTTCAACTCACGCCGACAATCGCCGTGGATCAGCCGGGTCGCCATCTTCCGCTCTTTGTCGGGGCGGGTTTGGGGTTTGACCGTCTTCGAGTCCTGATGCTCGGCCCGCTTCTCGGCCTGCCTCGCCCTGATCTCCTTCGCCGCCTGCAAGATGGCCTTCTCGTCAAGCTCCAGGACGGCTTCCTGTTCGTCGGCGTCCGCACCGGCCAGGATCGCCGCCGCCGAGATGCTGACCCGGCCATCGTCCATCGCCTGAATGAGCTTGGGCGTGCCGTTCTCGACCACCTTGGCCGCTTGGCGGTACGTCTTGTCGTTGCCGAATCCGGCCTTTTCAGCGGCGGTTTCACGGGTGCGTGTGCCGGGAGCAACTTCGGGGATTTTTCCCCGAAGTTCCTTGTCGGTTCGTTGCCCCTGCCGGTTGCCGACTTTCCGCTCGATGGCCTTGGCGATGGCGACCCGCTCGGACGGCGTGAAGTCCTTCCTGATTTCGTTCTCGGCGTACTCCCCGGCGAGGATGCTGGTCACGTCCACGATCCGGGCCAGGATCGTCTGCTTCTTGAGGATGTCCCGTGTCGCCCGGAGGCGGCGTTCCCCGAAGACGAGTTGCAACTCCTCGGTGACGCCGATGGGCTGGAGCAAACCTTCCTGGCGAATGCTCTCGGCCAGGGACGTGAGGCTCCCCATGTCTTTGCGGTGGCGGCTGCCCACCGTGATGTCGGCGATCATGAGTTCTTTGAGCATGTTTTGCACTGGACGGACTACCGCTGCCTCTTGATCTCGGCGACCTTCGCCACCAAGTACCCGATTTCGTCGCCGTCGAGTTCGGCGACCGGGGCAACGCCGTGGATATTCTTGATGAGGTCTTCGGATGCGCCCAGGAACGCCTTGAAGGACGGCTCTCCGGTGGGGCGACCGAGCATGTGGCCGTCCGGCGTGATGAGCATTTCGACCAGCCGGGGCGTCGTCCAGTCTTCATCGAGAAGGCAGCCCAGGATCGCCTGGAAGTGGTCGCTGACCTGGACGGCCTGGAGCTTGCGGGCGCAATCCTGGCGTATCTGGTCGGGTTCACGGATGGGGAGGTCGTCGGTCATGGCGGTTCCATCAGTTCGCATCTGCTCAAGTGGCTATCCTGCATTGCTCGTTGCGGCGGGCATCTGTTGGCACTTCTGAACGATAAATCGAACAGCGTCTTCGTTATAAATACTCGTCATGCCCTTCGGCAGCACTTTTGTCTTCTCGAAGGCTTGTTCCTGAGCCTTCGTGCGGAAACTGTAGGCTGAGTACGCTTCATTGCCCTTTAACTTGTGGGCCTTGATGACATCGTGAATCGCAGATGTTTTCGTTCCAGGCAGTGCCTTCTTAACTCGTTCGACCAACTCGGTATATGAGAGCGGATACTGATCCAGTTTCCGTTTCAGTTGCGTGATGATTATTGCCCCGTCCTTGGCATTCTGGTCCACCTTCACAGAGATGTCCGCTGAGTCGGCAAACTTCTTTGCCGATTTCAATTCAGTCGTGATTTCGCAAGCAAAGAAAAATGGCCCTTCCGTTTTGCTTTTCTCTTGAGCAGCACCGACTCCTTTGAGGAGGTTTGCGACGGCAGGAGGAGTGGAATCCACATCCATGAGCCGAAACGTCTGAAAGCTGTGTGAGAACCCAAGTGGTAGGATGTAAAAATGGTACGAGCAAAGATTCTTGTTGAACCATTCTTTAGCAAGATGCTGGTAGTTGCGGAGAGCGGCTGCACCGAGCGTAAATACGACGTAGCGCACGCCATTTTCATTATGGAAGTGAACCGCAGTATCCCGAATGTCAACGAGCATAGAAAGGTTTTCCGTAACGACAGGATCGAGAGCGAGCTTTTGCATCGCACCGAACAACTCGATGGTCAGCGGATTGCCAGTTCGTGACCTCTTGATTTTGTGATTGTTCTTGCCGAAGTGAATGTAAAGAGACGTGAGGCGGTTCTTGGAATCCTTGAGAATCTTGGCCTTCAAGAGCAGTTCCCAAGCATTGACCAAAAGAATTACAAAGCTCTCTTCCCGATAATGGAAGTCGGGCTTGTTGTAGACCTCTATCGCCGCAAGTGCGGCGGCAACGGACTTGTCAACGAGTTGTTTGTAGACAGCCTTCATCTTGATGCTCGTGCCTCAAATGACTTACTGCACGCCGAGCGCCTTGAACACGGCATCCACCGGGTCGGCGTAGAACCCGGTCTGGAACTTGGCGAACAACTCGCCGGGGATCGTTGGGATGTCCTTCACGCTCGCCATCGGCAGGAGCAGGCGCTTCGCACCGGCGTCGAAGGCGACCTGCAACGACTCGGCCAAGTTCTCGACCGGGATAATGCTCCCGCCCAGGCTCATGCTGCCGAGGATCACCATCTGCTGCTGGATCGGCTTGCCGAAGACGCCGGAGCAGAGGGCAACGAACGCCGCCAGGGTTAGGGCGGTCGTCGGCCCGGTGTTGTGCAACTCGACAATGTGCAGGTGGAAGTCGTGGTCCCCCGGCTTCATCGAGGCGCTGACCCGGTGGGCGTTCGCCTTGAAGTAGTCGAAGCCGACCTTGACCCCTTCCTTCGCCGCCGA
>JANXWE010000058.1 GCA_025351325.1 Fimbriiglobus sp.
CTCGACGGCATCGTCGACGATTACGCCCCGATGGTCGACCGCATTTCGCAACGGCTCGATCAGTTGGAAACGAAGATGTTCCGCCAGCCGACACCGGCGGTGCTGGCGAAACTCATGCGGGTGAAGCGGGAAGTGACCTACCTCCGCAAGACGCTCATCCTCGAACGAGAAGTTTTGGCCCGGCTCATCCGCGGCGAGTTTCACTTGGTCGACCCGCGCGAAATGGCCTACTACCGCAACGTGTACGATCACTTGGTGCGCTACACCGACCTGATCGAGAACGCCCGCGAAATGGTGAGCGACCTCATGCAGACTCACCTCGCGGCGACATCGAACCGCCTCAACGAGATCATGAAAGTGCTGACGATGATCTCGACCATCGGCATGATCTGCACGCTGATCGTCGGCTACTACGGCATGAACTTCAAGCACATGAACGAGCTGGAATGGGAGAGCGGCCACTGGTTCGCTTTCGGATTGATGATCCTCACCGCGATCGTGGCCCTCGGTATCTACCGCTGGAAAAAGTGGGTCTGAAAGCTTGTCATCCCCGCACGGCGGCCGAGACCGCCGAGGTGATGTAGTCGCGGTTGAGCTGTCCGATGAACTCGGTGCTGATCGACTTGGGGCACGCCGCTTCACACTCGTTGATGTTGGTGCAGTGGCCAAACCCTTCCCGGTCGTGAGTTGCCACCATCGCTTTCACCCGCTGTTTCTGTTCGGCCTTGCCTTGGGGCAACGTTCCCAAGTGGCCGACCTTCGCGCTCAAGAAGAGCATCGCCGAGGCATTCGGACACGCCGCGACGCAGGCCCCGCAGCCGATACACTGGGCCGCATCCATTGCATGATCTTGATCGACCTTCGGAATCGGCAGCGTGTTGCCGTCCGGGGTGCCACCGGTATTGACGCCGATGAACCCACCGCTTTGAATGATGCGGTCGAACGCGCTACGATCCACGGCCAAATCTTTGACGACCGGGAACGCCCCGGCACGCCACGGTTCGATGGTGAGATCGGCCCCATCGCGGAAGCTGCGCATGTGCGTCTGGCAGGTGGTGCTGCCACGCTCTGGGCCATGGGCTTGGCCGTTGATCATCATCGCGCACGAACCGCAAATGCCCTCGCGGCAATCATGGTCGAACGCGACCGGTTCTTGACCCGTCCGAATGAGCTGCTCGTTGAGGATGTCCATCATCTCGAGGAACGACATATCCCCGGTGATGCCATCCACGGAGTAGGTGGCCAATTGGCCCTTAGCGGTGCGGTTCGGTTGCCGCCAGACGTTGAGTGAAAATTTCATGGGGAACGAATCTCGAATAACGGGTTGAATCCTGCTTGGCGGAAGTGGTGATCTTCCGTCATCGCATCGGTCAGTTTAAAGCGATCCATAACAACGAATGAGATGCAATCGGTGAGCGACCAGTTCTTGTCGGGGCGTTTGGAGTACAAGTCGAACCCGGCGTCGTAAATTTCAGTGCCAAACGGAACGATTGCGAAGTTCTTGTTGGTGCGGATGCTTTTCAGAAAATCGACAGCGTAGCCTCTCAATCGGCTTGAGGAGAATGCGTCCGCCAATTCGATCAAAATCCATTCCGTTGAGACAAATCGGCCGTCGTATGTTCTCAGATGGGCGGACACCTGGGCGTGGTTGGATTCGTTTGGATCCAGCCATGCGATCAACGCAAACGTATCCATAAACGAGGTCATCGTTTGGGTGTCCCTAAGCGGTAGTGCTCATGTTGTGAGGCGAGATCGGTCGGTGATTCCGGGTCGTTGATGACCCCGCAAAATTGACCGAAATCCCTCATGAACCACCCCGCAACGGGTTCGGGTTCAAGTTCGGATACCGGAGGTTCGGGTGGGATTGGCAATGCCCTAAACCGCGTTCCCTCTGGCAGAGTCGCACCGCCGTCCAAGACGAGATGACCGCCCGTCACGGTGCCTTCCAGTTCCATCGCCTCACCCTCCCTTACTTGTAACTCCGCACGCTCGGCTTCAGTGTTTTGAAGTTCAGTAGCACTTCAATACCATCTTATCGAGGAACGACCTAGCAATCCGAATCGGTTGCCGCCAGACGTTGAGTGAAAATATCGTGGGTGGGCTTTGAGTTAGGAGGCAGTTAAAACATCGGATGGAAACCAGCTTGGCGAAAATGATGATCCCCTGTCACCGCCTCGACAATTCCACGGGTTTTCATCACTTCGAACGAGATACAGTCGGTAAGCGACCAATCTTTGTCGGGCCTACGGGAGTACAAATCTAAGCCGGCCTCGAATACTACGGTATCGCAACAGACGATGTCGAAGATTGGCGTCGTCCGCATGAGACGAATCATGGCAACAGCCAAAGGACGATTCAACGGATCAACCATGCCGTCAGCGAATTCCAGCAGCACGCAATCTGTCGTGACGTACCGATCACCCACTCCGGCCATTAGGCTCTTAGCGGCAACGTGGTGCTTTTCTTTAGGATTTACCCAAGCGAAAAGACCATATGTATCGAGGAAACGGATCATCGCTTTGGTGTGCCGTGGCGGTAGTGCTCGTGATTCAGGGCGTAATCGTCGGGCAAGTTCTTCGCAGTACCGCAAAATTCCGCCATCGCTTCAGCGAAAGAAAGAGCTGGCAAATCGGACTCAACCGAGGTCTCTCTAGGAAGCTGAAAAGCCTCGAATCGTACGCGTGTCCCGTCAGGAGCATCGATCCCCTCATCCGGAACAATGATTCCGCCCGTCACGGTGCCTTCCAGTTCCATCGCAAACCCTCCGTTACTTGTAACTCCGCACACTCGGCTTCACCGTCTCGAAGTTCAGTGGCTCTTCGTTGCGGATCGGGGTCTTGTCCGGCCCGGCGTACTCCCAAGCGGCCGAGTGGACGAACTTCTCGTCGTCGCGTTTGGCTTCACCATCAGGGTATTGATACTCTTCGCGGAAGTGGCCCCCGCACGATTCTTCCCGTGTTAGGGCGTCCCGCGCCAGCAGTTCGCCGAACTCCAAGAAGTCCGCCACGCGGCCGGCCTTCTCGAGCGCGGAGTTCAAACTCTCGCCGCTGCCCGGGACGCTGACGTTGCTCCAGAACTCGGCACGCAGCTCCTGGATATGCTTGATGGCCGTCTCGCACGATTGCTTGGTGCGCGACATCCCGACTTGTTCCCAAAGCGTCTTGCCGCAGTCGCGGTGGAACTCGGTGGACGTCTTCTTCCCTTTGATGCCCAGCAACCGTTTCGTCTGGGTGGCCACGCCCTCTTCGCACTTCTTGAACTCGGGGTGATCCACCGGCTTGCGATCCGTCGGCACGCTGGCGAAGTAGTTGCTCAGGGTGTACGGCAGCACGAAATAGCCGTCGGCGAGGCCCTGCATGAGCGCCGATGCCCCGAGCCGGTTCGCCCCGTGATCCGAGAAGTTCGCTTCGCCGACCACGAACAGCCCGTTGATGTTCGACATCAAATGGTAATCGACCCACAACCCGCCCATCGTGTAGTGCAGCGCGGGGTAGATCCGCATCGGCCGCTCGTAGCCGTTCTCGGCGGTGATGCGTTGATACATGTCGAAGAGATTGCCGTACTTCTCTTGGATCTTCGGCAGACCTTGGCGTTGAATCGCATCGCCGAAGTCGAGGTAGACACCGCGTCCACCGGGCCCGACACCCAAGCCATCGTCGCAAACCCGCTTCGCCGCCCGGCTCGAAACGTCGCGCGGGGCCAAGTTCCCGAAGCTCGGGTAGAGGCGTTCGAGCACGTAATCGCGGTCGCCTTCGGCGATCTGGCTCGGGTGCTTGTTGATGTCACCCTGATTCTTCGGCACCCACACGCGGCCGTCGTTCCGCAGGCTTTCGCTCATCAGCGTCAGCTTCGCTTGGTGATCGCCGGCCACGGGAATGCAGGTCGGGTGAATCTGCGTGTAACAGGGGTTGGCGAAGGTGGCCCCGCGTTTGTAACTGCGGTACGTCGCGGTGACGTTGCAGCCGTTGGCGTTGGTACTGAGGTAAAAAGCATTCGAGTAACCGCCGGTGGCAAGTACCACGGCGTCGGCGTTGAACGATTCCACTTTGCCGGTTTCGAGGTGCCGGACGACGATCCCGCGCGCCCGGCCATCGGTGACCACCAGGTCGAGCATTTCGGTGCGTGGGAACATCTTGATGTTGCCGGCCCCGATCTGCCGGGACATCGCTTGGTAGGCCCCGAGCAAGAGTTGCTGGCCGGTCTGACCCCGGCAGTAAAACGTCCGCGAGACTTGGGCACCGCCGAAACTGCGGTTCTCGAGCAGGCCGCCGTATTCGCGGGCGAAGGGCACCCCTTGGGCCACGCATTGATCGATGATGTTCACCGAGACTTCGGCGAGCCGGTGGACGTTTGCTTCGCGCGAACGATAGTCGCCACCTTTGATGGTGTCGTAAAAGAGCCGCCAGACGCTATCGCCGTCGTTTTGGTAATTCTTCGCAGCGTTGATGCCACCCTGGGCCGCAATGCTGTGGGCCCGCCGTGGGCTATCTTGGAAACAGAAGCTCAGCACTTCGTACCCGAGTTCGGCCAACGTCGCTGCAGCGCTGCCGCCGGCGAGGCCGGTACCGACGACGATCACGCGAAATTTCCGCTTGTTCGCCGGGTTGACGAGCTTCTGATCTTTCTTGAACGATTCCCACTTCAGGGGCAATGGCCCCGACGGAATCCGAGCATCGAGCTTCATAGGGATCGACCTGAGCGGATAGCAAAATGGACAATTCCGAAATCCAGACTACTGGAGGACCTTCGTCCAGACGGCCAAGACGATGGCGAAGTTGCCGAGCACGATGGCTCCAGCCACCGCAATTCCCAAAGCTTGTGCCGCCGGCTCGAACCGGCGACCGAGTACGCCGAGCGTGCGGAGGCTACTGGGTATACCGTGGCTGAGGTGGACGAATAACAGCAATTGTGCCACCAAATAGAGAGCCGAGATCCACCACGTGGTGAAGCCGGCGATCACCATCGTGTAGACGTCGTGGTGCCCCTTGGCATCGCGGAGATCCATGTAGTTGACCACGGTGCCGTCGCTCAGTTCGGCCCCGTGGACGAGCCCGAAGGTGTAGTGGGCCAGGTGGAACGCCAAGAACGCCCCGATCACCAGTCCGGTGAGGAGCATCGACTTCGACGCCGCACTCGCTTGCGCGGCCCGCTGCATTTGGTACCCGATGGGCCGTGCGGCCTTGGCCCGCCGCTGCAAACGAATCGTGTACACCAGGTGCGTGAAAAAGAGAACCACCAAGCCCGCTCGGGCGATCCAGATCAGCACCCCGAGATCGTGCTTCAAAAACGACGCGTAGGCGTTGATCGATTCACGCCCACTGAACATTTTCAGGTTGCCAATCATGTGGCCGACCAAGAAACCGACCAGGGCGACCCCCGTGACGGCGACCAAGATTTTTTGACCCACGCTCGACCCGAGATAGGCCCGATTCCAAGCGAGGGGGCCGGTGCCTTCGGCGTACTTGCGGGCACCCTTGGGGTTGATGGCGACTGTGCTCATATATGGTCGAAACAGGCTCGTGGTTGGTATGAGAACATTATAGGCGTCGCCTGCAAGGCCGACTACCTAGCCGATGCTGAAGCACGCGATTTGCAACCGAGCCGACAGGGTTTGTGGCGATGGCAAGCTCCAGTGGTGTTACAAGTTCACTAGTGAATATACGATGCAATCTGGGGGCTGTCAAATGCCCGATATGAAATTTTGTACAAATTGTGAATTCTGAAGGAAAATGCCCGATTCCACCCCAGTTGCACTTGTTCCGGTGACGAGTTCCGGACTATATTCCGCAACATTCCGGGCAGGGAGACAGGCGATGGCTAGGACAGGGATACGACGCATCGGATTCGGCATTTTGTTGCTAGTACTGGCCGGAGTCGCGGTTGCGGGCATGCAGTGGAAGAACCTGAATGCCCGGTAC
>JANXWE010000060.1 GCA_025351325.1 Fimbriiglobus sp.
GCTAAGAACGAGTTGGCCAGAAGGTGGGCCGCCAGCAATTCGTCGATCCGCCGACGCTGTTCGGAGTTCCCGGAACAGGCCCGATCCAAAAAAGCCGCCCGTTCGGCCGGGTCGGAAATCGCCAATGCGTCGGTGAATCGGGATTCGTCAGACATGGCCTGGCCTCCGGTCGATTGGGTCGTCACTACCATCCATGCGGAATCGACCGGAAGCAAGCACCAAAGAACTTTGGGAATTTAAGAAGCACTTGGTTCCTTCCTCCGCAGAATCGTTGTCTGGATGACGAATTTGGTACCATGGAAACTTGCCAATTCTGGTTGCCCTGAAGTTTGGAGGTTCCCGCTCATGCTCCGAATCGTGTTTCCACTGCTCATTCTGACGATCCTGCTCTTTACGAGTACCCCTGTTCGAGCTGCCGAAGTGGCCCCGAATGTCGAAGACTTGAAAGCCAGCATTGGAAAGGCACACGACTTTTTGAAGTCGAAACAAGCCGAGGACGGCAGTTTCCTGCCGAAATTCGGCCCCGGCGTCACGGCCCTCGTCGCCGCATCGTTGGTCAAAGCAGGCTATCCGGCCGATGATGTGGTCGTCGCCAAGGCCATCAAATACGTCGAGGGATTCGTGCAGAAAGACGGTGGCGTCTATTCCAAAGGGCTGGAAAATTACACCACGGCACTCGCCGTCGTCGCCTTCAAAGAATGCAACAAAGACGGCAAGTACGACAAAGTGATCGCCACGGCTGTGAACTACATCAAGGGTGTTCAGGACGCCAATGGCGCCGATGACAAAGAGTTGAAGTTCGGCGGCGCGGGTTACGACGGCAAATCGCGGCCGGATACCAGCAACACCGGCTTCTTCGTGGAAGCGCTGATCGCGGCCGGGGCCGGCAAAGACGACCCGGCGCTCAAACGCGCGTTGACGTTCCTGAGCCGGGCGCAGAACCTCAGCGGAGAGTACAACGACCAAGCCTTCGCCAAGAAATCCAGTGCCGAAGACAAGGGCGGCTTCGTGTACAACCCATTCGATCAGGACAAAGAAAAGGCCGACAAACGAACCGATGCCGGCGGCCTCCGCAGCGAAGGCGGCATGACCTACACAGGCCTGAAGAGTTTCCTGTACGCCGGGGTCAGCAAAGAGGATCCACGAGTCAAAGCGGCCATCGGCTGGGTCAAACAGCACTACACTTTGGACGAAAACCCCGGCAACGGCAAAGCGGGCCTGTTCTACTACTACCACACCTTCGCCAAAGCGATGGACGCCCTTGGCGACGACGAATTCACCGATGCGAAAGAGGTGAAACACCCTTGGCGACTGGATCTGTTCAACGCGCTGAAGAAGCAGCAAAAGGACGACGGTAGCTGGGTGAACACGAACAGCGCTTACTTGGAAGGTTCGCCCGAACTGGCAACGGCGTTCGCGGTACTCTCCCTGAGTTACACGAAAGCGAAAAAGTGAGCGTTGGACGGAATGCGGTTCCCGTTCTAGACTCGGAATGATTCATTCCGTCCCCTCGAGCCTCCGCATGGACACCCCTCGCCAAGTCCGCTACGCCACGCTCGACGCGTGGCGCGGGCTGGCCTGCTTGATGGTGATTGTGTTCCATTCGGTCGCTGGGACGCTAATGACGCCGAAGTTTGTCGAACAGACTGCAACGGAAGGGGGATCGTTCGCGGACTGGTTCCTCGTGCTGGTGGCACGGTTCTGGATCGGGGTTCCCCTCTTTTTCGTCATCAGCGGCTATTGCATTGCAGCCGCAGCCGACTCAGCCCGTCGCCGACCGCGCCCGGCCAGAACATTTTTCATCCGGCGACTCCGGCGAATCTATCCCCCACTCTGGGGATTTCTGCTCATCGCCGCGATTCTCGTGGCAGTGCTGCCCAAGCTGTTCTCCACACTAGGAGTTCCAGTTCTCATCCCCTATTCCACCCCGACCGACGTCCCGTTCTGGCAGTGGTTTGGTTCGATCACTCTGACGGAGGAATGGCGTCATCACGTTGCTGGCCCGCAAACGGGCTATTTCATCGGGCACATTTGGACGCTCTGCTACGAGGAACAATTTTACCTCGTGTCAGGCCTGATTGTGGCATTGGCTCCACGGTGGCTGTTCCCCGCAGCACTGGCCGTCACATTGTTTGTGGTGTTGAAACTCTCCGGTGCGATCACGTTGCCGTTCGGCACCCACGGGACATTCCTCGACGGCTTGTGGCTGGCATTCGCGGCGGGTGGCGCGGTCTACTATCGGGCAAATTATGCCACACCGTCGATTCGCCGTTGCATGGATCTCGGCCTCGTGGCAGGAACAATTTGGGCAGGCACGCACGTTGCCGATTGGTGGACGTTTCCGCAAACTCTACCGGCGTTCCTGGTGGCAGCATTCCCGGCGGCGCTCCTGCTCGGTTGGCTACAACCGTTCGACGATTCGAGCAAACGGTACGCAATTTTGACCCCGCTGCGCTGGTGCGGAGCGCGCTGTTACAGTTTGTACCTCGTCCACGGCCCCATTGCGAATCTAGTCAGCTACAACCTCTATCATGCCGGGATCATCAGTCCCAAGGCGACGGTCTTGATCACGATGCCGGTCTGCCTTTTAGCTTCAATCATCGCGGGCTGGGCGTTTTATCGGTGGGTCGAAGTCCGATTCCACAACCCGCAATTGTCCCCTGCACCGATGGGTGAACCCGCGCGATTACCCCCTGCCACGCTATTGCCGTTCCCGCAAGTGGTCGCCCTCACCACTTGACACCTTTCGCAGTGAAGCAGTACAGTAAGTATGCATTATCTGCGTTGAACCGGAACGATCCTCGCTCGACCGCTTGCCCATTGGCTTGTTCTCGACCCTCCCCGTCGAGCGGGACACGATTGACTACGAACCCACCCCAACCATTCGGAAGGTCGCGTGGATTCTACGACTGCCAATCCCGATGCCCCGATTGTCGCCCCCGAGCGCGTCTACTTGCTGGACACGCACGGTCTCGTCTTTCAGATGTTCCACGGTATGCCACCGATGAACTCTCCGGATGGCCGGCCGACCAACGCCGTCTTCGGCGTCACCCGGGCCATCATGGATCTATACGACCGCGGTGCCACATACCTCCTGGCGACGTTTGATACCGAAGAGCCGACCTTCCGGGTCGACTTGTTCCCCGAATACAAAGGCCACCGCGATCCGCCACCCGAAGATCTCGTGGCCCAATTGCCGATGATCGACCAAGTGCTCAATGCCATGGGCGTCCCGGTGCTGAAATTGCCCGGTTACGAAGCCGACGACATCATTGCCACGCTCTCTCGGCAGGCCGACGAGCGCGGTTGCGAAGTGTTCCTCTGTTCGAGCGATAAGGATTGTCGGCAGTTGCTCACCGACCGCGTGAAGATTCAAAACCTACGCAAGGGTGAGGTGCTCGACGCCGCCGGCCTGTTCGCCGATTGGGGCATTCGGCCGGATCAGGTCATCGACTACCAAACCCTCGTTGGTGACTCGGTTGACAACATTTCAGGCGTGCCCGGTTGCGGTGCGAAGACCGCAAGCAAGTGGCTCGCCGAGTACGGAACCCTCGAGAAGATCCTCGCCAACGTCGATTATTTAGGCGGGCCGAAGCTGCGGGAATCGGTGAAGAAAGCGATGGCCGACGGAACCATCGACCTCTGCAAAAAACTGGTGACGCTGCGGACGGACGCGCCAATTCCGTTCGACTGGGACGGCTGGCGTCGCCGCGATTGGCACGGTCAACAATTGCTCGAACTCTTCCAAGATTTCGGCTTCCGGGGCTTCGCCAACCGAGTCCGCAGCACGCTGACTAAAGTCGGCGCCGCCAAGAATGCGGAACTCGTCGGCGCGGTCGCACCGACGTCCGTGGCGCTCGACGAACCGTCGAAGATGCGCAAACCGCGGCCGAGTCAGCCTTCGCTGTTCGACCTCATCGACGGCAACGGTGAACCCGGCAGTTTCGCAATCGAGCCGCCCATCGACGATGGTTGGATCGGTGACTACCAGCTCGTCGATACCCCGGAAGCGTTCGAGAAATTTTTTCTGGAATTACGGCATCAGAAACGCTTCGCTATCGACTTGGAAACTACTGGCCTCGATCCCTTGCGGGCGGAGATCGTTGGCATTGCCGTGGCGTGGAAAGCGGAGCACGCGTTTTACTTACCACTGCGTGGCCCGAAGGGATCAAACCTACTACACGCGGCCGAGACGCTGGCTACCTTCAAGCCGCTGCTCGAAGACCCGGCCATCGGCAAAGTGAACCAGAACATCAAATACGACATGCTGGTGCTCCGTCAGCAGGGGATCCACCTGACCGGGATCGTTGGCGATTCGATGATTGCCGATTACCTGCTGCACGCCGGAGAGCGGCTGCACAATCTCGACGACATGACGTTGCGCTACTTCAAGCACGCGAACATCCCCATCGAATCTCTGATTGGCAAGAACGGGAAAAAGCAGATCACGATGGACGCCGTACCGACGGCGAAGGTCTGTACTTACGCTGGCGAGGACGCCGACGCGGCCTTTCGGCTGGCTGACCTGCTGGAACCGCAACTCGAACCGCTCGGGCTTCGCCAGCTCTACGACGAACTCGAATTGCCGCTGATCGATGTGCTCGCCGAGATGGAGTTCAACGGTGTGCGGCTCGACGTTCCGAAGTTGAAACTGCTATCCGAAGAGATGGCCGGGCAGCTCGCCGGGATTGAAGCGGAGATTTACCGGCTCGCCGGCCGCGAGTTCAACATCGGTTCTTTGCCGCAGTTGCGCAAGGTTCTGTTCGACGAGTTGAACCTGCCGATCCAGAAGCGCACCGGGACGACGGGGGACGCCAGTACCGACCAAGAGAGTCTGGAACGGCTGGCCGCACTCGGTCACGAACTGCCCCGCAAACTGATCGAACAGCGTCAAGTGGCCAAGTTGAAGAGTACCTACGTCGATGCCCTCCCGGCGATTGCCAATCCGCTCACGGGGCGGGTTCATACGTCGTTCAATCAGTCGGTGACCTCCACCGGTCGGTTGAGTTCGTCCGACCCGAACTTGCAGAACATCCCGACGCGGCGCGAGCAGGGTCGGCAGATCCGTCAAGCGTTCATCGCTCAAACGGGCTGGCAAATTCTGCGAGCCGACTACTCCCAAATCGAGTTGCGGTTGCTGGCGCATTTCTGCGACGACGCGAACATGCTTCAAGCGTTCCACGACGACCGCGACATTCACGCCAGCGTGGCGGCGCAGGTGTTCAACATGCCCGAAGCCGAGGTGACCAAGGATCAGCGCCGGGTGGCCAAGACGGTGAACTTCGGGGTGATTTACGGGATCAGCGCGGTGGGCTTGGCCATCGGCCTGAGCATTTCGAAGAAGGAAGCCGCGACGTTCATCGACGACTATTTCGCCCGTTACCCGAGCGTGCAACAGTACCAAGACGCGCTCTTGGCGAAGGGCCGCGCCGATGGCTACGTCTCGACGATTCTGGGGCGACGGCGCATGTTTGGGCCGGGCAGCATCCGCCCGCGTTCGACCTACCGGCAACGCAACCAAGCCGAGCGCGAAGCGATCAACATGGAGATTCAGGGAAGCGCCGCTGACCTCATGAAACTGGCGATGCTGAAGGTGCACGCCCGCATGAAGCGGGAGAAATTGGAAGCCAAGCTGCTGCTGAGTGTCCACGATGAACTCGTGTTCGAGGTGCCCCCGACGGAAGTGCTGGCGCTGGCGAAGTTGGTGCGTGAAGAAATGACCGGGGCCATGACCCTGAAAGTACCGTTGAAAGTCGATGTCGCAAGTGGCCCGAACTGGCTCGATGGGGAGGATGTTTGACATGAATGTGTCAGTCGAAACCGCCAAGCTCATCTATCCGGAAAGCGACGGGAAACCGATGGCCGAGACCGGAATCCATGTGCAGGCCATCGTTCTACTGCATCAGGCCTTGGAAGATTTTTTCCATCCTCGGACGGATGTCTTCATCGCCTCCGACATGTTCTGGTACTGGAAAGAGGGGCGTACTAAGACCACGGCACCGGATGTCATGGTGGTACCCGGCGTCGGGAATCACGACCGCCGTTCGTTCTTCAGTTGGGAGGAGAACGGCGCGGTTCCTGCAGTCGTCTTTGAAATAGCTTCGCAAGGAACATGGCGGAACGATCTCGATGGCAAACGCAAGCTCTACGAACGGCGCGGCGTCCAGGAGTACTTCATCTTCGATCCAGAAGAATTGTATTTGCGTCCCCAGTTGATCGGCTTCCGCCTGTCCGGAAAGCGATACCGCACTCTCTTTGCGGTGAACGATTCGTTGAACAGCGCACTCGGGTTCGACATGCGCCCCGAAGGCAAAATGCTCCGGCTCGTCAATCGCCAAACCAACGCCCCCATCCCGACACGCAGTGAAAAGGCCGATGCTGCCTTAGTGAATGCCCACGCTGAGAAACGCCGCGCTGATGGTTTGCAACTCGAAATTGATCGCTTGAAATCACTGCTCGCTCAGACTGGAACTCCGAACGGGAACGGCACATGATCCCCGTTCTCGGCCTCATTGGTGCCATTGGCGGCGGCAAATCGACGGTGGCTCGAGCCTTCGCCCGGCGCGGAGGTTACCCGGTCGATTGCGACCGCCTCGGCCACGTGGCCATCGGACGACCGGACGTTCTCGCGAAGCTCGTGGAACGCTGGGGGGAACGGATTTTACTTGCGGATGGGTCGCCGAATCGCAAGGCCATCGGCGAAATTGTGTTTGCCGAAGTCCACGAGAGAATTTTTCTGGAACGTGTCGCCTTCCCGGTGATCGGCGAGTTGGCCCGCCAAGAAATCGCGGCGGCGAATGGGAACCCGGCCATGCGGTTCGTGGTGCTCGATGCCGCGACGTTACTGGAGGCCAACTGGGGGGCATTTTGTGACCGGATCGTTTACGTCGATGCGGCGGAGGAACTACGACGCAAGCGAGTGTTGAACCGCAGTGGTTGGAACGAAGCGGAGTTGGCCCGACGCGAAGAGGCCCAGTGGTCGGCCGAGGTCAAAAAGGCCCGGGCCGATGCGGTGATTCCAAACGAAGGATCGGAAGACGACTTGCAAGCGGTTGTGGATCGACTGTTGAAGATGTGGGGTTGGATCGATGAAAAGGAATGCACCGATGACTGACGACGTGACGGAACCGAAACCGATCCGCAAATCGACGACCCGGGCGAAAGCGAAGCCACGCCCCGTGGTCGAGGAGACGGAGCCGATCTTAGAAGAGACCGTCCAGACTGCCGATGTTGTTGTGGAACCAATTCTGGAAGAAACGCCGACGCCGGTGGTCGAAGAACCGAAACCGGCGGTTGTGGTCGAACGAATCATCGACCCCAACGAGCGCGGCTTTGACGCCGAGACCAACTCGCGCTACGAAGAAATTAAACGCGGCAACACGTACATTACGCAGTTGCAGCAGATGACGCTGGCACAATTGCAACTCGGCGCTAACGAAGACAACATCCCGCGCGAAGAGTGGGTCGGCCTCAAAAAGCAGGACTTGATCTTCCGCATCCTCAAAGAACGGGTCAAGCAGAACGGCTTGATGTTCGGCGAGGGCACCCTCGAAGTGCTCCCGGACGGCTTCGGGTTCCTCCGCAGCCCCGATTACAACTACCTGCCGTGCCCGGACGATATTTACATTTCCCCGAGCCAGATCCGCCGCTTTGGGCTGCGCACCGGGTCGGTGGTCGCGGGTCAGATCCGACCCCCGAAGGAGAACGAGCGCTACTTCGCCTTGCTCCGCGTCGAAGCGATCAACCTGCACGACCCGGAGGTGCTGCACCAGAAAGCGCTGTTCCAAGATCTGACGGCGATTCACCCGGACAAACGGTTGAAGCTGGAGTGCGATCCGGCCGACCTGAGCATGCGGATCATCGACCTCATTACCCCCATCGGCAAGGGTCAACGCGGGCTGATTGTCGCCCCGCCTCGGACCGGCAAGACGATTCTGCTCCAGCAGATGGCGAACTCGATTATCCGGAATCACCCGGAATGCTACGTCATCGTGTTGCTGATCGACGAACGGCCCGAAGAAGTCACGGAAATGAGCCGGACGGTGAAAGGGCCGAAGGTCGAAGTCGTGAGCTCGACCTTCGACGAACCGAGCGAACGGCATGTCCAAGTGACCGAGATGGTTCTCGAAAAGGCCAAACGCCTCGTGGAGTACGGCGTCGATGTGGTGATTTTGCTCGACAGCATCACCCGGCTGGCCCGGGCCTACAACAACGAACTCCCCGGCAACGGCAAGCTGTTGTCCGGTGGCCTCGACGCCACGGCCTTGCAAATCCCGAAACGGTTCTTCGGAGCGGCCCGCAACCTCGTCGAAGGGGGATCGCTGACGATTTTAGCTACGGCCCTCGTCGATACCGGCAGCAAACTCGACGATGTCATCTTCGAGGAGTTCAAAGGCACCGGTAACATGGAAGTGTTGCTGGATCGCCGTTTGGTCGAACGGCGTGTTTACCCGGCCATCGACGTCAATGCGTCCGGTACCCGCAAAGAGGAACTGCTTCGAAGTGAAGACGAACTCCGCATGATCCACATCCTTCACAAGGTGCTTTCGGACATGCACCCAGTTGAAGCAGTAGAATTGCTCCGCAAACACCTGAGCAAGCACAAAACGAACGCGGAATTCCTGAAGGTACTGACGATGAGCGGCTGAGATGAGAATCCCAACTGAGAACGACCATGCTTTATGAAGGCGACTTCCACACTCCCGCCGGTCGGTTCGCCATCGTGGCGGCCCGATTCAATGCGTTCATCGTCGATCCTTTGTTAGCCGGCGCCCAAGATGCGTTCGCCCGCCACGGTGTCACCGTGGAACGTGTCGATGTGATCCGTGTGCCCGGATCGTTCGAGGTTCCTTTAATCGCGCAGAAACTGGCGGATAGCCAGAAATACGCCGCAGTAATTTGCCTCGGCTGCATCATCCGCGGCGAGACGGATCACTATGATCACGTCGCCGGTGCCGCGACGAATGGGGTATTGAATGCGGGGCTGAAAACGGGCATCCCGGTGATTTACGGTGTGCTGACGTGCGAAACGCTCGAACAGGCGATCCACCGGGCCGGTGCCAAAGCCGGCAACAAAGGTTTCGAGGCCGCCGTGACGGCCATTGAAATGGTGAACTTGCTGACCAAGTTGGGGACGTGAAGCAAATCGTTGGAGTTGGCGAGCCGGCCAGCGTCAGATGTCGGATTCTGGATCACGCAAGAGAACAGCTCGTGAAACGTGTCGACTTCGGCGGGATCGGCTTGCCAGAGCGGGTCGTGGACGCAGATAGTGGTCGCCGATACCCTCCCGACCGCTTCCTGCCATCGACTGCGGCCAATATGGATTCCAGGAATCGCGGCGACGAAGTTAACGACGGGGTGGCGAAGAAACGGGTTGCCAGCGAAAGTCCGTTGGCAACCTTCACCGGGCATCAAACGAACTTCGTGCGGCCCGGCGTCGGGCTGGCGGGCACGGGGTTCTTGCCCCAGGCGTATTCCTTCGGTTGCAAATCTTGCTTCGATTCCATGATCTCTTTCCAAGTCACCCGTTTGCCGGTGTAGGCCGCTTCGCGTCCCATGATCCCCATGAGGGTGCTCAGGGCCGACGCTTCACCATCGTTGATGACCTTGCCGGCGCGGATGGCGGCGAACAATTCGTTGTGTTCGACTTGGTACATGTCTTGGTTCTTCTTCTCGTCGGCCCGCCACGCCCCGCCTTCGCCGTCGATGCTGTGCTTCATGATCTGGGCCGTGCCCTTGGTGCCGATCACGTGGTCGGCCACCTCGTTGTAACAGCCGCTGACCTGCCGGCACTGGCTGACGACTTTGGCCCCGCTGGCGTACTCGTACACCACCGTGAAGTGATCCCAGATGTTGCCGAACTTCTTCTCGGTGCGGCTCTGGCGGCCGCCCATGCCCGACGCGGCGATCGGCATTTCGCCGTTCATGATCCACGCGGCCTTGTCGATGCTGTGGATGTGCTGCTCGACCAAGAAGTCGCCCGACAGCCAGGTGAAGTAGTACCAGTTGCGGAGCTGGTACTCCATTTCGCTCCACTTCGGCTCGTCGCCGCGGAACCACAGGTCGCTCGTGAGGTACGTCGTGTGGATGAACTGCACCTTGCCGATTTGGCCGTCGTGGATGCGGGCCACCGTCTCGCGTTTGATCGGCTCGTAGCGGTAGCAGAACCCGGACACGAGGTTCAGTTTCTTCTCCTTGGCGATCTTCACGCTGTTCAAAACCGAGCGGATACCGGTCGGATCGGTGGCGTGCGGCTTCTCCATGAAAATGTGCTTGCCCTTTTCCACGGCGTAGGCCAAATGCTGCGGGCGGAACCCGGGCGTGCTGACGAGCAAGACCACGTCGACGTCGGTGTCGATGAGTTTCTTGTAACCGTCGAATCCGGAAAACTGCCGTTCGACGGGCACGTCGATCTGGGCCGCCTGCTCGGATTCTTTCAGCTCTTCGAGCTTCTTGGTGATGCGATCCGGGAAGACGTCGCACAGGGCCACGAGCTTGGTATTTTTATCGGCGGACAAAGCGTTGATGGCGGCCGCGCCCCCGCGCCCGCCGCAGCCGACGAGGCCGACCTTGAGGACGTTGTTGCCGGCGGCGTGTACGGACGGTGCGCTGAGAAGCACCCCCCCCGCGGTGGCGGCGGCACTGGATTGCAAAAAGGTGCGACGGGACGGGCGACTCATGGTAGGACTCCGAGATTCGAGTTGGGTGGGAGAGTACGCAATACAGAATGTACCCGAATGCGGACGCTGGTGAGAGAGGAAAAAGAGATGGGCGGCTACAAATTATTCCGGCCGGGCAATCAGCGGTCGTTTTCCCGACCCGAAAGTCACGAATTCTTGGAATCGTTCGTTTGCAGCGGACACCCTGACGTTTGTTCTTGTGTCTGGGAAGTTTACCCCCACGCCTCTATGGACGCAACAGACGCAACAGACGTAACAGACGCAAGAAAATCGGACAGAGTGACGAATTTTGGTCGCGCCGTTGCGTAGCCTGTTCTTCCTGACCGAGAAACCCTCCCCGTCACCAGTACATCGCCGTCGTCGGTTTGATGATGAGTTCAGGGATCGACACACTCGCGGGAAGTGTGATGACGAACAGCACGGCGTTGGCCACGTCGTCGGGCTGGAGGATCGTGGCCCGGTGGGTTGCGCTGATCGGCGTCGGCCGCGCCGCCAGGATGGGCGTGTCGATCTCGCCGGGGTAGATGTTGCTGACGCGGATGCCGCTGTCCTTCTCTTCGTTCGAGAGCACCATCCCGAGGGCACCCATGCCGAACTTCGCGGCCACGTAGGACGCCCCGCCAAGCGGGTTCGCCCGTTTGCCGGCGATCGACACCACGTTGATAATCACGCCGTCCTTGCGGGCCAGCATCTGCGGGAAGACCGCCTTGGTGCAATAGAACGCGCCGTCCAGGTTCGCCCCCATCATGGTGTCCCACGCTTCCGGCGTGAGGTCGCGGAAGGTGCGGTCTTTGATGTTCGTCCCCGCATTGTTCACCAGCACATCCACCTGCCCGAAATGGGCCGTGGCCGTCGCCAACAGGTGGACGCACTGCTCGTTCTTGGCCACATCCGTCGGGATGGCGTACAGATGATCACCGGCGGCGAATTCGGCCGCCACATCGATGAGCTTGGCCGAATCCCGTCCGGCGATGACGACCTTCGCCCCGGCCGCGAGGCACAGTCTGGCCGTGGCCTTGCCGACGCCCGACCCGCCCCCCGTGATCACCACGACTTTGCCCGCGAGGTTGCTCATGACCGGCCCTAAAAGTAACTGTGTCGGTGGTCCCCTTATAGAGTGTACCAAATCACCCGCGAAAGCAGGCTGCGGATTGGTGAATCGGCCGGATCAGTTCGCGCGACCGCCTCACTTCTTATCGGCCGGCGGCTTCGCGTCGCGTTTCAGCTTCTCCTGGCGGAGCTTCTCTTCCTCCGCCGTCCACGGCTTGCCGTCGATGGAGTTGATGACGTGCGTCGTCGTCCACTTGGTGTAGGAGGTCTCTCGATAAGTGATCGTCAGCGGGTTGCCGTCGCCTTGCGCACCCTCGACCTTGAGATCGACCGCTTTCCCGGGCAGTTCGGCGATTCGAACACTCAAGCTCACCTTCCCTCCCCATTTTGGTCCATGGAAGTCCCGGAAGAACAAAAAGGAGCGTTTGCCGAGCTGAATTTGTTGAATGACCGGCCGAGGTTTCTCCGCCTCGGTCAGCGTGGCGAGCCACCCTTCCAGGGCGACGTTATGACTGAGTACGATGGCGTCCGCCCCGACATCCACCACTTCAAATTCGACACCAGGAGCCTCGAGTTTTTTACCACCCGTCGCCCACGTTGCGTGGAACTGGTACCGGCCCGTTTGGCGCAGCCCGGTGTATCCAAAATCGGCGAAACGGAGGTCGGCCGATGCCGACCCGAGCGGCCGCAGCTCCTCGGTCAGTTGCTCGGGCCTAGACGTGAGTAGTCGGCAAACACACGGCATTGCTTCGC
>JANXWE010000083.1 GCA_025351325.1 Fimbriiglobus sp.
ACGCCGTGCCGCTCGCCTGGGTAATTATCTCGATACACGAATTTGGTGCCGCCGCAAGGACATCAAAAAGTGTTGTCTTGCGATTCTCCATCTTGGATCTATCAGAAAGTAGATGATCAAGGGTCTCACATGATCAGGTAAAATATTGTACCGGCCTGGTTCGTGTCTCTCGAACATGCTTATGTATCGTTGATCAGAAGAATGCATGCCATAGTCTTTGAGGATTGTTGTGAATTGCCATTGTGGGCAATTTGTGACCTGCTTGCGAAAGTAACACATGTCGTTGCACAAGCAATCGTCCGCGAGTGTGTAATCTGTCACCACGCCTCTAGATACTTGATCATAAATCTTTACGATTTCATCGATGACGAGTCCGGGGAGTTCGATGCGATCATCTTCCGAGAGATCTGAGATGTATGGACACGGCATGAATTCATTGAGTCTGCTGAAGAGCAGTCGGATGAGCAGCTGAAGAATCTCTCCGAATTGTGGGACTGCGGGCTGCAAAATGTGCTTCGCAGATGCGATCCGGCCAGCGACGCCACCCGGCCGGAGTCCGGTTGCGTGGGGATCATGAAGGTCGCACAGGGACACGCAGATGAATTTGGAATCCTTCCCTTTCTTCGCTCTCCTGTCAGCCAACATATGTGCTGCGTCGAGGTGTTTCCTCAGTTGTACGCTTTGCGGACTCGGGGTTTGGGCTTGGCCGAGGCTGATCGAATTCGTCATGACAATCTCCGGTGCGAGTTTAACGCTCGGTGACACGTATCGTGTTGCGGTCAAAGCAACGCAATTGCGACGGTAAAACAGATTTTACGCCAATGATTGTAACGACCAATCATATAGTGTACATAAGATCTATATAACGACCGCTGTTACTCGCCCCGCTCACTATTGGCGGTCCGCAAAAAAAGTCAAGCTTAAGGGGCATGGTTGCGCAGGTATAAAAATGCCTTTACCGCACAATTACTCAGCTATTTACATTGGCTCGTACGCGAGAAATTATTTTGACAAATCTCGCGGCCCGGCTCGCTCCCGTTGCGTCTGACGCCCCGAAGTACACCCTAACGGGCGACCCAGATTCCAACCTCAAATCACCCGCAATACCGCCACCCACTCGGCTTCCTTGGCGACCGCGTCGTCGGTCAGGCCGCCGGTGCGCTTCAACTCGGCCTTGGCCATGCAGCCGCTGGTCATGACTTCAATAGTTGGCTTCAACACACCCTTCACTTCTTCAGTGGGGCGGCGAACTTCTTCTTCGCGTCCTCGGTCACTTTCCACAGGTGGACTTCGTACTCCGAGCCGTCCTGCCCGACGATGGTTTTCGTTTCGTCGGCCTTCCAATCCTTCATCAGGAAGCGGTGCGACACGATCCGGCTGCCGAGTTTCAATTCGCGCAAGAGCATCGGCCGGATCAATTGGTTGAACTCTTCGCCCATGTACAGCATGACCACCGAGGCATCGGCGTAGTCCTTCACTTCGAGGGCGTCGCCTTCGCGGATGTCGACTTTATCCAAGAGGTTGGCCAGTTTCGCGGTCGTCTTGGATTCCTTCACCCGCTCTTTGTCGAGGTCGATGCCGACGCCTTTTTTCGCCCCGGCTTTGACGCTCGCCACCACGATGCGACCGTCGCCGCAACCCGGTTCATACACCACGTCGTCCTTGGTGATCTTGGCGAGTTTCACCATGGCCTCCACGATGTCGTCCGGGGTGGCCACGTAGCGGATCTCGGCTTTGTCCTGCTCGGAGTCCTTGGTCAGATCGACGATCACGTCGTCCCCGGCGGCGAACTGCACCGTCCGCGGCCGCGTCATCACCGTGTAATTGTTCGGCCGCCAGCGGGCCAGAAAGGTGTATTCGTAGCGTTTGCCCGCTTCGAGTTCCGGTGTGTCGAACTCGCGGGTGACGCCGACGGTTTTGGTCGCTTTCTTTTCGATGAGCAGTTCCGAATCGTCCTTCGGCAGCGTCACTTTGATCTTCGATTTCACGGCGGTGGGCTGGGCCGCGAGCAGGGAGTTCTTCATCGGTACGGCGACCGTCAGTGCCAACAGGCCCCATCCGAGCAGCAACCCGGGGCGAACACGCTTGAGCGCAGGCATGGGAATGAACTCCTCCGGGTCATATGCGATAGAAGTAATTGTCGCAGCCCGGACGAACTTTGGCAACGGAGGCCACTCAATCGGTTGTGCCGACAATTCTTAGAGGTGCGTGAGATACCGACTTCGCCATCCAGATGACTCCCGTGAGCCACGAACGAGATTTGGTTTCTGGTAAAAGTCGGAGAATTACCAATCGCCGAGCACTTCCCTGCGGTTGGGGGTGAAGGTACCCCAGAAGATTTTGGAGTCGATGGTCGGCGAGACGACGCGGACGCTTCTACCTCGCGGCCGTGGAAGACATGGACTCACGGCGTGTCGTCGGTTGGTCGATGGGCACGACGATGGAGAGCCGGCTGGCGGTCGACGCGCTGGCGATGGCGATGCAGCAGCGGTTCCCCGATGCGGGCTTGGTGGCGCACTCGGATCGGGGTAGCCAATACGCCAGCGAGCACTACCAACGGGCGTTGGCCAAGCGAGGAATCACGAAGATAATGGCGGTGTCCTCGTCGGTCACCGCGAAGCCGACTTTGATGCTGAATCCGCCGCGGCTGCGGCCGAAGCCCTGCTGTTCCGCGGAACGTTCAGCCCCGTGTCCTTTATTTTTATAGCGTCTGGCGAACCGTCTCCGGGCTGATCGACTCCACGATTTCCAATTCCACCATTTGATCGGCCAGGAATCGCAGCGTCCAATGGCCGAAGCCGGCGGGTGGCTGGCCCAACCGCAGGTCGATCAACTTCGCCTCGCTGGTGCCGTCGAGCAACTTCGGCGTCGGCGACGTCGCCGGTTTCTTGCGGACCAATGCTTGCGGACCAACGCTGCCGCACGTTCTCCGCCGTCCGCGTCCGACAACCGACCGCCTCGCTGATCTTGGCGTCATCCCAAGCCGATCCGTCGGCGTCGCCCTTGAGCAGGATCGTCGCACGCCGCAGCTTTTCCGACTTGCCTTGTTCTCCCCGGATGATCGCTTCGCATATCGCCCGCTCCTCGTCCGTGAGCCGCACGGTACACTTCTTGTTCGTGGCGACCTCCGTGTTGACGGAGAAATACCTCAGAATCAACGGTTTGGCAACCAGAAAATTCAGCTTATTCAGCCCAAAGCTGAGAAAACGGAACCGGGATTGACCCAGGTCGGTTCGTTCGCATAAGCTCCGGTGCCCATACCACTGGAGGATTCGTCCGATGAGACTTCCGACCGCGATCCTTGCCGTCGCCCTGCTGGCCGTGGCCGGCGTCGGCTACACCCAAGTGCCACCGCCACCTGTACCCGGTCTCGCGACACCCGTCGAAGTGAGTCCGCTGCTACCATTCAGCACGCTGGAGCAGTCTGTGGCTCCTCAGGAACAGACGGTCGAGCAGATGCTGGACGCGGTTGATGCCCTGCGAGTTCAGAAGACCGTGTTGGAGAAGCAAGAGAAGGCCGTCATCGAACAACTCAACAAGAAGGTGGAGGTTCAGAACGAACGGATGCGCAAACTCGGTATCGGTTCACCGAAGCCACTCGAGAAACAACCACTTCCGCCAATCATCGCACCTGTACCTTACTCTGTCCGACCCAATTTACCCGATTGACTTGGAACTCTCTTCGCGCTCACAATGTCTGAGTCGAGATTGCCGCTTGTGCCGTCTCCCTCCCTGTGAGCGACTTTGTAATGCCCGTTTCCCCTCAAGTTGGCTTGGTTTTCTTGGCACTGGTCTTCGCCGTCGGGCCACTGTCCGCGCAACAGCCGATGTCGCCGGATCAACAGGCCGAGCAAGTGCTGACGGCCGGACAGAAGGCGTACAATCAGGGGGATTTCGCCGCCGCTGCCCAGCGTTTCAACGAGGTGATTCAGAAGTTCGCCAACACGCGCTTCGCGTCCGGTTCCCGATTCGGGTTGGCACTTATCCAGTTCAATAGTCCCGACGTCGACTTTGCGAAGGCCATCGAAAACCTGACCCCGGCCGCGAACGACGGTGGTTTCGCCGAGCGCGGCCATGCCATGTATCACCTCGCCGTGGCCCAACGGTCACTCGGCATCCGCGAGCTGGATAAACCCGCCAACAATCCGAACGAAGTCGCCGCCCGCAAGCAGGCCGCCGATGGCAAGTTCAACGAGAGTGTGAAGTGGTTCAACGAAGCGAAGAACTGGTTCGCCGGCCAGAAGAACGACGCTTGGTCGGCCCGCAGCCGTGCCGACCAAGCCGAGATTGAAATCCGCTTGGGTAAGGTAAAAGATGCTCGGGCCACCACCGAGCCGTTCACGAAAGATCCGGCACTCGCCAAGAATCCGCACCGCCCACTCGGGCTGTACTACCACGGCCTCGCCTGCTTCCTTGACAAAGATCCCGTGGCGGCCGGCCGGGTGCTCAACCAACTGGCTCCGTTCAGCGATCCCGCCTTCGGGTTGCACGCTCGGTATCTCGTCGGCCGGGTACTGCACCTGAGTCATGAAGCGGCCGAGGCGAGTGTGAACTACGACGCGGTGATCGCCGACTTCGACAAAGCCAAGCTCGCCGCCGGGGAAGCGGTCAAGCAACCGGAGCGACTGAAGAACAATCCTTTTGAACTGGTGCGGTTGCGAGCGTTGGCCCAAGGGCCGACGCCGGAATACGTGGCCGGGGCGGCGTTCCACGGGGCCTGCCTGAATTATGAAGCGGGTAAGTTCCCCGAGTCGATGGTGAAGTTCCAAGCGTTCGCCAAGGCCTTCGACAAAGACCCGCTCGCCCCGGATGCCCAACTCCGCATCGGCTTCTGCCAAGTGCAACTGCGCCAGTTCGACGAAGCCGTCAAGACGCTCGCCCCCCTCGCGGAAAAGACCCCCCGGCTCGCCGATCAAGCACAATTCTGGCTGAGCAAGGCCCAGTTGGAACTGGCGTTGGCGTCCGACCCGACCAAACCGGAGGAGCGCGTCAAGAAGACCAAAGACGCACTCGATGCCCTCCGGAAATCGATCGAGAAAACCGCGCAACTGGCCGGGCAGAACGACGTGGATGCCAAGGCGCGCCGACCGGAGATGCTGTTCGAACTCGCCGATGCGTTGCAGACCAACAAGCAATTCAAGGATGCCGTCCCGGTCTACGAGCAACTCTGGAACGAGAACGCCAACCCGGCCCGCCGCGAGGAAGTACTGCAACGCCTCACTGCCGCCCTGGGGGCCAGTGGCGATTTCAACCGCTCGGACGACCGTTGCAACGAGTTCCGCCAAGCCTACCCCCAGAGTACGCTGGCACCCTGCGTGGCGTTCCGCATCGCGGAGAACAGCTACGGACGCACCGTCGAACTCGCCAAGGATAAGAACAAAGCGGCCGAGTTGAAGTCGAAATACGAGGAAGCGGCGAGCAAGTATTTGGAAGTGGTGGCGAAGTATCCGGAGTTCGAGCGGGTGAACTACGCCCGCCTCGGTGCCGGGGTCTGCTTCACGCAACTGAACAAGCTCGACGAGGCGGTGAAAGCGTTTGAAGGGATTCCCGGCCCGGATCGCGGCGGAGAGTTGGCGCTGGCGGCGTACCTGCTCGCCGATTGTTACATCCGCCAAGCGCCGACGAAGGCCGACGACGCCCTTCAAGAGAATCAGATCCGCGAGAAGCTCGGTGCCGCCGCGGCGATGCTCGACAACTTCGTCGGGGCGAATGCCAAGGCCCCGGAAACCCCGGCGGCCTTGCTCAAACTCGGCCACTGCCTCAAGCGGTTGGGGTCGACTCTCGCCGACCCGAACGAGCGCAACGCCACCTTGAACAAGTCGCGCGAAACTTACGAGAAGCTGACTAAGGACTATCCGACGAGTCCGTTGGCCGGGCAGGCCAACTTGGAACGGGCCAAGGTGAAGGCGCTCGCCGGCGATAAGGGCGGGGCCATGAACGACCTGCGGGCGTTCATCAATAACGAGCCGACCAAAAACGACAAGTTTGCCCCGCTCGCGGCGCTGCACTTGGCCACCCTGCATCGCGAACAGAACCAAGCGCCGGAAGCGGCCAAGGTGCTCGACGAGGCCCGCAAACGGTACGAAGGCGATCTCGCCAAAGATCCGGAACGGGCGGAGTGGAATTCCTTACTGAAGTACCATCACGCGGTGGCACTCTTTGAGACGCAGAAACCTGGCGACGCCCGCAAGCTCTTCGAGGAAGTAGCCGGGCAAGCACCGGGTAAACTCATCGCGTTAGAAGCCGGGTTGCGGGCCGGGCAGTGCCGCATCGCCGAGGGTCGCAAACTCATCGAACTCGGGCAGAATGCCAAGAACCAAGCGGGCAACGACGCCAACAAGAAGAACGCGGCCGAGCAGCAGCTTCAACAGGGGCGCCGGGAGATCGTGGAAGCGGCGGAGCAATTGAACCGACGGGCGGAAGAATCGAAGAACGCCCAGCCGACAGCCGACGCCCGCGCCCGCATGTACTACGACGCCGCCTGGGCTTGGCGTTACCTCGCCGAAGACGAAGTGCGGGTGGCTCGGGAAGCGTTACAAAAGCAAATTCAAGCCAAGAAAGTCGAAGAATTGACGAAGAAGTTGCCACCGAACAGCCCGATTCCCGCGGTGGCCGTGCAAGAGGTGCCCCGTGCCGCGATCCCGCAACAGCCGCATGAAGAACGCACCTTCAACAGCTACAAACGATTGATCGAGGAGTTCCCCGAAACATCGCTGGCGGTGGAAGCCCGCTACGAAGTCGCCGAACTGCGAGCCGAGCGTGACCAGCACGAGGAGGTCGTCAAGATTCTCAAGGACGCGCTCGACAAAGAGCCGACCGACAAACCGGTGCCACCGGATACCACGGAGCGCATCCGCCTGCGGCTCGGGGCCAGCCAGTTCGCCCGGAAAGACTTTGCCGCCGCTGCGGGTCAGTTCGAAGCGATTGTGGTCAACCCGAAGTCGCCGTATTACTCGCAGGCGTTGTACCGGGCGGGGGAGTGTCTGTTTGCGCAGGGGGAGTACCCCAAGGCCGTCGAGAAGCTGATTCCCTTCCGAGACAAACCCGAGTTCCACAACATCGGTGGCATCTCGGATCGGGCCATGTTGCGGTTGGGCTTGGCCCTGATTGCCGCGAAGAACCCGGAAGGGGGCCGGCAGGTGCTCGAAACGATGCTCAACCGCTTCGGCAACGGCAACCCATTCGCCGTCGACGCCCGCTTCGGCTTCGCCCAAGCGCTCCAAGCGCAAGGTAAACTGGACGACGCGATCAAAGGGTTCGAGCAGGTGATTGCCGCGACTCAGACCGATGTGGCCGCGAAGGCGCAACTTCAAATCGGCCAGTGCCGCATGGCCCAGAAGAAGTTCGGCGATGCCGCCAGCGCATTCCTGGTGGTGCCGTACACCTACGACTACCCGGAGTTGGCGAGCGCCGCCGCACTCGAAGCTGCCCGCGCCTTCGAGGAAGACAAGAAGCCGGAACAGGCCGAGAAGCTGCTGAACAAACTGATGAAGGACACCCCTGCCGAATCCGAGTGGCACAAAGCCGCGAAGGAGCGGTTGGGGAAGCTGAAGAAGTGAATCGATTGTGGGCGAATGCCAAAACGAGCCACCGGGCTTGTCCCGGTGGGGGACTGATACCTGGAATCCACCGGGGCAAGCCCGGTGGCTCGTCAGTGCGTTTCACAGCCTAATTGGAACTCCGCTGATGCCGCTCCGGGATCATTTTCAACCTCCGTTGAGTCGGTCGCACCCGTGGCGGGCCTTCCACGGCGCCTGGGCGGCGGCGATTGCGCGCGGCCTCAACGCCGGCGTCCTTCCTGCGGGGTATTATGCGGTGCCGTTTCTCGACCGAGATGGCCCCATCGAAATCGATGTCGCCGCGGTTCGAGAACCGGTGCTCACGGCCGCTGATGGCGAGCCGGCACTCTGGTACCCACCGGAACCGGAGTGGGCGGTCGCCGTGGAATGGCCGCCCGAAGACGAAATCCGAGTTGAAATCCTCACGGAAGATGGCGACCCGCAAATCGCTGCAGCCATCGAAATTGTCAGCCCGAGCAACAAGGATCGCCCGCAATCACGCGAGGCCTTCGCGGCTAAATGCGCGGACTATTTGCGTCGCGGTTGCGGCTTGGTCGTCGTCGATGCCGTGTCGACACGACGTGCCGATCTCGCGGTCGATTTGCGCAGCGCACTTGGTATCCACGGAGCCACCGAATCGGCCGGGCTGCTCTCGGTCGTGTCGTACCGCGCTATCGGGCGAAATGGCAACGGTCGCTTGCTGGCGTGGCCGGCACCGCTCGAAATTGGACGGTCACTGCCGACTGTTCCCCTCTGGCTCGGCGGAGAATTGTCCGTCCCGCTCGATCTGGAAGCGAGCTACACGGAGTGTTGCGTGGATTTGCGGATTCGTGGATGATC
>JANXWE010000140.1 GCA_025351325.1 Fimbriiglobus sp.
GTAAATAGCTCATCGATTCTCCCGACCCGAGATTCCCCGCTATGCGTGCCTCCGCCCTTTGGACTCTCCTCGCAGTCGCTTGCTTGGTGGTGGCCCCGTCGGCGCCGGTGGCCGCCGACAAACCCGCTGCGAAAAAGTCCGGCGCATCCCCGCACAAAGCCGCGCTCGCCGAAGCCCGCAAACGCTTGCTCGCCGGCAACTACGACGAGGCCCGCACGGCGTACCAGTCGGCGGTGGGGAAGGATCCGGCGCTGGCACCGTTCGCGGCGATCGGCATCGCGGAATCGCACCGGCTCGTCGGTGACGCCGAATTGTCTCTGAAAGCGCTGGATGGCGCGAGGAAAGAGTCCCCCGCGAACACCGACGTCCTCGCGGCACGGGCCGATTTGCTGTACGAACTCGGGAATTGGGACGAGGCCGAGAAGGACGCCGACGCCGCGTTGAAACTCGATAAAAACCAATTGCGAGCGACGTGGTCAAAGGCCCGGATTCTCCGGGATCGCGGGTCGGTGGACGAAGCCGACAAAATGTTCCGCAGCGCCGTGAAGTACTACACGCAACGCAGCAACGCGGACGACGACATCACCGATCCCGAAGAGTTGCTATACGTGGCCTTGAGCGGTTCCGAAAACGCCAGGTGGCACAACCTTAAGGAGCAGTTCAAATTCATCTTGAACGACGTGCTCAAGGACGCCCTCGCGGCCGACAAGACCTACTGGCCCGCCGAGCAACTCGCGGGGGAGTTGCTACTCGAAAAGTACAACCGCCCCGACGCCATCGACGCCTTCGACAAAGCGTTGCAACTGAACCCGAAGGCGGCCGATCCACTGGCGGGCAAGGCCCAAGCGGCACTCGTGAAGTTCGACTTGAAGGACGCCGACAAGTTCGCGGGCGATGCCCTGAAACAGAACCCCAAGCACGCCGGGGCGCTGCGCATCCAGGCGGAAATCCAAGTCATCGCGGGCGACTTCCCCGCCGCCGAAAAGCTGTTGCAGTCGGCCAAGTTGGCCCGGCCACGGGACAGCCAAACGCTCGGTCGACTCGCCGGCGTCCTTCTGTTGCAGAACAAGAAAACTGAATTCGACGCCGCCGTGAAAGAAGTACTCACCTTCGATTCTAAGCCCGGACTCTTTTACCACGAATTGGCCGGCTGCCTCGACGAGCGCAAACGGTACCCCCAAGCGGAGGAGTTCTACAAGAAGGCAGCGGAACTGCGGCCGTTTCTGTCTGGGCCGCGTACGAGTTTGGGGATGCTCTACTTGCGGCTCGGGAACGAAGCCGAGGCGAAGACGCTGCTCGATGCCGCGTTCAAGGCCGACCCGTTCAATGTCCGGGTGGCCAATTCGCGGAAAGTGCTCGAGCACTTGGCGAAGTACCGGACGATCCAGACCGCGCACTACCAGCTGCGTTACGACCCGGCCACCGATCAAATTCTCGCGGAGTTCCTCGCGGAATTCCTCGAGGAGACGCACGCCGAGTTGAAGAAGCAGTTCGCCTACGAACCGGAGGGGAAGACTCTCGTCGAGGTGTTCAACAACCACGAGATGTTCAGCGGCCGCACGGTCGGGCTGCCCGACTTGCACACCATCGGGGCCTGCACCGGCCGCGTGGTCACCATGGCGTCGCCCCAGGCCAAGGGGTTGAGTAAGCCGTTCAACTGGGGCCGGGTGATGCGGCACGAACTCACGCACGTGTTCAACTTGGCCCAGACCGACAACCAATGTCCGCACTGGGTGACGGAAGGTCTGGCCGTCCGGAACGAGAACATGAGCCGGCCGCCGACGTGGACGGCCATCCTGCGCGAACGGTTCACCTCGAACACGCTGCTGAACCTCGACACGATCTTGCTCGGGTTCGTGCGGCCCAAGAGCCAAGACGAATGGACACTCGCCTACTGCCAGAGTCAGATTTACATGGACTACCTCACGAAGACGCACGGCGAGGAGACCGTTGCCAAGGTGCTCAACGAGTACAAAGCCGGGAAAGAGACCGGCGCGGTGATCCAAGCGGCGTGCGGGGTGAGCAAAGCCGACTTCGAAAAAGGATACCGGGAGTTCGTGGCAGGAATCGTCAAAGGGAGTTCGCCGGTGGCGGGCGGCGCGGTCGAGAAACTACTGACCTTCGAGGAGCTGGAAAAAGCGGTAAAAGAAAGCCCGAAGGACAATGATTTGAAGGCCCGCCTCGCGGAGCAGTTGCTGCGACGGAACAAGCCGACCGACGCCAAGAAACTCGCCGACGAGGTGTTGCAATCCAAGCCGGGTCACGGGCTGGCCGGCATCGTGCGGGCCAAGCTGCTCGACCGTGCCGGCGATGCCGACGCGGCCCAAGATGCACTCGACGACGCGTTGAAAGTCAACCCGAACGAGACGAAGCTGCTCGCCGCGATTGGCCGGCTGCATTTGGCCAAGAAAGAGTTTGCCGAAGCCGCAGCAATGTTCGAGAAAGCCAAAAAGTTGGCCCCGCTCGAAGCGGATTGGAACGAGCAACTGGTGCGGATTTACAAGATGACCAACGACACCGAAAAACTGTTGCCGCTGTTGGCGGAGGTGGTGGCCCACGACCCGGACGATCTGGAAGCCCGCTTGAAATTGGCGAAGGCGAGTGTGGAGGCCAGCCGGTTCGCCGAAGCCGAAGTGTACGCCCGCGATGCCCTCTGCATCGACGTGACCAACGCCGAAGCCCGGACGAGCTTACTGGAGGCCCTGAAAGGCCAGAACAAGACCGCCGAGAGCGAGAAGATCCGTAAACGCTTCGAGAAGTGAAATCCAGACTCACTTCAGATCGATCCCCAACCGTTCCGGCGGGGGGACGATGGCCTGCTCGGGCAAGCGGATTCCAAGTTCATCAGGGCCAGGGATCATCACTCTTTGGGAACTCACCTGCGGAGCAGGGCGTGGCACCGGACGCCGCGGTTGGCTCGGCGGCGATGGAGGAAGATCGAAGATCGACGGGAAGTTCGGATTCGGCGAACCGCCGAATACAGGCGGGCAACCCGCCGGTGTTCACCCCGCATCGGAGCGCCCGGGAACGAAGGTCAACCAAGCGGACAGACCCAGCCCGAAACTGAAAAGAACCCCGACTATTGCCTGTTGCTTCTGAATCATCTTCGGCTCCTGTTCCGCCATAAGGGGCGTTGTAACCCAGTTCGAAATCTCGCAACAGGCCAATCGACCCCACACAATTACATTACACGGTTGCGTGCTGATCATGAAATTGAGTTGAGGGCTGAATTCCGGGGCGGGTTTCGTTCCAACAATTGGGAACTTTGCCGCAACTGACCTGTCAAAACGGGGAACTGGAGAAAATAATCGTGTGGGAATGGGCAATTGGTTCGGGAATTCGGACGAGACCGGAAAGTCGTTTGATTCGGTCATAATGCGCTCTATAGGATTATCGTCACCGCGAAACTCTGCCAAGGCCTGTGAACACGGTGAGCAGCCCAGGTGGCACGGAGCCGCACCCGAATCGACCTTTGTCGTGCCGGTTTTTCGGGCTTTGCCCGCGTTGCCGTTTGGTTTTCCAATAAACCTTGTGGTTGATCCGTGCGAAGTGCCGCATTCTCGTTTCAACGGTCGATACCAACATTCGGGGTTAACTGCCCAAACGGTTCTCGAACCGGGCAGTCGGTCAGCGACTCGATACCGGGTCGCCAGCGGTAGGATTTCACCCCCGCTGCGAAGAAGTCGGATTCTTCTTTCAAGACAGGATCACCCTCCATGTCGCGTCTGCGTCGTTACAGTTCCGAGGCTGTGCAGTCTCCGCTCGAAACCTACCTGCGTGAAATCAACGAAACCGCGTTGCTCACGGCCGACGAGGAGAAAAGCCTCGCCCGGCTCATCGGCGACGGCGACACGGCGGCCCGCGATCGGATGGTGCGGGCCAATTTGCGGCTCGTGGTCAACATCGCCCGGGGCTACAACGGCAAAGGGCTGGCCCTGCAAGATTTAATCGAAGAAGGCAACTTGGGGCTGCTGCGGGCCGTGGAGGGTTTCGACCCGAACATGAACACGCGGTTCAGCACCTACGCCAGCTACTGGATCAAGCAGAGCATCAAGCGGGCGCTGGTGAACACCGCCAAGACGATCCGCATTCCGGCCTACATGGTCGAACTCCTCTCCAAGTGGCGCCGGGCCACCAACAAACTCAACGACGAACTCGGGCGTCCGCCGACGCCGGAAGAGATCGCCAAGCTGCTCGGGTTGCCGAAGAAGAAGCTGAGCATCATCAAGAAGGCGATCCGGGTTTACAACAGCACGCCGCAGACCGACCAGAGCGAAGCGGGCTGGAGCATCGACGAGATGCTGATGGACAACCGGGCCAAAACGCCCGACGACGAAATGGTCGAGAGCGACGACTTGAAGCACGTGTTGGTATTGCTCGAGAAGATGGACAAACGCGAAGCCACGGTGCTGAAGATGCGGTTCGGCCTCGACGACGAGGAGCCGAAGACGCTCAAGGAGATCGGCGAGTCGCTGGGCCTCACCCGCGAACGCGTCCGTCAAATCGAAAGCGAAGCACTCGCCAAACTGAACGAAAGCTTGTGCGGAGATTGACCCCGAGACGGAGTACGAACAAGAACGAGAATGGTCGGAACGATTGCGTTCCGGCCATTCTCGTTCTCCCGCTCGATCCTGGGTATCCTTCGAACTGAAACCAGGGGCCTACTGAGATTGCAAATTCCGCACCAGCAGTGGAAACTGTTTTTCACGTCTAATCTCGTTAGAAAAACGACATGATGATTCGAACGCTGGTCTTGACGGGCGTTGTGCTTTCACCATTGTGGGCGGAAGAACCAAAGAAACTGAAGGATGAGAAGAAGTGACTCGTCCCTACTCTCGCTTGGGACATCTGCTCTTCTGGCCGACACTCGTCGTTTGGACGTGGAAACTCGTCGAGCCGAACCCGGTGCCCGAAGTCATCGGCGATTGGCTCGACGCGCCGATGAAGTTCCTCATCGCCAAGAGCGCCCACTTTTCGGGGTATGCGTTTCTGGCGTTCGTCCTCGGACTGTGGGTACCACCGCGGCGGCCCGCGTTGGTGCTCGCCTTCTCGCTGATGCTGTTCCACGGCGTCGCCACGGAGGTGATTCAGACCATGGTGCCGAACCGGAGCGGCCGCGCCGTCGACGTCATGATCGATTGGGCCGGCATCACCACGGGGATGCTCGTCGGTTGGCGCTTCTGGCGGAAGTTGTGGCGGGGTGGCGCAGCCCATCCATAAACTAACGCCATGTCCAAGATCGCATTCCGCTGGAATACGGAACTCTCGCCCGACGAACTCCGCAGCGCGTTTCGAGCCGGTGCGCGCTGTGTGCGTTACGAATACGCCGTGTCGTGTGTTGTGTTCACTATGCAATTCCAGTCGAAGGTTCACTTGGTTCGCAGCTCCGATGGGATGTACGGCCGGGGAATCCTTTACATGTTCGCCAGCTTAATCCTGGGGCCGTGGGCGTTGCCTTGGGGGCCGCTGGTGACGATGCAAAGCATTTGGGAGAACTTCCGTGGTGGGCACGATGTCACCGAGGAAATCACCGCCTGGCTCGATGCGGAGGCTGCGGAATGAAACTCCTCGCAACCTTGGTGGTTCTCGCTTCCAGTTCATCGGCATTCGCGGGAATTTTCAGCCCGAATGAGCCGTGCCCGTTTGAAATTTCGCCCGACGGCACCGCCAAACCACTCCCGCTCAACGTCTTCAAATTGTTCCTCAACGACCGCTTCGCGGCCCTGCAACCGACCAGCCCGGACATTCAACCCGGCACCGTGAACACGCCGACGTTCAAAGGAAGTGGTTTGCAGCGTCTGCGGGCCGCACCCGCAGCACCAAACCGAGGGGAGATGGTGGGTTTGAGCGCCGATCTCCTCCGAGTGGGTCGCGCCGGTGAAGTCATCGAGTTGTTGAAGCCGATCCTTCGGGATCGCACGCTCGATTACCGTCTGCTGGCGCATTTGTCGTTGGCCCACGCGGCCCTGGGCGACTGGGACTTGGCTCTATTGCGGCACGCCAACGCGGTGGGCGATTGCGAGGCCCCGACGGAACTGAGCGGAACCAAACCCGAGCAATTGAAGTGGATGCTCAAAGTCGACCGCACGTACACCCGGCCGTGGCTCAAGGCCGCCCAACGGGACGCAAACCCGGCGACCAAACCGACCGACCCGGATGTCCTGCCATTGTTCGACAAAGACGCGCTGCCACCCGATGCCGTGGCGATCGTGCAGCAGATGGTGCTCTGGTCGCCACGCGACAACAACCTGCTTTGGTTGCTCGGCGCGGTTCACTTGGCGAAGGGCCAAATCGAGCCGGCGTTCGATATTCTGGAGCAGTGCCGCGAGCGAAGACTGACCTGGCCGAAGTTCCGTGCGGATCATGCCAAGGCCGAGGCACTGTACCGGGCGTTGCCCAAGCCCCCGGCGGACGAAGCACTGGTGTCGACCGACGAAATCCCCGACGACCCGGCGCCGAAACGTGGCTTATTCGCGCTGGTCGATCCGACACAGTTCGCCTTAGCACTCGGTGGGTTTTCCGTGGTGGTACTCGGGTTGTTTGCATTGCAACTTCGAAAGTGGCGAAGAAGACCCATCTAGATTTCCACAAAGCACGACCGACGTAAGAATCATTTCAAAAATAATTCCCCACTTCGGTCAGAAAAGAATTATCATTCGGCCATCAGACGCACTCGTCAATTCGAGGTCTCTATGGTTCTCCGTAAACGCCCGGCCTTTACACTGATCGAACTGCTGGTGGTGATCGCCATCATCGCCATTTTGATCGGCTTGTTGCTACCTGCCGTGCAGAAAGTCCGCGACGCGGCGGCGCGGATGCAGTGCAGCAACAACCTGCACCAGATGTCGATCGCGGCCCACAGCTACCACGATGCGAACGAGGCGTTCCCGTCGGCTTGGTTGAACCCGACCCCGGCGAAGGTCTTCACGGGTGTGATTCAAGATCCCCCTCTCAACACCGCGCCGAGATTCACCAATCTGCTCGTGGAGTTGCTGCCGTACATCGAGCAAGGCAACTTGCAAAAGAACTGGGACTTCAACGACATCAACAAGAACCGTGGGCCGGATGGAAGCCTGGCGTCGCAAGTGGTCAAGATCTTCATTTGCCCGAGCAGTATTATCGCCGCGAACCCCAAGTCGACCGTTTCCGGTAATGTGTACGGACTCAACAGCTACGCCGGTATCGCGGGCCGCTACTCGTTCCGGGCCTTCAAGGGGAGTGCCTTCACCATCAGCAACGACGGAGTGTTTTACATCAACAGCCGCGTGAAAATGACGGGCATCACCGACGGCACGAGCAACACCATCCTGTTCGGCGAGCGCCAGCATAAAGACCCAGCATTTGACGCCATGTATAAGAACTTCCCAATCATCGGTTGGAGCGGTTGGGCGTGGTGCGACCAAGGAAATGCCATTGGCGACTTCCTCGTCGGCGCGGCCCAACCGATCAACTGGAACATTCCCGTGGGCAGCACCGGGGCGAACAGTTCGAGCAACCCATGGGTGCAACAGCGCCTCAGCACCATGGGCAGCGGCCACACCGGCGGTGCTAACTGTGGCATGGCCGACGGCTCCGTTCGGTTCGTCCGCGATTCCACTCCGTTGGCCATCCTCCAAGCGCTATGCACCCGCGCCGGTGGCGAAGTGGCTTCGTTGGATTAATACAGGAAGATTTTTGAACCGCGGAGACGCAGAGGCGCGGAGGAAGGCAAAAAATTCAACACGTAAGAGGGTGGGGCTTTTGCCTGGCCGTAAGCTCCACCCCATTCTTTTTCCTGATTGTTTCCTCCGCGTCTCTGCGTCTCCGCGGTTCAAAATCTTGTTTTGTATTAAAAGGTAACCCATGAAAATCCGCACCATGAACATCGCCGCCATTCTGGCTCTGTTTGCCTGCGTCGGTTGTGGTGGGACCGTGGCGTCCGTCCCCGTAACGGGCACGATCACGATTCACAAGAAGTCCGAGGCAAATCTGCTCATCCAGTTCAGTTCGTTGACGGCCACCGGCGGGAAAACGAGCACGGGCAGCGCCACCTCGACTGATGGAGGCCAGTTCGAAATCATGGGCAGCGATGGCACACCGGGATTGCCACCGGGGGATTACATGGTGATCGTGGTGGATCGGAATTTGGAAATGGAAGACGACGAACTCGGCAAAGGGAAGCGACTACCCCCGAGCCGAGTGAACCCGAAATACTTGGCCACCGACGGGAAAGTGAACCCGCTGAAAGTGACGGTCGAGGCCGGAAAAGCGAGCTACGAATTGGCACTCGATTGAATCGGTTTGCCACGGTGCCTAACATGACCTTCCGGTCGAATTCAGATCGGATTTCAACCCGCCACCCCACACCCGGAGTTTGCACCGATGGCCGTCCACGTTCAAAAAGAGGCGCCCGCCTTCACCACGCAAGCCGTTGTCCACGGCGAATTCAAAGCCGTGAGCTTGGCCGATTACAAAGGCAAGTGCGTCGTTCTGTTCTTCTACCCGCTCGACTTCACGTTCGTCTGCCCGACCGAAATCATCGCCTTCAGCGACCGGATCGACGAGTTCACCAAACGCGACACCGTCGTTTTGGGTTGCAGTACCGATAGCCGCTTTAGCCATAAGGCCTGGATCGACACGCCACGCACCAAAGGGGGCCTTGGCGAACTGAAGTACCCGCTGCTCGAAGACTTGACCAAGTCGATTGCCACGAATTACGGCGTGCTCATCGAAGGGGTCGGCGTCGCCCTCCGCGGTCTGTTTGTCATCGACAAAACGGGCATCGTCCGGCACATCACCATCAACGATTTGCCGCTCGGCCGCAGCGTCGACGAGGTCCTGCGGTTGATCGATGCGTTGCAGCACTTCGAGAAGCACGGCGAAGTCTGCCCGGCCGACTGGAAGCCCGGCTCCTTGGCACTCAACCCGAAGAAGGCCAGCGAGTACTTTGAGAAGGCGAATGCGAAGGCTTAAGGGCGAATTAAGATTTTGAACCGCGGAGACGCAGAAGCGCGGAGGAAGGCAAAAATTGGTATTATGCCCGATCCCGATGTTACCTGTGTATTTGCGCAGTTCAAAAATCTTGACTTTCAGAATGAGTAGCAATGACTGTCATCCCGGACGACTTGAACCGATTGGTCGAACGGGTGATTGGGGCCGCGATTGAGGTGCATCGAGCACTCGGCCCAGGGTATTTGGAAAAAACCTATGAAGAAGCCATGGCTCATGAATTTGGGCTATGCACAATCGTTTTCGCACGTCAGCACCCCGTCGCTGTTGTTTACAAAGGACATCCTTGCGGCGATGGGAAGCTCGACTTCCTCGTTGAAGACCGGCTGATCATCGAACTCAAGACCATTGATCGGTTCGGGGATATCCACACGGCCCAAGTCATGGCTTACCTCAAAGCCACGGGGCTCGACTTGGGTTTGCTCCTGAATTTCAACGTTCCCGCAATGCGCGATGGCGTCAAACGGGTGATTCGTTCTTCCAAAAATCCCTGATCTGTTCTTACTCCGCGTCTCTGCGGTTCAAAATCTCCTATTTCGTTTCTGGACGAAGCAGCGGGAACAAGATCACGTCGCGGATGGTTGTCGTGTTCGTCAGCAGCATCACCAGGCGGTCGATGCCGATGCCGAGTCCGCCGGCGGGGGGCATGCCGTGCCGAAGTGCCCTCACAAAATCGTCGTCCATTTTGGCCATGCTGTCGTCGGCGTTCATCCCCGTCAGTTGCTCGCGGAAGGTCGCTTCCTGCGTGATCGGGTCGTTCAATTCCGTGTAGGCATTCGCCAGTTCCATGCCCGCGATGTACAGTTCGAACCGTTCGGCGAGCTTGGGATTCTCACGCTTGCGTTTGGTCAGTGGGCAGAGCGCCGCCGGGTAGTCGTAGACGAACGTCGGCTGATGACTCTTCGCCAACTCCGGCTCGCACAGGTGCTCGAACAGTTCGTGGACGAGCACTTCATGCTGTTTCGGTGTACTCGTGCCGGCTTTGGTGTCGCGCAGTTCCAGGTGGATTTTGTTATCGGTCGCCGCCGTGCGAACTCCAACTTCGTCGAACAGATCGACGCCGACGGTTTGACGGAAGATGTCGGCGTAGAGCACCCGTGGCCACGGGCCGGTGAAGTCGATCTGGCATTCGCCGTAGGGCAGGATCTTCCCGAGTCCGAGCACGTCGACGCAGGCCCCGAACACGCCTTCGGTAAGCTCCATGATGCTGAAGAGATCCCCGTAGGCGCAGTACAGTTCGAGCATCGTGAATTCAGGGTTGTGGCGTGGGCTGATCCCCTCGTTGCGGAAGACGCGACCGATCTCGTAAACCTTTTCTAACCCGCCGACAAGCAACCTCTTGAGCGGAAGCTCGAGCGCGATCCGGACGAACAAATCGAGATCGAGGGCGTTGTGATGTGTGTCGAATGGTCGGGCCGCGGCGCCCCCGGCAATCGCGTGCAGCGTCGGCGTTTCGACTTCCACATACCCTTGGTCGTCGAGGTGGTTGCGGATGGTGCGGACGATCTTCACGCGCTGTTGGATGCGTTTCAGCGTCTCCGGGGTGTAGATCATGTCGAGGTAGCGGTGCCGGAGGCGGTACTCCATGTCGCCGAGACCGAAGACATCTTTCGGGTGCGGTTCGAGCGACTTCGTGAGGAACGTCAACTGGTCGACTTGGATCGTCAGTTCGCCCACTTTGGTTTTGCCGAACTCGCCGCTCACGCCGACGATGTCGCCGAGGTCGAGGAGGTTTAGTACCTTCCATTCGAGTTCGCTGACCTTGTTCACCCGAATCATCAGTTGGATGCGGCCGCTCTGATCCCAGAGTTCCAAGAAGTGCAATTTACCACCGGTGCGGTGCCGCACGATCCGGCCAGCCGCCGTGACGCGCTGCCCCTGCGGATTGGCGTCGTCGAACGGCAGCGGCTCGAGCAAGCGGATCTCGCCGATGGGCGTGCGGCCATCGAACCGCTGGCCCCACGGGTCGATGCCGAGCGCTTCGAGCTGACGGAGTTTGTCGAGGCGGACACTGGCCTGATCGGTTTCGACGGCGGGCACTGGGTTCTTCGGAGCATCGGCCACGGCAAGCCTCGGTCAATGGAGATTGGTCGTATGGACTCTGACATTTTAGGAAGCGGTGCCCCCGTCGGCGGGGATTGGCGATAGAGTGATGGCAACGAAGAGAGGTTCGCCATGCCCGATGAATTCAAGCAGCTCGTAATCGTGGTCAAACCGTTCCGCGCGGCGGCGGTGCTCCAAGCGTGCGCCGAACTCGGCGTCGATGCCGGGATCGTCCGCGAAGCCAAGGGGTTCGGCCGGCAGAAGGGCTACCTCGACCGTTACAAGGGAAGCGAGTACAGCACGGCCTATTTGCCGAAGGTCGAGATCACCACGTGGGTGGCGGCCGAGAAGTTCGACGAACTCGCGGAGAAGATCGCCAAGGCCGCACGCACCGGTCGCATCGGCGATGGGAAGATCTTCGTCGTGCCGAGTGCTTGGCCCCACGAAATCGAGTTTTGACCCGTGGACACCCGTACTTTTACCGCCCGTTGGATTCTCCCCGTCGCCGGCCCGGCGCTGAAACACGGTACGATCACCGTACGCGGCGAACAGATCGAGTCGGTGCATCCCTTCGGTGAACGAAAAGCGGACGAGGACTTCGGCGACGCGATTATCATCCCCGGGCTGGTGAACGCCCACACGCATCTGGATTTGTCCGGGGCTGCGGGCCGTACCATTCCGGTGCCGGGCGAACCGTTCCCCGAGTGGTTGACTCGCGTGATCGCCTTCCGTCGCAGTCGCACACCAGAACAGACGACTGCGGATATTCAACGGGGCCTCGCGGAGAGTTTGCGGCACGGTGTCACCCTGCTGGGTGACATTTCCGCCGGTGGTACGAGTTGGCCCCAGTTGGTGCGAAGCCCACTTCGTGCGGTCGTCTTTTGGGAACTGATCGGGACGACGGTGGCCCGCTTCCAAACTTCTATGCACGCCGCCAGGCTCGGGACGGCGCCGCATCCTGACACGCCGTTTTGCCGTTGGGGAACCAGTCCGCATGCCCCGTACACCGTACACCGGCACGGGTACGAACTCGCGGGGCAACTGCCGGGAATCCAAGCAGTTCATTTGGCGGAATCTGCAGACGAAATGGAGCTATTGCAGTTTCGAACGGGGCCATTCGTGCCATTTCTACAAGGTCTTGGCATCTGGGAACCCGACGGGTTGATCCGCGATCCGGGTGAGTTCCTCCGAACGAACCCGGAGTCGCGGGGCCTGTTCGTCCACGGGAATTTTCTACCCGGTGACACCCCGCTGACAGCCAATCAGTCGTTGGTGATCTGCCCACGCACGCACGCCGCATTCGGACACCCACCGCACCCGTTTCGGGAGTTTCTGGCACGCGGGGTCAACGTCTGCGTCGGCACCGACAGCGCGGCGAGCAACCCGGATCTCGATGTGTTGGCGGAGTTGCAAGAATTGCACCGGCGCTACCCGGACGTGTCCGGTGAAACGTTGCTGAAGATGGGCACGCTGAACGGAGCCAAGGCCCTCGGCTTCGACGCTGTCTGCGGCAGTTTGACCGCGGGGAAGATCGCTGACTTCGTCGTCCTGGAGTGCGTGACAACCGACGACCCACATGAAACGTTGCTGAACGGTGCGGTGACAGCTCGCCGAACAATGTTCCGCGGTGCGTGGCGGTGACGATACGGGGAGAAGGATTCGAACCTTCACAGGACGGCTTCAAAGACCGTTGGCCTACCGTTAGCCAATCCCCGTGTGCCGAGAGTGACACGGATCGCGGATCGGGGTTCGCGCAACGGGTCACTCCGAATATCTTGTAAGGATGAATAAGTTTCAGCCACTTACCAGCATCCGTACGGAGGCTGCGCGGCGGATGGCCCAGAAACGGATCGATGAACTTCTTCCCCAGACTCTCGATTCCGGGGGGCGGCGATACTTGGATGCACTGTCGGATCTGCTGATTTTCTATGAACGGGAATACCATCCGATTTCACCGCTCGCCCCGGATCGATTGTCGGCGAACCTACTCGAGGATCGCGGCATGTCGCAGGCCGATCTGATCCGAGCGACCGGTCTGGCCAAAGCCACCGTCAGCGACCTCGTGAGTGGCAAACGCGCATTCACTGTCGCTCAGATGCACTTGGTCGCCAAAGTCTTCAGTATTCCGGCCCATCTGTTTTTTCCGAAGGAATGAGGCTCGTGTCCATGTCTGTGCTACATCCCCTGCGGCTCGAACCGATCTTCAAATCGATGCTTTGGGGTGGGACGCGCTTGCCCGGATTCGTTCGATATCCGGCGCCGACGACCGATGCCATCGGCGAAGCGTGGATGCTCTCCGACGTGGACGATTCCATTTCGATCATCGCCAACGGAGCACTCGCCGGGCGGAGTCTGCGCGAGGTGATCGCCGCGCACCCGGCGGGGATCTTCGGCTCGAAGATCCCCGCCGATGGTCGGTTTCCGCTGCTGTTCAAGTTCCTGGATGCCCGCAAAGAACTATCGGTGCAGGTTCACCCGAATGACGCCCAAGCCTTAAAATTTAAGGGGCCGGGGCATCGGGGCAAAACCGAAGCCTGGGTGATCCTCGACGCCGACCCCCGAACGAGCCGGCTCTACGCCGGGTTCAAAACGGGAACCACCGCCGCCAGTTTCCGCGCGGCGATGGCGACCAATACGATCCCCGAGACGCTGCATGCGTTCACCCCGAAGCCGGGCGATTGTGTCTTCCTCGAAGCGGGCACCGTCCACGCGATCGGCGCTGATATCTTGCTCTTCGAGGTTCAACAGACCAGCGACATCACCTACCGACTTTACGATTGGGATCGCGTCGATGCGAAGACGGGCCAACCGCGTCCACTCCACATCGACGACGGCTTATCCTGTTCCAATTTCGATGCTGGGCCGTGCCATCCGGTGCAACCGAAGCTCGTGGGTGACCGCCACGACGTGGTGAGCTGCCCCTACTTTAGCATCCAACATTGGCACGGTGACAATCCGGTGTCCGTGGGCCAAGCTGGGGCCTGCCGCGTCGTGGTGGCCATTCAGGGGCAGGGAACATTGGCCGGCGAACCGTTTCAAATCGGCGACGTGGTGCTGTTGCCGGCGTGCCTGGGGCCGGTGCCGGTGGTGCCGAACGGTTCACTCCGGTTCCTCGAAATCGGCCTCGGCGGGGTCGCGTGATGCTGATTGATATGAACGCCGATCTCGGGGAGGGTGCCGGGCACGATGCGGGGCTGATGCGCTGGATCACCTCGGCGAACATCTGTTGCGGGGCGCACGCCGGCAGCCCCGAGGAAATGCGAGTGACGGTGGAACTCGCCCAGCGACAGGGCGTGGTGATCGGTGCCCATCCGGGTTACGCGGATCGGGCCAACTTCGGCCGCGTCGTACTTGAACTGGCTCCGCATGCGGTGAAGAGCCTCTGTTTCCAGCAGATCGCCGCACTGGTGATGGCCGGCGCCGAAGTGAAATACGTGAAGCCGCACGGGGCGCTCTACCACCGGGCCATGCAAGACGAGGGCACGGCGTGGGGCGTCGCCCAAGCGGCGGAGGGCTTTTCCCTGCCGTGTGTCGGGTTGCCGGGGTCGTGTTTGGCAGTCGCTTGCGAGACGTTCGTTGCCGAAGGGTTTGCGGATCGCCGGTACCGACCTGATGGTACTCTGATGCCACGCGATCAACCCGATGCGATGATCGCGGATGTTCAGGAAGCATTGGAACAAGTCGAACGGCTGATCGGCACGCAGAGCGTCCGGACGATCTGCGTCCACGGGGACAACCCGGCGGCGCTCGAATTCGTGCGGACAATCCGGGAACGATTGTCGGCGCGGGGACATACCTTCCGCGCGTTCGCCTGATCGGTTACTTCTTGGCCAAACCCTCGGGTGTCGGCACCAGCAAAATGGGTTTCTTGCTCGATTGGGCGTCCTTCGATTGGTTTGTCGCCGTGCTCCCAAACAACTTGGTGTGAACCGCGACGGCTTTCCCCTTGGAATCGGGCATCGCCATCAGCCACACGGAACCGATCACCGGATCGAAAAGCACTTGGCCCGGTTCGACGTTGACATAAGCCACCGTGGTTTTCTTGGGCAAATCAAAGAGCAGCGCCGAGCCGTTGACGCCGAAGCCGACGGCCAAGATGGTATCCCCGACCATCCAGCGGATATACGTCGGTGTCCCTGCGTCCGCCGGTAGTGCAATCCTCCAACTCGCCTTGGCCTGCGACGACTCGGGCTTGATAGCACGATCCAACACAAGCAATTCGTAGCCTTTGCTTCCTTCGGGCTGATGGACTAGGGCCGTGAGCGCCTTGCCCTCCGAATCGTTGGAACCCGCCACCACCGTTGGGATTCCGCCCTTTGGGGGCAGAGTCGTGGTGGCCGGCCCCGATTCTCCGGTCAGCCAATTCACCCGCCGAAGTGAGTCTTTGCCGGCGATGAGTCCGGTCTTGGCACTCAGGGTTCGAACTTCGACGGCGACCGGACTCGGGCGTGGATTCTCCTTGCCGGTGACGGTGCGCGCTTTCGATTCCACGTTCCAAACATCGACGACCCCCAGGCGATCCACGACGGCGAGCGTGGTTCCTTTCATATCGCCGAAGGCGAGAGATGCGATCTCCTTGCGTTCAGGCAAACCAGCGTAGATGTCGACACCGTCCATGATTTTGGTTTTGGAATCGAAGTCGTACACGGTGAGCCGGCCGGCGGGGGCTTCGATGGCGATGCGGGAGCCGGTGTCGTTGAGGTCGAACACGCGAGCGCCGATGAAGCTATCGGCGGGAACCGTGAATTCCGTCGTTTTCTTCGATTTGAAGTCGAGGTACGCCACGGTGTCTTCGGCCCCGCGCCCGTTGAAACCGAGCTGCGTCCGAAACACCGCTAACACTCCAGGCATGGCAATGTTATCGAAGTAGCGAACCTGCCGGGCCGTATCCATGTTGAACCGGAGCGGGTAGCGATCGCCCGCTTCCAAGACTTCGGCGGGATTGGCCCCACCAGCCGGGAGAGTGATTTCAGCCGTCATCGGTGCCACTGGTTCTACTGGTATGGCTTGTTTCCCACTTGGTATCGATGCGGCCGCTGGTACAACCGGAACGGTTTCTTTCCCACTTGGTTTCACCATCCGAGCCGCACTGCTGGCGGGCTTCGGTTCCTCTTTCGGCGGCACGATGTTACCAGGCCCTACTGTCACCGTCGCTTTGGCGACGGCTTCGGTCGTCGACTTCGCGAAGAAGAACACCCCCGCCGCGACGCCGCCGCAACCGATCAACAGCCCGGTGGCAATCCCCCCGAAGATGTACAGCATCTTCCGACTCTTCGCGGGCGCCTTCGTCCCTCGTGCGGGACTCCGTTCTTCTGCTCGGTAGCTCCGCTTCTTCACAGGCACCGACTTCGGTGCAACGACCTCTTCTTCCTCTTCCACCGGCGCTGCGAACGGTGTCGATTCCTCGAACGAGAACTGCGCGGCATGAAGCGGTACGGCGCCATGACCCGGCGCAGTATCTTCCGAAGCTCCCGGCATCGCAAACGTCGGTTCCCCACCGACCAACTGGTCGACTTCAGTTTTTTGAAGCGGTGGTAGCTTCTTGGCTTTGGCCTTCTCTTTCAGCTCCGATTTCGGTGGATCGCTCGTGAACCCGAATGGATCATTCGGGTTCGCTTCGCCTCGCATCGGGGGTAGTGGCGTGTGATCGTTCGCCACCGCGACAGCCATTTTTAGCTCCGCAGTCTGCGGGAGTCGGATTTCTTGCACCGAGAGTTGGTCGGTTTCGCCGACGGGGTCAACCGCGACCCCCACGCTGGGCACTTTGAACTTTTCTTGGCACTTCTTGCAGCGCACGTTCCGACCCGCCACTTCGTCTGGGGCGCGCAGTTTGGAATGACACTTCGGACACATCACGTCGACGGGCATGGGCGAACCCTAACGTTCTTGAACACGAGACTTGTCGCTCCAATCTACACCCGGTCGAATCGCCATGCAACGACTTCCGGCGGCTTCTTGACAATTTCCCGGCGGAACCGAAAATCTCACCATGCTGCAAATTCATGCCATCGAGTCGATGCCCTTCGCCGAGAACTCGTACATCGTCTGGCGCACCGGCCAACGCGAGGCGTTCGTCATCGACCCCGGATTTGAACCGGAGTTGATCCTCGACTTCCTCAAAGCGAAGTCGCTGGTCGTCGTGGGGATCGTCAACACACACGGCCATGTCGATCACATTGCGGGAAACGCCGCGCTGAAAGAGGCCTTCCCCGAGGCGCCGATCCTCATTGGTGAGCACGAAGCCGAATTCTTAACGGACGCTCAAGTGAATATGAGCGCGAAGTACGGCGTCGCGGTGGTTAGCCCGCCGGCGGATCGGCTCGTGAAGGATGGCGAAACGATCACCGTCGCCGGGATCGCGCTCGATGTGCGTGAGATCCCCGGCCACTCGCCTGGGCACGTGGTCTATGTGATTCACGAAATGAATCCCAAGTGGGTTCTCGGCGGCGATGTCTTGTTCGAAGGGAGCGTTGGCCGCACCGACTTTCCCGGCGGCAGCTTCACCACCCTCAAAGCGGGCATCGAAGCCAAACTCTGGCCCCTGCCGAACGACACGCGAATCTTCCCCGGCCACGGCTCGTCGACGACGATTGGAATTGAGAAGCAGACGAACCCCTATGTGGGTTTGGAATCGGAAGATTGAAGCGGGGGGGTGTCTTATGCCTTTCCCAATATCAGATCGACCACCCAGCAACCGCGGACATGCTCGCCCGGTTGCCGGCAGTGCAGTAGCACATCCGCGTTCGTACATCCGACTTCGCCCAACGCATCCGCGAGAGTTGGTAATCGGTCGAAAGTATGCTCTTGGTAGATAGATGAAGCGATGGATAGGACGGTGGGAGTGAGCCATGCGGGATCGGCGACAACGGGTCGGAAAGGGTTACCGATGATGCAATGGATAAATTTCACTAATGAACCGAGACCATCTCGCAACGATTGAGCCGATTCCATTTCCAAAGTTTCTGAATCCGACGCCGAATCATTTGCGCCTGTTCCAGTGCATGTGATGCTATTTCTCCCGAGCAATTCGGAATACTTGCGCGAATAGGCCACTAATAAGAGCCGGCCTTTCCTGTTGCTTGAGTGCTTCCCGAATAACTTTAACATTGGCCTCGTATCGGTCGCCCCTAGCCACTCCGCTTCTGTCATCGTCGGACTTCCGCCGAATGATTGACGAGACTTCAAACCCGATGTGCCCCGTTTGTGGTGCCAGACGGACAAGATCCGGATGTGATCCGACTTGATGCAGTAGTTAATGGAAAATGGAAACTGACCTACCGGTGCTTGGCGGATGGTGGCACTCGCCAATGCGTATTGCGAAGGATCGGCTTGAATTTCGGAGATCGCTTTTCCGATCTCGTCGAGGAATTCCTTGCCCAGCTCGAATAGCCGAGTTTGGTATCGACGGAAGTCGTAATCCGCTTCCAACCAAAAGCATCTGTGATAGACAAGCAGCAGCGTCATTCACCAGCCTCGATTCGCTCTCGGATCTTTTGCCAGGTCAAACTGAGATCCGGTACATCGACGAGTTCCTGATCGCGTCGGTCGAGTTCCACGGCATCTTCGGCCGCGAAAGTCGTCGGGACTACTTCTTGGAGTGCAGGATCGACGCGTGCGGCGACTGTCATGCGGTCGATCCCGTGTTCTTTTTTAGCAGTGCTCATGTTGATTCCCCTACAGAGTGTACACGAGTGGCCTGATCGAGACAAATGGAAGGCAACCCGTTGGCGCGCCCCTTCCGCAAGGTTGCGACAATTGTTTCTGGCAATTGGCCCTGATTTGATCCGGCGTCACGCCGGATTCTGGGTAGCTCCGGCGTCTTGCCGGTTAGCACTTCGTATCTGAGTGTGCATAATTTTTGTCAGGGTCTTTTTGAGGGGGAAACCGGCGGGACGCCGATCCTACCTAGGAATCGGCGAGGACGCCGATCAAAACGGTCAGAACACGTTGGCGTCACGGGTGTACGACACGGTTTGGAATAACACGGCGATTGTCGTCGTGTCACTTCGACTCCGGTCGCCCCCGACGCGCAAGGTCAACTCGCAAACCGTGTCGTACACCCACATTCGTCCCGCGGCTAAATTTTCCATTGCGTCGACCGATGGGTGCGGGTAACCTAATCTTGACCTGCCTGCTCTCTCACGTTCGGAGCCTCACTCATGTTGGCAATTCCCGGTTTCACCGCCCACGATACTTGCGATGGCGTTACTCGCCGCGATCTGCTGCGAATCGGCGGTTCGAGCGTGCTCGGCATTTCGCTGGCCAACGTGCTCGCCCTGCAAGCCGAGGCGAACAATAACGCTCCGGCACCGAAGGGGACACCGGAGACCACCGGCGGCAAAGGCTTCGGGAAAGCGAAGTCGGTGATCCTGATCTATTTGCAAGGTGGGCCGAGCCAGCTCGACTTGTGGGATCCGAAAGAGAATGTCCCCGATGCGGTGCGGAGCGTCTTCAAGTCGATCCCTACGAAATTGCCGGGTACCCACGTCACCGAGTTGCTGCCGAAGATCGCCAACGTCCTCGATAAGACGACGCTGATCCGCACCATGAGCTATACGCCCAACGGACTGTTCAACCACACGGCCGCGATTTACCAAATGCACACCGGCTACACCACCGACAAAGTGTCGCCGTCGGGTCAATTGGAACCCCCGAGTCCGAAGGACTTCCCGACGCTCGGCTCGAACATCATCAAGTTGAAGCCGCCCGAAGTGGCGATGCTGCCATTCGTGATGATGCCACGGCCGCTGCAAGAGTCGAACGTCGTCGGCAAAGGTGGCTCCGCTGGATTCCTCGGCAAAGCGTACGACCCGTACTTGCTCTACCCGGCCGGCGATGACACCGACCTGTCGAAGATGGAGAAGATTAAAGTCGACGATTTGAAACTTCGGGAAGAGCTGTCGTCGGTGCGAATGGAACGCCGGGCGACCCTGCGCGAGACCGTCAGCAAGGGGATGCCGGAAATCGAACAGGCCGTGAGCAAGTACGACCTCGATTCGAACTACAGCAAGGCGCTCGGGTTGGTGTTATCGGGCCGTGCCCGCGATTCGTTCGACCTCAAAAAGGAAGACGACAAACTGCGCGAGAAGTACGGCAAGAACACCTTCGGCCAGTGCTGTTTACTGGCCCGGCGGTTGGTGGAAGCCGGCACCCGCTTCGTCGAAGTCACCTGGCCGAAAGTGGCCAACTCGGACGCCCACTCGTGGGACGTTCACTCGGGGTTGTCGGATCGGATGAAGAAGCAAGCGGCCCCCCTGCTCGACGCCGGGGTGTCGGCCCTGATCGAAGACCTCGAAGATCGCGGATTGCTGAAAGAGACGCTCGTGGTGGTGGTCGGCGAATTCGGCCGCAGCCCGCGTCGTGGTGTCAGCACCTCCGGCAACGGCAACTCGGACGACGGCCGGGATCACTGGCCGTATTGCTACACCGCCATGATCGCCGGTGCCGGCATCAAACGGGGGTATGTCCACGGCAAGTCGGACAAAACCGCCAGTGCCCCGACCGAGCACCCGGTTCACCCGACGGAGTTGCTCGCCACGATCTACCACAGCGTCGGCATCAAGCCGGACACGATCGTGTTCAACCACTTGAATCAGCCCCGGGAACTGGTGAAGGGCGAGGCGGTGACGGCGCTGCTTTCGTAGACGGGGGTGGGAAGTTGAAATGAACACCGGCCGGGAGGCCGGTGTCTGCGGTTGGTAGCCCACTGGAATGGATATTATGGTGGAGGAATGAGTCAGCCGATTCGATATGTCGACCCTGGCGAGCTTCGCCTTCCTCCAACACGATTGGCCGGTGCCGATCTCTGGGAACTGCACCAACAGATTCGCCGGTATGGTTCCTCCCAAGTTGGCATGCCACCGATACTCGTATACGAAGATCCGGATGGCGTCCTTGAAATTCTCGACGGTGTCACACGGGCAACGCGAATTGCGAAGTTGGGTTTGGGAGACAATGTGCCAATAGTAGTCATCGGGTATTTTCGTCGAAGCCGGGCCAATTCTCCATTTGTCAGAGATCATCTATGAACCCCCAAGAAACTCGAACTGAACTTTTCTCGGCGTTGCGAGCGCTGGCTGAAATCGTTCCAGAAATGCGAGCGGGCCAAATCATGGCCGCGCTCGGCGAGCTTTGCGCCGACATGCACGGGCGCGGTCTTTGGGACGCCGAAGATGCGCAAGTGCTGGAAGCGATCTGGAAGTTCCGTCGTGATGTAGAGGGAACGCCAAGCGGATCGAATCGACAATTGGCGGCTTTGTGAATGGGAGTGCTTCGGCTGGTATCCCGTGGGAACAAGTTCGACAGATGCGGTAAGATATCCCGTGTGGCTTGACCAAGAATCGAGGAACCCTCATGACACCGACGCTAGAATCTCTTGGCTTGGATCAGCTCTCTCGTGCTGACCGTGTCGCTGTAGCGAATGCCTTATTGGAAAGCGTCACGGCGGAGCTACCTCCTATGCCGATTTCCGAAGGACTGCGGCAAGAACTGTCGCGTCGGATTGATGATGACGATGCCAATCCGGACGATGTGATCCCGTGGGAAGAAGTGAAGGCCCAAGCCCGAGCCAGGCGGGGGAAATGATGCTCCCGGTCATATACCGCGGCATTGCCCGCATCGAGTTCGATGAATCGATTGACTGGTACGATGTCCAACGCGACGGTCTCGGGGAAGAGTTTGAATCGGAAATCCAACGTGCCATTGAAGGAATCGCTACCCACCCACGCCGTTTTCCGATTGTCGAACGTGATGTTCGACAATCTCCAGTCGATCGGTTCCCCTTTTGCATTTACTACCGCATCCGTTCTGGACGGATCGTCGTGATTTCCGTCTTCCACAACTCCCGTGATCCAGCCGAATGGCAGGGGCGATCCTGATGCCGTTTCTCCGGTGCGGACACGTCGAAAACAATTTCTCGGTATGTTCGGCCAGTTTTGGATTTGCCAACTCCGTCCCCGGCGCGGTACATTACTAGTTGCAGTTTTATTCCAAATCGTTCCCCTCGTGTTCGCGGCGGCTGGGAGACTCCTATGGCCAACGTCAAATTCAAACTCGATTGCCCGAAGTGCGAGACGGAAATCGTCATCCGCAGCTCGGCCCAGATCGGCCACAAGACGGAATGCCCCAAGTGCAAATACCGTTTCACCGTACCCGACGTCGATGATGAAGATGATGAAGACGGCGAGGAAACCCCTAAGGCCAAAGGGAAAAAAGGCCAAAAAGCCAAAAAGGGCGGCAGCAAAGTGCTGATCGGCGTCGTCCTCGGCGTGCTCGCCTTGGGCGGCCTCGGGCTGGGGGCGTATCTCGTCCTCGGCGGCGAAGAGAAGAAACCCGCCGTCGCGGCGAATCCGGCCGCAAATTCAAGTCAACCGAAAACCCCAGCCGTCCCCGATGCGACTGCGGAAGTGCCAGCCGGCACCGGGACAGAACCGCCGATGACCCCCGAAGCCGGGAACGAAGGTGCTGCGGAAATCAAAAAACCGAAAAAACCTCGACCGAGCGGACTGAAAGAAATCACGAACCTGCTGCCGGGCGAAACGGTCAGCGTTTGGCACCTGCGGATGGACGAACTGTCGAAGACGCCGCTGTACGATTCCATGTTCGATAGTTCGATGAAAGAGCTGTTTTTGAAGTCGCTGACATTCGAAGCATCGGACATCGACGAAATCTTGCATTGTTACGTCGGCACGGAGAAGGAAGCCTTCGCGATCATCCGAACCAAGGGGGTACTCGATACCGACGAATTGACCAAGCGGTTGAAACTCGAAGTCCCGAAGAACAACGACGTCAAAGGGCGCCAGTTCTACTTGCTGCAATCGAACGCCTTCCTCACCGCCATCGGCAAGTCGCTGTCACTCGGGTTGGTGTTGGGCGTTGAGAGTCCATCCGCGAAGGCCAAGCCGGTGAAACCCGGTGACGAGCGAAAACTCGCATTCACTATCTACGATTCCCAAACCATCGTGCTGGCCGACCAGTTCGTGATGGAACGGTTTTTGAGCGATCTCAAAGCGGATGGCCTACCTCCGTTCAAATCGGAGCTCACGCAGCCCAATCCGGCGGCGCCCGAAGGTGCGAATCCCATGCCGGGTGGTGGCGGTGGAGGCCCTGGCGGTGTTGGCGAAATGCGGGCACCACTCGTTGGTGGCTCTTCCGAAGATGCTCAACAACCGATGTCCCCTCCAGGGGGACCACCACGGCCGATGGGGCCTCCCGGCGGGTCGATGAGGCCCCCCGGCGCACCGATGGGGCCTCCCGGTAGTGCCGCCCCGGCGGCTCCGGCTCGTAAAAGTTTCACCTCGAACCCGTATTTCCGCACGATCGACCCGGAGCTGAAAAAGGCACTTAATACTCTCGAAGATGATGACAAAGACACGCCGGCTGCGGTGTATGTGCAGAAAGTCGATCAACGCTCGCTGGGTGGTCTCGAAGTCAGCGCGCTCAAACTGCCGCAGGTCGCCGAGAGTGTGCTGGTGAGCTGGTTGCAACAAGTCAAGGTTTTGGGATTCTCGGTCACCGCGATGAACAAATCGAAGGGGGTCGCCACCGGGTATTTCGAATACCTGACGGACGACGATGCTAAGAAGTCGGTGAACGAACACATTCTGCCGGTACTGAACGCTTTGAAACTGCTGTATACGCTCCAACTGCGTGAAAACGTAAATATCCGCGATTTGACACAAGGCCAAGGCGGCACCAATCAGCCCGGTGCTCCCATGTTCCCCGGTGGCCCCGGATCGGGTGGTTTCCCTGGCGGCCCTGGTAGTGGCTATCCCACAGGCCCTGGTGGCGGCTTCCCCGGTAGCGGTGGTGGGCCTCCCGGTCGGCCGAACGCCCCAAATGCGCCCGGTCGACCGAACGCCCCCGGTGCTCCAAGTGCTCCGGGTGGTGGAGGCGATAAAGATCCCGGGGCGAAATCATCCAACAACAAAGGCAACGACGACAAAGGTACCGACAGCGAAAATGCCCAGCAACCGTCGCGTCCACCTGGCTTCCCCGGCAGCGGTGGTGGCCCTCCAGGGGGCGGCTACCCCACCGGCCCTCCCGGTGGCCCTGGCGGCGGATTCCCCGGTAGCGGCGGCGGACCTCCGGGTGGCTTCCCGGGTAGCGGTGGAGGCCCTCCGGGCTTCCCCGGTGCCCCAGGCAATCCTCCCGGCACCGAAGCTCCGGCCGGCTCCCACATCGACGTGACGGTGTCCGACACGGTGGTGTCTGTCCAGTTCGAACTCGATTGGCAAGAGAACACGTACCGGACGATTGTGGTACCGGGTCTGGGTCGCATCACGGGGCAGATCAAGGGCCGCATGACGGTTCTGTCCGGCGACAACGACGCATTCAGCTTGGCCAACGCACTCAAGACGAATCTGAAAGATAAAGGGACGTTTCCGGTTGGGGCACTCGAACGCGAAGTGCGGGTGGAGCGGTACAGTTTGCCGTACCCGCCCGAACAGCGGGTCAGCCTCTTTGCGGAATTGCTGCCGTACCTCGGCAAAGCCGGACTCCGGACGAGCATCCAAGATAAGAAAGTCGCTTGGTACGCCCCGGAGAACCTCGCCGCTGCGGAAACTTGGGTTCCCGAATTCTTGGTTCCCTACTACGAACCGAGCGCTTGGCGTGCCACGCACGAACTCGCCGAAGGTAAGAGTTTGGGTGCCACCAACTTTGTCGGTATCGCCGGCTTGGGTCTGGATGCGGCCCGGTACGATCCGAAGAATCCGGCCACGATGAAGAAGCTCGGCATGTTCGGCTACGATTGGACTTCCAAGCCCGCCGACGTGACCGATGGATTGTCGAACACCATCGCCATGATGCAAGTGCCACCCGGCTACCAGCGGCCTTGGATTGTCGGGGGTGGTGCCACCATCGCCGGGATCGACGACCGGGCCGAGAAACCACTCCAAAACTATGTGACCAAGTTGCCGAGCGGCGTTCGTGGCACAACCGTGCTAATGGGCGACGGCTCGGTACGGACCATCCGAGATAATATGGATCCGGCTCTGTTCAAAGCCATGGTGACTCGCGCCGGCGGAGAATCGCTCGACGATCTCGACAAAGTCGCGCCGAAGAGTGTTCCGACGAACAAACCGACCGAATTGAGCACCACTCCAGCGGCGAGCAGTGTGAAAGCCCCGGAGATTTCCAAAGAGATCGACCTAGCGGAGTTAAAGAAGTTGCAAGGGAAGTGGGTCGCCGTGGTCGCCATGCAGGGCGGGCTCGCGGCGCCACCGGACGAACTCAAAAAGTTGAAGATCACCTGCACCATCACGGGCACGAAACTCTCGCTGACCGCTGCGGGACGCCAAGAAACGGGCGACATTCTCAAGATCGAAGCGACCGCCAGCCCCAAAATCATGGAATGGCAATTGACGAAAAGCCAAAAGCTCGTCCGCGAGGTCATGTCTTACGAATTCGAGGGTTCACGCCTGAAGATGCGAAGCACGAAGGAGGGCATCGTCCGCCCGACCTCGGTTGCGAAACCGACGGGCGACGAGAAGGATGCCGAGTATCTGGAACTCGAGAAAGCCGAGTGACCTTCGGGATCGGACGACACTCTCTCGATTGCGGCCGGGCCTTCCCGGTCGCTTTGTCGTTTCTGCGGTTTCTACACTATCACCATGCCGCTCAAGAAAGCCCGAATCCCGCTCGTCCTCGCGGAATTGGCCGTCCTTTATCCCACCGCCCCGATCGCACTGGACTTCCAGTCGCCGTTCCAACTCCTCGTGGCGACGATCCTGTCGGCGCAGTGCACCGACGTCCGCGTGAACCTGGTCACGCCGGCACTCTTCGCGGCCTACCCGACACCGCAGGCGATGGTGAAGGCGACCCAGAAGCAGGTCGAAACTCTGATCCACTCGACCGGTTTCTTCCGGAACAAAGCGAAGAATATCCTCGGGGCGTCGGCGGCGATTCTACACGATCACGGCGGCGAGGTGCCCCGCACGTTGGAGGAATTGGTCGCACTTCCCGGTATCGGTCGCAAGACGGCCAATGTGGTTTTGGGGGATGCGTTCGACATTCCGGGGATCACGGTCGATACCCACGTCGGTCGCCTCAGTAGACGATTGGGATTTACCAAACAGACTGACCCAGTAAAGGTGGAATTCGCCCTCAACACGCTCATCCCGCAACCCGATTGGACGATCGTCAGCCATCGATTGATCTTGCACGGCCGCGCCGTCTGCTTCGCCCGCAAGCCGGCCTGCGAGCGTTGCACCCTGGCGGGAATCTGCCCGAAGGTCGGGGTTTAGAGCCGGCCCGCGTCACATGTCGGATTTTTAGCTCTTGGCCGGCTCGACAACCAGTCGAATGTGGCCAACCGAGCGGCTATGATAACGTCCGAGAGATCTCAAAGTACCGTGAGAATACGACATGCTCCGCCACGCCCTGGTCGCCTTGTTTTGTTCCGTGGTTTTGGTGTCGAGCGCCGATGCCCTTCCGACATTCCAGCAGAGCTTGGCCCAAGAGCCGGTGGCCGAGTTGGCGAAGGCCGTTCGCACCAAGGGTGATGCGGCCCGCGGGGCGGTGCTCTTCTTCCAGCCGTTTCTCACGTGTGCCAAGTGCCACGATGCGGAAGGGGGCACACAACTCGGGCCGGACTTATCAAAAGTCGGCAAGGAAGGCACTGCGGAGTACTTGATCGAATCGGTACTGTCGCCCTCGAAGGTGATCAAGAAGGGCTACGAATCGGTTTCGATCGCCACAGCGGATGGGCGGACGATCACCGGTCTGGTGGTCGGCGAGAAGGGCGGGAACGTCACGCTGCTCGATCCGGCGGCGGCCGGCAAACGGGTCGTCGTGGCGAATGCCGATGTCGAATCCCGTTCGATCAGCCCGCTGTCGCTCATGCCCGATGGGTTGATGAACCTGCTCTCGGATCGTCAGCAATTCCTCGACTTGGCCAAGTACCTCATCGAAATCGCGGAGCAGGGGCCGACGCGGGCCAAGGAACTCCGACCGGCCGTCACGGCGTTGGTGATTCCCGAATACGAAAAGGAAATCGACCACGCCGGGATGATCCGCAAGCTCGACGACCAGGCGCTGATCCGGGGCGAAGCGATTTACACCCGCGTCTGCGCGAACTGCCACGGAACCAAAGATGTGCTCGGGTCGATGCCGACGTCAATGAAATTCGCTTCCGAGAAGTTCAAGAACGGCGGTGATGCGCACAGCCTGTATCAGACGCTGACCCGCGGCTACGGCATGATGGCCCCGCAAACCTGGATGGTGCCGCAGCAGAAATACGACGTGGTGCATTACATCCGCGAAACGTTTTTGAAACCGCACAACACGAGTCAATTCCGTGCGGCCGACAACGACTATCTGGCGACCCTTCCCGAAGGAAAATCGTTCGGCCCCAAAGCGGTGACGCTCGAACCATGGGTGACCATGGACTACGGCCCGAGTTTGATGAACACCTACGAAGTCGGCGGGCCGGGGCCGAACATCGCGTACAAGGGCATCGCCGTGCGGCTCGATGCCGGGGCCGGTGGCGTGTCGCGTGGCAAGCGTTGGGCGCTCTTCGACCACGATACGTTGCGCTACGCGGCGGGCTGGAGCGGCGACGGCTTCATCAATTGGAAGGGGATCCATTTCAACGGGCAGCATCAAGTTCACCCGAAACTGGCCGGGGATGTGCAGATTGCCAATCCGGTCGGGCCGGGTTGGGCCGACCCCGAGACGGGTTCGTTCGACGACCCTCGTTTGAAGGGCCGGGATGGTCGGTTGTACGGCCCGCTGCCGAGGAGTTGGGCGCAGTTCAAAGGCACCTATCAGTTCGGCGACCAGACCATCCTTTCTTACACGGTCGGCACGGCGAGCGTGCTCGAATCGCTCGGCGCGGAGACCAGTCCCACACTGCCGAACGCGACCATCTTCACACGGACGCTCGAACTTGATCCGTCAGCGAAGGAACTCCTTGTTAGGATCGCGGCCGTGGGCAGACCCGTCGCCATCGTGGGTGACAGCCAAGCGCAACTGGTGACGGTGGCCGGATTCACCCTGTTGAAGATCCCGGCCTCGAAAACGTTGACCCGTATCAAAGTGCTCATCTCGAACGGGAAGGCCGACGACCTCAAAGCGTTCGCCAAAACTAGCCCGGCACCGCATGCGTTGAAGCCACTCACCGAGGGTGGGCCGAAGCGTTGGCCTGAAATTCTCAAAACGACGGTCGCACTCGGGAAGAACGACGGCGCGTTCGCCGTCGATACGTTCATGTTGCCCGAGAAGAACCCGTGGAATGCCCAACTGCGGTTGACCGGGTTCGACTTCTTCCCCGACGGCAAACGCATGGCGGTCTGCTCGTGGGACGGCGACGTTTGGCTCGTCTCGGGGTTGGACAATTTGTCGGCCGGGCTGAGTTGGCAGCGGATCGCCACCGGGTTGTACCAACCGCTCGGGTTGAAACTGCGGGACGGGGCGATCTTCGTCGGCTGCCGCGATCAGATTGTGAAACTCCACGACCTCAACGGCGATGGCGAAATCGACCGCTACGAGTGCTTCAACAACGACCATCAAGCGACGGAGCACTTCCACGAATTCGCGATGGGGTTGCAGACCGATGTGGAAGGGAACTTCTACTACGCCAAGAGTGGCCGGCATGCACTCCCGGCGCTCGTTCCGCATCACGGCACGCTGTTGAAAGTGAGCCGCGACGGCACGAAGACGGAGATCCTTGCCACCGGGTTCCGCGCCGCCAACGGCGTCTGCCTCAACCCGGATGGCACGTTCTACGTCACCGATCAAGAAGGGTTCTGGACACCGAAGAACCGGATCAACTTGGTCGAGAAGGGCGGGTTCTACGGGAACATGTTTGGCTACACCGATCAAAAAAATACGTCCGACAGCGCGATGAAACAGCCACTTTGTTGGATCACCAATGAGTTTGACCGGAGTCCGGCTGAACTCGTTTGGGTGACCTCCGACAAATGGGGGGCGTTGAAAGGCTCCCTGTTGAACCTCTCGTACGGGATGGGGAAAATCTATGTGGTGCCGCATGAGACAGTGAACGGGCAAACCCAAGGCGGCATGTGCGCCCTGCCATTACCGGCCTTCCCAACCGGGATCATGCGGGGTCGTTTCCACCCGACTGACGGGCAACTTTACACCTGTGGAATGTACGCTTGGGCCGGGAATCAAACGGTGCCCGGTGGCTTCTACCGAGTTCGTGCCACCGAGAAGCCGGTCGATTTGCCCGTGGGTCTCCACGCCAGATCGGGTAGCGTCGACGTGACCTTCACCGATGCCATCGAACCGACGAGCGCCGCCGAGGCGAAGAGCTACGAGGTCAAAGTTTGGGGCTTGAAACGAACCAAGGAGTACGGCTCGCAGCATATCGGCGAGCACTCGTTGGCAGTCACCAAAGCCTCGCTTTTGACCGACGGGAAAACGGTGCGGCTCGCCATCCGCGATCTGGCCCCGACCTGGTGCATGGAGATCAAGTACCGCGTGAAGGGCGCCGATGGCCGGGCCATTTCGGGAGTCATTCACAACACGATTCACGAGATCGAGGGATCGATTCATGCCGCCCCCGAACCGAAGGCAAAGCCGAAACAGGTGAAGGTGTTTATCCTCGCGGGCCAGTCCAACATGGAAGGCCAAGCGGTCTCGGATCTCGGTGGTAAGGACTATAACGATGGCAAAGGGACGCTGAACGGTCTCCTCAAAGATCCTGCCAAGGCGAAGCTCGTTCAACACCTCAAAAACGACAAGGGCGAATGGGTCGTCCGCGACGATGTTTGGGTTCGGTACCAACGCGAGAAACAACCGCTGTTGGCTGGGCCGCTCGGACTCGGGTTCAGCGTCTACGGCGACCAGCACCATTTCGGGCCCGAGTTGCAATTCGGCCATGTGGTCGGTGATCACTTCGACGAGCAAGTGCTGCTGATCAAGACCGCGTGGGGCGGCAAGAGCTTGTTCAAAGACTTCCGTCCCCCGAGTTCCGGCGGCGACGTCGGGCCGTATTACACGGCGATGCTGGCCGAAATTCGCAAGTCACTCGAGAACCTCAAGACCGACTTCCCGGCCTACGCCGACCAGGGTTATGAACTCGCCGGGTTCGTCTGGTATCAAGGCTGGAACGACGGTGTCGATCCGAAGAAGGCGATCCCGGAGTACGAGCAGAACTTGGTGAATCTCATCCGCGATGTCCGCAAGGAGTTGAAGGCTCCGAAGCTCCCGGTGATCATCGGCGAACTGACGGGGCCGTGGGTGAAGGGGCCGAAAGAGTGGGAAGCGCTCCGCCGCGCTCAGGCCGCCGCCGCCGAGACACCGGAATTCCAAGGCAATGTGCTGTTCGTGGAAACGCACGACTTCGTGCGGAAGCCCGAAGATTCCCCTCACCCCGGCCACGGACACCACGAGTTCGGCAACGCCGAGACATATTTCCTAGTGGGTGATGCCTTGGCCAAGGGGATGATCAAGCTGTTGCAACCGCAGCCGAAGCCGAAGGTCAAAGCCGAACTCAGCAAGCCGACGTCGCGCACGGATCGCAAGCTCGAAGGTTGGACGATCCGCGTCGACGACCGCTTGCTCAGCGGGCCGGACGAAGCGTTGGGCACCAAGTCGCTGCGTTTCCTAGAAGCGAAGCTGGCCGACATCGTGACGGTGGTACCGGCGGACAAAGTGAAGCTACTGCAAAAGGTGGCGATCGTGCTCGACCTCTCCAACGGCACCCTCACCTCAATGCAGTACCATCCGAGCGCCGATTGGCTGAAGGCGAACGGTCACGCCATCGACCTCGAGAAGTGCGTGCACATTCCCCAGGCGGCCGACCTGCCCACCAAGCGGAGCACCAACGAGCAACCCTGGGTGATCCTGCACGAACTGTCGCACGCCTACCACGATCAAGTCCTCGGCTTCGACGAGCCGCGGATTGTGGCCGCGTACGAGAAGTACAAGAGGAGTGGTCGTGGCGACAAGACGCTGCTGTTCAACGGCCAGCGTGTGAAGCATTACGCGCTGACCACGCCGATGGAGTTCTTCGCGGAGATGACCGAGGCTTACTTCGGTGCCAACGACTTCTTCCCGTTCAACCGCGCCGAGCTGAAAGAAGCCGAACCGGAGATCGACGAGCTGCTGACACACTTTTGGACCACGCCCGCCCCGTCTGGCGCAGTCAAAAAATGAATCTTCGAAAGAAAGGTTTGTATCTTCAGCCTAACGATCGCTCCACGACAGAAACGCCAACATTTATTGCTCGACCATCAACGACCGTTGATGGATCAGCTTCGCATCCACGAGCTTAAACATCCATGAAAATTGCCCGCATCTTGGCGTACCGCGTCGAACTGCCCCTGGTTGAAACCACGTACAAATGGTCGGGTGGCAAATCGATCACGGTGTTCGACAGCACCATCGTCCGCGTCGAAACGGACACCGGCCTCGTGGGGCACGGTGAAGTCTGCCCGCTCGGGCCGTTCTACCTGCCGGCCTACGCCGAAGGAGTCCGGGCCGGTCTGCGCGAACTCGGGCCGCACCTGCTCGGGGCCAGTCCGCTCGAACTCAGCAAGCTCAACCGGCTCATGGATGCGGCGCTCAAAGGGCACCCGTACGTGAAGAGCGGCATCGACATCGCCTGTTGGGATATTCTCGGGCAGGCCACCGGGATGCCGGTCTGCGAGTTGCTCGGTGGCCGCTACGGCGACGACTTTCACCTGTACCGGGCCATCTCGCAAGAGTCGCCAGACGAGATGGCCAGCCGCGTGGCCGCCTACCGTGCCGAGGGCTACCGCCGCTTCCAATTGAAGGTCGGTGGCGACCCCGATGTGGATATCCAACGCATCCACGCCGTCGCTGCAAAGTTGCTGCCGGGGGATCGACTCGTCGCGGATGCCAACACCGGCTGGACACAACACGAAGCCATGCGGGTGGTTCGTGGTGTGCGCGATGTGGACGTGTACATCGAGCAGCCATGCCTGACCTACGAAGAGTGCCTGAGCGTCCGACGGCACACCGACCACCCGTTCATTCTCGACGAAAACATTGATGGGTTGGACATGCTGTTGCGGGCCAAAGCCGACCTGGCGTTCGACGTGGTAAATCTGAAAATCAGCAAGCTCGGCGGCCTCACGAAGATTCGTCAGGCCCGCGATTTGTGCGTGAGCATGGGCATCGCCATGACGCTGGAAGACAGTTGGGGCGGGGACATCACCACGGCGGCCATCGCGCACCTCGCGCACAGCACGCCGACGGAATTCCAGTTCACCAGCACCGACTTCAACAGCTACGTCACCGTTTCGACGGCCGACGGAGCACCGCAACGGAAAAATGGCCGGATGGCGGCATCGAAGCAACCGGGCTTGGGCATCACCCCGAAAATGGACGTCCTCGGTTCCCCGGTCGTGGTGGTCGAATAATCGTGTCCCTAACTCCCGCCTAAACTGTTCGAATGATCTGACACGTATGAAGACGCACGGATTGCAACCTTACGGTTGGATGTTGATGAGTTGCGTTTGGTTCTCGGCCATGGGGCTGCTGACGCACGGGCTGAAAGAGACCTGCGACTGGCAGACGGTGACGCTGGTTCGCAGCGGACTGGCGACGCTCTTCGCGTTCCTCTTGGCCATGCTGGCGGGAACCCAACTCGTCTTTCTGAGACCGCGCGTCCTTTGGGTGCGCAGTCTCGCCGGCAGCAGCAGCATGATCGGCACGTTCTACGCCCTCACGCATCTACCGGTGTCCGATGTCCTCACGCTGACGAATACCTTCCCTGTTTGGGTGGCCCTGCTGTCGTGGCCACTCGTCGGAGAACGGCCAACCCTGCCCGTGTGGGGAGCGGTGGGGTGCGCTGTAGCCGGGGTCGCCGTGACCCAGAACGCCGACTTCTCGCACCTGCAGCCGGCGCACTTCGCGGCACTCTTCGCGTCGTTCTTCACCGCGATTGCCATGCTCGGGTTGAATCGGTTGCACGGCGTCGCGTCCCTCGCCGTGGTCGTCCACTTCTCAGCGGTCAGTGTCGTCGTCGGCCTCGGGGCCTACTTCGCGTTCGACAGGCCAATTGGTACCAGCCAACAGACCGATCCGTCCGTGTTGCTTCATCTGCTCGCGGTCGGGGCCACGGCCACGGTCGGCCAACTCTTCCTCACCAAGGCGTTCCGCAGCGGTTCCGCCACAAGAGTGTCCGTCGTCGGCCTGTCGCAAGTGGTACTCGTGATGCTCTACGAGGGGATGGTGCAGAACCGCCAATTTGGATGGTCGCAAGTGCTGGGCACGCTCTTGATCCTCGGCCCGACGGCGTACCTCATGGCCCGCGAACGGCGGAAATCGACCCCGCAACCGGAGCCGGTGCAAGCGGGCTGATGGGCATTTGGTAAACTGATTCCATGGCAGAATCGAACTCCGGGCCTGAAAATCTTTCCGACGTCCTCGGCCGGCTCTTCGTGGCTCGGGGCTGGGGTCGTGTATCAGAACGCTCCCGACTCGAAACCGCTTGGGGCGAAGCCATCGGCACCGAGTTCGCCGGTCAGACGCGCGTCGGCGGCTTCAAGCGCGGCGTGCTCGAAATCGAAGTCCGCAGCGCCGTGCTGCAACAGGAACTGACCCAGTACCACAAGCGCCGGCTCCTCGCCGACCTGCGGGTGAAACTCCCGGGCCAGTCGATCACCGATCTGAAGTTCCGCTCCGGGGTGTGGTGAAACACGGAGGTGCCCGACGATGGCGTTCTTTGAAGATTTGACCCCGTACTCTTACTTTCCGACTGGTGAAGTCGATGGTTTCGACACCGTGAACATCGGCTGGCTCGATTCCGCGCAACCGTTCCTGATCGGGGAGACAAGCGAAGAGTTCCAACTCCGATTGGCAACGCTCTGTTCTCGGAAAGTGAATCAGACGCGTGGCTTCCAGAGTTGCCCGTTCTGCCTTGGTCCAAATCGTCCCAACAGTTCAGCTGAAATGCGGGTGACCCGAGTCAGCCGCACTTACGCTGCCCCGTCATTGATCGATCATTACGTCGCCGTCCACGGTTACCGTCCCCCGGATGAGTTCATCGCCGCCGTCTTGGCTGTCGATTGCTAGAGGCGGGAAGAACAGCAGGACAAATAGGCCTTCCCGATATCAGGTACCTGGGGCAACTCGACCGCCTCAATCGCACTCCAGCGACCCATCGAAGCCGGTGATGTCGTTGTACCGCCGGCGGATGTTCTCGCTCACCCCGTCCGTCTGCTGGGTCCGGTCCTTGCCGCGCGGGACGAATCGCGACGACCCGATCGTTTCCACGATCTCGGCTCCGGCCCGGACGTGAACGGTCAGCCGGTGTGTGTCCCCGTCGTCCAACCGATTGCTGTGGTTGTGGTGGACGGCCACGTGGGTGAAGCGACCGTCTGGGAAGATCGTCAGGGTTTGCTCCCGGCACTCGCACTCGCCCGCGTCGATACGGCCGGCGGTGAAGGTTTGGTGGTCGGCGTCCAGCTGGAGGTTGGCCTTGTGTTGCTCGGCGCTGCGGAACGCGGCCGGCTTGCACACTTCACACACATGCTTTGCCTTCCCACCCCCACTGCTCGTCCCGCCAGCCAGGGCAACCTCGATCCGTTCGAGGCGCATCATGATCTCCTGAATGCTTTTCCCCAGTTCAAATCCTTCCATTGGAACCTCCACTGCTGAGCTTGGTCGATATGCGAAACCCCTCACGGGGTTTTTAACGCCGAATTCTGATTCAACAGAAACCATATCTGACTAATCCGCATACCCCACCTAGCGGGAGCCAAACGGAAATCGGCTCATAGAATTCGAGAAACTTTTTCCCGGCGTCGATTTCCTCACCTGAACCCGAACTTTTCCTATGTCCGATTCGGAACTGCCCACGCCGATTCGGGCCTGCTTTGAACGACTCACCGCCGGCGACCATTCGGCGCGGGCCGAGTTACTGCGGCTGACCACGGATCGCTTACTCGCGATGGTTCGCAAGATGCTGGCCCGCTACCCCGGTGTCCGGCGCTGGGAAGAGAGCGACGATGTCCTCCAGAACGTGATGGTGCGCCTCGACCGCTGCCTTTCACAAGAGCCGATCCAATCGCCGACGGACTACTTCCGGCTCGCGGCCGCGAACATGCGGCGGGAACTCATCGATCTCGCCCGCCACTACTACGGCCCTCAGGGCCTCGGATCCAACCACGCCACGCCCAACGCGAACAATTTTCAGGAACCCGAACACACCGGAACTGTGCGAGATGACCCAGCCCGCACGGTAATCGCGCGGGAACTCCACGAAGTGATGGAGACATTGCCGTCGGAACTGCGCGACGTGGCCTCGTTCCACTGGTACCTCGGGATGACGAAGCCGGAAGTGGCGGCCGCACTCGGGATGTCGCTTTCAACGGTGAAACGGCGCTGCGTGGAGGCCAAGCTGATGATGGAGGAGCGTCTCGGGTTACGGGCCGACTTCAGCTTCACTTGAAATTTTGTTGGCCCGTTTGGCCTCCCGGTTCCGCTTATTGGAGAAGGAGGTCGATGCCTTGAGTGATCGCGTGAACCCGCTGATGCTCAAACTCCTTGCGGAGTGGGAAGAGACGCGCGCGTGTTCACAGTCCCCAACACCCGAGGAGATCTGTGTGGCCCATCCCGAGATGCTGGCCGAATTTCGTGACCGAGCCGAGCGGTTGGCGTCCGTCGATACCCTCTTCGATTTGGCCGGTTTCGCTTCGCGGGAGACGAAACCCGACATCCCGGGTTTTGAACTGGAACACCTGATTGGCCAGGGCGGTATGGGGGCCGTGTACCGTGGCCGAGATCGGGTGCTGAACCGAGAGGTCGCGGTGAAATTGCCCGTCGGAGCGTATTGCAATGCCGAGGCCCGGCGCCGCTTCTTGCGGGAAGGCCAGACCTTGGCCCGGTTGCGCCACCCGAACATTGTGCCGATCCACTCGGCGGGAGTGGCGGGGTTCACCCCCTATTTGGTGATGGATTTCATCCCCGGCGGTCATCTCGGCCGGCACGTGAAACAACCGATGTCGGTCGAGGATGTGGCCGCGGTGATGGTGCAAATCTGTCGGGCCGTCGATCACGCCCATCGCGCGGGAATCGTGCATCGGGATCTCAAGCCGAGTAATATTTTGCTCGATGACGCGGGACGCCCATTGGTCTGTGACTTCGGAGTCGCCACATTGTTTGTGAGCGACGATGAGAAAACTACAAATAACCGGATCACGTCGATGCAGGGTTGCGGCACACCGGCCTATGCGGCACCGGAGCAGAGGCGGGTTGATCGGGAACGGTTTGCCCCATCCGCCGATGTCTGGTCGCTCGGCGTCGTCTTCTGCGAGTTACTCACCAGCCAGCGTCCGGTGCTCAAGGATTCGCAAAATCGCTTCGATCTGGTTCTGCCCGAGCTGAAACGTTCCCAGCGAAATGGCGGACTGGAGCAGATCGTTCGCCGCTGCCTCGCGGTGTCGCCGTCGGATCGGTACCCGACGGCAGGGGCGATGGCCGACGCGATAGAAGGTTGGCAAAAATCCCGAAAGAACCGCACTTGGAAGATCGCCGCAATCGCTCTGGCCGTGGCCATGATCGCTGTCGCCGTCAGCATCGCGTGGTTCAACCCGGAAGCCAAGCAAAAGCGAGCCGTGGCCGCCGCGATTTCGCAACTTGAATAAGTAGGGGAACTCGACTTGTTGACGGCCGGCCCCGACGGCAACGCTTTGACGGTGAAGCGCGGAGGGAGCGAAGCGACGGACTGCCGCCAAGATGACGACGGCTTCCTCATTGACACGACGCGGGACAGCAGCTTGGTGGAATTCCTGCCGTCAGTACCCGCCAAACCACTACACGCTCCGCGCAACGATCCGGCCCAACTGGTTGCAGAATGGGAAACTGGTGTTCGGACTCGCTTGCAAGTCCAGTACGTTCTGGACTCGAGAGGGCTTCCAGAATTCTTTCCACGCACTACTCATTTCGACGCCCGAAAACCAACCGGCCAGCGCCCTTCTCGAACAGAGATGGTTTGGACAAGGATCGGGCCCGAAGAATACTGTGGCCCGCTCCGTGCACTCGAATCGGAATCGGACGAAGAGTCTGGTGACGTTTGACCCGCTGATCGAGACAGCGGGAGTCGAATGGAATCTTACACTCAGCGTGACACCCCAAAATGTAAGCGGGACTTGCACTCGACCCGGGGAAACTGACCCGGGTCACTTGGAGCCGATTACATCGCTAGATCAAACAGATTTTCTCGGCCAAATGTCGCGGGTGTACCCGGACACGCAACCGTATCAACAGCAAGCCCTCACCGGCTCAGGGATCGGAATCTTCGTCGGATCCGGGTCTTGTACTCTCCTCCGATTCCGCATCGAGCTGGACGAAATTCGGTGATCATCTTTCCAACGCACTTACACTCTTCGAGGTTCACGTGATGGCTGCCAACTTCAACAAAACCGTGACGGTTACGATCAACGCTCAAGGGGATATTAATGTTGTTGTGACCCATCAAGAGGGCTACATAGTGGCCGCAAAGATCACGATCACGAAGCGCGTCGATTCTACTCGCAGACAAGTATTATTCACGAATGAACCGGCACCGTTCACACCCGGTGTTTTCAGCTCCACCGCAGTCTTACAAAATGCAAATGCCGCTGGCCCTGGCACGTACGACGTGAAGGTCGTGTGCAGCGGGGACACGTTCTTGGAGACGATCACCGTGCCGGCCAACGGCACGGCAACTCAGCTTCTCAAACTGCAACCCAAACCTGTTGCCGGGTGAGACGAGTCCAAATCAGTCAATCACCCCGGTAATTGCAAGACCGTCGGCAATCCGACGGCCGCATCCAGTATCGCCCGAGCTTCCGTGAACCAGAGCGGTTCGCCGTCCGGCCAAAGGGGTGCGCCGGGTGTGAGGGACGTATAGTCCGCCAGCAAAAGTGCATCGGGGACGCGGCCACTGGCCTGCACGACCCGCACAGCCTGCATCGCGGCACTGGCGATCCGCGATGCGGAACTCAGGCGGGCCGCATCGGCGGCGAATGCGGCAGCCGCGAAGGCCAGTTCCGAATCGACCGCCGCCTGCGAGTGGCCGAGCAAACGAACGATTCCGGCGGCGGCGTTGGCCGTGCCGCGGGCGATTTCCGCAGCCAAATCGAGCGTGAACCGCGAAACGTTCTCGCCGCGGGCGAAGGCCTCGACGACATTCACCACGGCGTCGGTCGCGCAAGCCCATTCCACCGCTTCGGGGCCGTAGTCGCCACTCCCCTCCGCGATGACGGGCACGAGCCGAGCCGCCGCCCGCACCGCCAGCAACACCGCGGCCCCCTTGGGCCGGGTCGCCAACTCGGATTCGACCGTGGCCCAAGATGGGAGTGTGTTGGGCATATGGTGAGTTCCGAGGCTACTTCTTCTCTTTCACAACGAACTTCTTGATCTCGAACTTCGCCCCGTTCTTCTCGTACCAGGTTTTGATCGTCTCTTTCCACAAGCCGTTGTAGCTCTCGCCCGGCTTCACCACGAACTGCGGGATGCCGTTGTTGCCGGGATAGAGGCCGACCAAGCTGGCGATACCGGGGCCGGACGCCTGATAATCGAATCCGGCGACGGGCATATCGGCTGCGGCCCAGTCGGCTTCGAGGAGCGTCTTCATAATCAGTTTGGTCTCTTCGGCAGGAATCGCCACTTCCACCAATTGACCCGACCGCACGGGCTGGCGATACTTGCTGAGGATAGCCGCCGACGCAGTCAAACGGGCTTCGAGTTTCTCTTCCTTCAGGGCCTTCACCGGATCGGCAATCGCGTCGAGGATCGACTTCACTTTCGCCAGTTCGTCTTTGTAATTTTCGTCTTTGGCGGCGACGGGTGTGAAGCCCTGCTGCACGGAGTAGTACGAATCGGAGCCGGGGTGCTTCTGGAGGAAGAAGATCCCCTCTTGGCCGTCGGTCAATTGAATCGGCCCGAAACCACGACCGGGAAACGGACGCCCGCCGAACTTGCCGCCTTGTGGCACTTCGTCGCCGCCGACGGCGCCCGGTTGGGCTTGGAAAGCCACTTTGAGGTGCGTGACGTTCTTCGCCCCGGCGAGCATCGTTTCGATTTTGATCACCGCGACGGTGAACGCCACTTTGGTTTTGTCGCCGGGGAACTGCGGGAGTTCGACGGTCTCTTTTTCGACACTCGTGACTTTCCCCGTGACGACCACATCGGCCTGGGCGACCTTCTGGGAAGTCGAAAAGTTCTGGATGGCAATGCGGAGGGCTTTGGCCGGTTGTTGAGCGACCGCGAACGACGCGAAGGCCATACTGACAAATAGGATGCGACGCATGACACATTCTCCCGAGGGAACCAAGCGAGGGCGGCGGTCGGAATTCACCCGAAGACACAAATTCCAGACGGAGCAATCGCTCAAATGGTTTGCGTCCATCGACGGATTGTGGAACAAATGGAACCGAGCCGCAACCGGAAATGGTGCAAAGTGAACGTGTTTGTTGATGGGCGTAAGAATCCAAAAATCTTACGAATGCCCATAATCAGCACGTCAGGCTAGCGTGCCTGCCAAGTTCTTCGGACGACACTGACCCCGAATGAAGTTGGTACTCTATGAAATAGTGGCAAATCAGTCGATACTTGCTACATCCGCTCTCGAACACGTCGAGCTAATGCATGTTGCACTGTTGTGCGTTTGTCATACAAATCAGCAAGAGTTCGCAATGAAGAAAACAACGCTGGGTACTTATGTTGGTCAAAATCAAAAGCCATTTGGAAATGGTCTTCAGCCAGTTGGTGATAGCTCAGTATCCGATCCGCAAAAGATGAAAAAAGACCACTCAACTCGAAGTGGATTATGTGCCACAGCTCCGGCCAGTTGTCCTTGGAAATCGTTAGCAATGCATTTCTATAATTCTCAAAGGCGTTCACTGAATTTACCGATGCCGATCCCTTGGCTATGCGACTATAGGCTCTGGCGATACCCTGATGACATTCTCCCGATTCAAGAGGATTCATCTGCGATTCATAAACTGTCAGTGCTTTCGAGAAGCAACGAATTGCCAGTTCCAGATTCGCATCTTTAGAATTGATCTTGCGACTGAGATAACAGGCACCCAACTCGGCCATAATTCGAGCCCAAAGCTTTGGTAGTGATGCATTATCGCGTTGATCGCTGGAAAACAGTGGTTTCCGCGATCCGTAGTCTAAACTATGTTGATTGTGGCCGAAAGATCAAACTCAACGCAAGTACAGATATGGTTGCGAGATTCTTGCATTGGCTTGGATCGAAGTTTGAATCCAAGCCAACCCCGAAGGCTACTGGGTTGGCGTCAGGAGAATTGTGGGAAGTGCCACAACGGTTCCGTCCTTAAGTGTTATCATTTCGTAATCGGTCGCTTGTTGCACCGTATAGACTTGCCCTCGCGCGTGCATCTTGCTGCCGTTGATCGGAATGCCTGCGCATCGCACCACGAATGGCTCACCCACTCCTATCGAACCATCGGCGTTGTCCTTGCGGATGATGAACTTCACTGGCGTGAGCGAATCGCGTTGGTGAAGCTCGAATTCCTGCGGTTTCGGTTCGGCCATCGCCTGTTGCTCCTGTTTTTGTTGCTGGTCATGCTACTCAGGACGGCGCCGCCGACAACTCTTGCGGCATGGTGTTCCGCACCAGTTCTTCCAGCGTCCACGGATGATCGGCAAGTCCCGCCGCCATCGCAGGCCGGATCGGGCAGGCGTTTATTCTTGGATTTGCTCATGGCCGGAGTCTAACGCACGGTCACCGTTGGTCGCAAGGCGTCATACGCTCAGGAAGCACATCCCGCACGTTGCAATCGCCAGTCCGACAAGACCGGCAACTACCGCGACTCTGGCGCCGCGAGAACTGTTTCCGAAATAGGCCCATGAAACCACCCCCATAGCCGCGACCGCAAGGATGACGAGGTAGCCGGCCCCGATGCCCAGCGATGCCATAGTCATCCGCAAGTCTGATGGATCGCTCGCATTCGCCGGAGCCTTTCCGGCGAGCCTCAGACTTTGATGATTCACACCCGCCCGACGCGCGATTGAGAACGCGAAGGCGCAGCCCCAAATGAGGGCGACCGCCGACATGATGATGACCACGACGCCCATCGAGGTGTAGATTTGCGAGCCGTGTGCCGGACCTGTCCAGTTCTCGCCCCATCCGGCGAAGGGGGTAGAGGGGCGCGAGCGGATGGGGATGCCGTCGTCGGCAGCACTCGCCTTCTGGGGCTTTGCCTTTTCCTTATTCGGTTTCGATGGCTCCGGCAGAGGCGACCCGAGGGCGAATCCGACTTTGCAGCTTGGGCAAAACGTGGTCTTGCTCTCGCCATTCGGCGCAGAGAATTTGAAGTCGCACTTCGGGCAAATGGTCGCGGCCATGACTTGCTCTCCGGGGGCGGGCCGGAGTAGTCTACTGGCGGGCGCTGACGATGGCCAACGACTTCCCTAGATTGGTGAAAATTATCAAGGAACGGTCATGCCGACAGCATCCGAGAGAATTGCAGCGATTCGATCAAAGATCGAACGGGCCGATAAGCATATCGGTGACTTGACAACTGCCATCGCCGCCTTTTCCGAACGCAAGCCGCACGGAACGGCTTTCCAAATCGATCCGAATACCGGAGAGAAAATCATTTACATGAGGGTCTTTGAACAGCTTCCCAAGGTCTTCGGGGTCATCGCTAGCGATGCTATTCACAACCTCCGAACCGCCCTCGATCATCTTGCTTGGCAGCTGGTCGAATCGAACGGGGGCATACCGGATTGGAGAACGTGCTTTCCTATTTCCAAGAGTCTTGCCAAACACGAAGAGGCCGTCGATAGTCCCAAGGTAGAGGGATTTAGTCCTGAGTCGATACGTATTCTCAATTCCATCAAGCCATACTTCGGAGGCAATGGTGGCCTCTGGTCGCTCAGCGGAACGGACAACTTCGACAAGCATCGGCTGTTGCTTCTCACGACTCTCGCCGTCAGTGGTGTTAAAATCAGCAGGCCGAAGGGCGGTATTGGCTCAGCATTTGTCGTGGCCAACTATAACCCCGAGGCTTTTCTTGTAGACTGCGCAGAACTCGGTCGCTTTACCGTTCCTTTCGACGACAATGACAAGGTGGACTTCAATATCACCACTCGCGTATCGTTCGTCCAGCCGGAGATTGTTAAAGGTGATGCGGTTGTCCCACTTCTCAATCAGTTCCGCGCCCTTGTCAGTGATGTTGTCGATATGTTCGCTTCGCAATTGAAAGACTCCGTTTAGTAATACTTAGTTTTACGCTTCGTCAACGCGATAATGCATCAGTACCCGAATTCGGCGTCGAAATCATTGGACTTACGTCGATCGTGTAAGGACTTACGTCGAGAAAGTCGAATTGCGTATCAAAGCCCTGCGTGGTGGCATTCCTAACTTAGCATAGCCAAGTTGTCAATCACCTGTAAGCCTTCTTCCAAACCTGGCAACGACCTAGAAATGTCAGCCCAGTAACTGCACCAAAATTGTACCAGCCCCGAATTTTGACACTAAAAAGGACTCGGGGAAATACTCCCGAGTCCTTTTTGAATCTGTGAATGCCGAGGACAGGACTTGAACCTGCACCCCCTTGCGAGGACCAGCACCTCAAGCTGGCGCGTCTGCCAATTCCGCCACCCCGGCAATACCAGAAATTTAGGGGTTCGCGGGCATAGTTCAAGGCGAATCCGGGCGAAGCCCCACTTTTGTGGCCGCGCCCACTACATTTTCCCCATGACGTACGACGAAGCCATCGCGTTCTGGTTCGGCAGCATCAATTACGAAGTCCGCAGCGCCACGCCCGAAGACTTGAAACTCGAGCGGATGCGGGCCTTCCTACGCGGCCTGGGCGACCCCCACCACCGCTTGCGACTCGTCCACATCACCGGTACCAAGGGCAAAGGGTCGACCGCGGCCATGCTCGGGGCGGTTCTGCAAGCCGCCGGGTACCGCGTGGGCCTGTTCACGTCGCCGCACTTGGTTCACGTGGAAGAACGGATGCAGGTGGACGGCGTGCCGATCCGCCGCGGAGAACTCGCGGCGCTGATGGATCAGATCGCCCCGGTGGTGCGGGCGTTCGGTGGCGGCCCGGAATCGACCCCGACATTCTTCGAGATCAGTACCGCCCTCGGGTTCCTGCACTTCGTGCAGCGCCGTGTCGACATCGCCATCGTCGAAGTCGGCCTCGGTGGCCGGTTCGATTCCACCAACGTCTGCCAGCCACTCGTGAGCATCATCACCACGGTCGGCCTCGACCACATGGCCCAACTCGGGAACACGGTCGAAGAAATCGCGTACCAGAAGGCCGGGATCATCAAGCGGGGGGTACCGGTTGTCAGTGGGGTGTGGGAACCGGCGCCGCGGCAAGTGATCGAAACCGTGGCCCGCGACGTGGGCACGGTGGTTCAGATGCCGGCTGGCGCATTCGATTACGAGTTGGGCCTGCTCGGAACTCACCAGATCGAAAACGCGAAGCTGGCCGTGAAGACGGTGGAGCTGCTCAACTTGAAGGGCTTCACCATTTCCCCGGCAGCGGTGGCCCGAGGATTGAAGTCGGTGCAGTGGCCCTGCCGAATTGAGGTGGTGGCGCGGAATCCGCACGTGATTTTGGATTGCGCCCACAACCTTCCCTCGGCGCAAGCCCTCGCGGACACACTCACCGAGTCACTCCCTGTGACGGGACATAAGGCAGTGGTCTTCGCGGTCTCGTCGGACAAAGACTACCCGGCGATGTTGCGGATGTTGGCCCCGTGTTTCGACGAATTTTACTTTACCAAATACGGCATCAACCCGCGCTGCGTGCCGCCCGAGAAACTGGCCGAAGTCTTACAGCAGATTGCCCCCGAAAAATGTTTCCGCACGTACCCCGATGCCCCGTCGGCTTGGCAAGCGGCGTGGATCGCCACCGGCCCGGGCGACCTGGTCTGCGTCACCGGGTCGGTCTTCCTGGCGGGGGAATTGCATGAGGCGGTGCGACGGTGCGTGCGCGGTCACAACTGAGCGAAGAATTCTTCCCAACCGATGAGCGTGGCGGTTCCAATTAAGGTCGCCAACAGGATCGCAATCAGCCCGGCGCGGACTCGGAAGGCGAAGCGGTCGTGCCGGGCGGCCCGGTGCGGCTGCTCGAGGAGCGACAAGAGAAAATCGATCCGGTGCGACGGCGGCCCGTGCTGCCACGACTTCCACCAGGCGAAGAGCCATTGCCGGACGGAACCCGCTTGCGGGCGGTCGAGTCCGCTCAGGTGCATTACCAATTCGAGCGCCCGCGCCATAGCCCGCACCCCCGTCGGGCAGATCGCGTGACCCCCTTCGATCAATTCCGTCTCCGGCGTGTGCCCCTCGCAATTCGGATCCGCGCACGATCCCGCCTTGGCACCGACGATATCGGCTTGGCGTTCACAGACACGCGATAAGAATCCGAACACGACGAAAATATAAACACCCAATCCGAACACGCCGACGAGCAGGCCGTAGTCGTCGAAGTCGTCCGGCAACAGGCGGAGCGACTCGAGGTAGTTGAGGAGTGCGCCGCCGACCACGGAACTGAGGATGAGGAAGCCGAAGTAGTACGGGATGTGACCGTGCCGGGCGTGACCGATTTCGTGGCCGAGGACGGCGTCGAGTTCCGGCGGATCGAACGCCTCGAGCAGACGATCCGTGAAGATCACGAACCGAGCCTGCGGCAGCACGCCGATGATCATGGCGTTGGCGATGAGGCCCCGCGTCGGCCAGAGCAACCAATCGGAATAGCGGAAGCGCATCCGTGTCGCCGTCGCCGACAGTTGTTCGCGGATCGGCCCATTGGGCATGCGTTTCAACCCGAGGATCGGCTTCACAAACAACGGCAGCAACAACAACAGCGCGAAGGCCCAACAGAACGAGGCCACTTGATACGGGGTCGAGTGAGCCAGCTCCGGGTCGTGCCGGGAGATCGTCTGCTGCGTGGCGATCAACAGCACGGGCAAGAACAGCAGCAGCACGAATTGCCGGGCCTGATGCAGCACATACGCCGGCAGGCTCCAGAACGGTTGGGTCGATGTCCCGGCGGCTTGCAAGGCCCGCTCGGCAAAAAACCAGACGATCCAATTCGCCAGCAGCATCAGCAAGTACGGCCCCGGTACCAGCAACTCGGCGAACGGGGCCAGGACGCCTTCCGCGTCGGACGCGAGTTCCCGCACCGCCCAGCCCCAACCGGACAGCACGAGGGCCACCGTCCCCCACAGTTGAACCAGCGCGAACCGCTTCCGAAGCCGGAAGTACAAGCTCGCGGCAGCCCCCCGATCCTTCGGAATCTCGCGGAGGACGCGGAGGCAACCCCCGATCGAAAGCAGCACCGACCCGAGCACGAAGGCCCCGGCGATCGCCACGATGGTACTGGCGTCGAGGGACTCGAACGGTCGTGGCCACGGCACCGGTAAACAGGCCGCAGTCAGCAAGAGAATCATCAAGATCGGCATGGGGTTTTTGTAGAAGGTCGCTGCCGATTCGTGCGGTGATCATCCTGCGGGTGACCGGCGTTTTCGCACTCACCCCGGCAATCGCAACACCACCGGCAAGCCGACGGTCGCGTCCAGCATCGCCCGGGCTTCGGTGAACCAGACCGGTTCACCCTCACGCCAAAGGGGTGCGTCAGGCAGGAGAGGTTACCCAGAGTTGTTAGATGATTTCGGCAAGCAACTTCAATCGGCTATAGAGGATGAGCCAATCGACCAAGAATCTACTCCGGACTCCCACGCACTCCAGAGCAGGTAATACCGCTTAGTGGCATGGAAAAATTGGTCGCTTTGTTCCAAGCTCGGAACAATAAGGCGATGACTGACGCTCAAATGGCGAATGCGATCGGTCTTCGCCCACGGCTTTGTAACGGAAAGCAGCGGACTGTAACGTAATTCGGCCTAGTCGCACGCATTTCCCCACTTTTCACCTCTGCGCCCTTGACACTGCATACGACTAAAGTGGCATGCACCTATCCAACCTAGATACGGGTGCAACTATGCCAGTCGTCGACCAAACTATACCGAATACGCATCCTACATCGAAGCCGCGCCCGCAGCCTACGGTGCAATCGAGAGCCGCAAAGCTTGAGGCGGAACTGGCTGCGCTTAGGCAACTGGAAGGGGTAATCTCTTCGATTCGGAGCTTGAAGCGCCGCTTCCCCGAGCTGTTTGACGAGTTCGGGAAGCAGCTTCAGTCTGCCATAGAAGACGAACCGACTGAGCAAGCGCTTGAAGCTGCGACCTCGGACGATGCCCCGACAGAGTCGGTAACCGGCATCGAAAAGCTTGAAGCCATGTTCCGAGCTAACAACAACGAACCTATGACGGTCAAGCAGATGGCCAAGGCTATCGGCCTGCGGGACATGACGATCAAGTCCATCTTGTACGAGCGTCATCGGGCAAAGTTCATGACTGTCGAACGACGGGGCAAGAAGAACGAAGCATACTTTTGCCTAGCGGAATTTTGAAAGCCTTAGCTGATGCACCGGGATCAAGAATCAATGGCTGATAATTCCTCTTGAAAAGGCATGCCAGAAATGGCATAATAGCAATGGCGAATGCAGATTTAAACAAACCTCCAACTTCAGAGAAACCTGCCGATTTTCTGTGCATCGACGATATGCGCAAACTTCCAAAACCGGTGCGGCTCACCTTCGGGCAAGCCATACTCGATGCCCAACGGGGTAAGAAGCATCCAAAAGCGAAGATTTTGAAAGGTTTTGGAGGAGCTGGTGTTCTCGAAGTGGTCGAAGACGCCAGTGGTGGAACTTATCGGGCGGTGTACACTGTCAAGTTCGCAGGAATGGTCTACGTCCTCCATGTGTTTCAGAAGAAATCGAAATCGGGTGTGAAAACGCCCACACCGGATCTGAATATGATTCGGCAGCGACTCAAACAGGCCGAGAAACTGCATGCCGACTACCTCGCGCACAAAAAAGCCGGTGAAGAAACCCTCGACTGACGACGCTCCCCAAATCCTCATGGGTAGCGGCAACGTCTTCCGCGACCTCGGTCTGCCCAACCCCGACTTGTTGCTCGCCAAGGCAACTCTCGTTCAACACATCCGCGACCTCATCGAACAACGCAAACTCACCCAAGCGAAAGCCGCCGTACTCCTCGGCCTCGATCAACCCAAAATCTCGGCACTGTTTCGCGGCCGCACGGACGGGTACTCCATCGACCGGCTCTTCAAGTTCTTGAACCTCCTCGGCCATGATGTCGAAATCCGTGTGCGGCCGAGTGCCAATGGCACCGCTGAGATGCGGATCTCGGGATAACCAACTGGCGAGCCGGCCACGTGAGTGGTCGGAGCCCACAAAATTGAAGGCTCTTGCAAATTCGAGTCGTCACATCCCGCGATAGGTTTGCTCCGACTGCTGACGCGGCCGGGCTTAGTTCTCCGCTTGCCGCACCCACCGACGCAAGTTTCCCCCGGCGCTCCCATCCCTCGGATATAATACTTTTTGGTTCCCGCCTCTTCTTGCGAGCCTTCGATGCCTTTGGATTGGTCTCCGCTGGTCGACTTGATTCGCAAGCACGACGATTTCCTGCTGATGACCCACATCCGCCCGGACGCCGACGGCATCGGCTCGCAGATGGCCTTGGCCGACGCTCTGGGTCACATCGGCAAGAAAGCCCGCGTGGTCATCGCCAGCCCGCTACCACCGCGTTACGAGTTCCTCGATCCAGGCCGGAAGATCATCGTGAACTTCGAGCCACCCGGCGACGAGTTCCGCGATTGCCAAGCCATTTTCATCATGGACACCGGAACCTGGAACCAACTGGGGGACTTCGGCGACTACATGAAGGCGTCAAAAGTGCCGAAGGTCGTCATCGACCACCACCGCACCCAAGATGATCTGGGAGCGATCCGTTTCGTCGATACCTCCGCCGAGGCGACGGGGCGGATGTCGTACGAAATCATCCGGGCACTCGGTGCCCCGATCTCCCCGGCGGCCGCGAATCACCTGTTCATGGCGTTGGCACTCGACACCGGTTGGTTCCGCCATCCGAACACCACGGCGGAAAGTTTCAAACTCGCTGAAGAGCTTGTCCGACTCGGGGCCAACCCGCCACCGCTGTTCGAGCAACTCTTCGAGTGTGCCCCGGTGGAACGGCTCCGGCTCGTCGGGGTCGCCCTGGAACGCTTGCAGACACGGGCCAGCGGCCAGATCGCCTTCACGGAAGTTTTCTTGGGGGATTACGCCACCACCGGAGCAGTACCGGGCGATACCGAAGACCTGATCAATTACCCGCGCAGCATCGACGGCGTCGAGGTGGCCCTGATGTTCATCGAACAGCCCGAAGGCGGCACGAAGATCAGCTTCCGGGCGCGCTCCCGCATCGACGTCTCCAAGATCGCCGAGGGGTTCGGTGGCGGCGGTCACAAACTCGCCTCCGGTGCCCGTTCCGACCTCGATTTGCCCACGGTGAAGGAGCAAGTGCTCCGGGCCTGCGAAGCGGCGTTGTCGCTGTCCGATCCTTCGCGGTTGTGTTAGTGTTGAATCTCTGCCGAGCGGTTCCCTTTTTCGTCCCAGTAGCGGAGCCATGCTGATGGCCGACCACACCGAAGCCGTTGCACCACGCATCACCCTCCGCCAATTGCCCCTCGCGGCCCGCTTGGTGCTCAGCGTCTTCCTCATTGCCGTCGGGCTGGGCTATTTTTCGGCGATGGTGCAACTGCACATGAAGCACTCGAAGAAAGAAGGGGAGCCACTGCCAACTCCGGCCGACGTGGTCGAAGTCTTCGCGGGCTTGAAACCGTTCGACCCGAATGCCCCCGCGCCGATCAGCCGCGCGGAAACCCTGCTGACCGGCGATCCGACCGCCTCGGACATGGGCAAGGAAAACATGGCCCCGGCGTTCTTTGCGAAGTCCAAAGGGTGGACGAAGCAGCAAGAGGCGCGGCGGGCCGACCTCCCCCAGTTCAAGGCCGAACACGAGGGGGAATTGAAGTCGATGCTCGCCTGGGTTCGCAGCGATGCGGCCAAGAAGAAACTCGCCTACGACCAAGACAATTTCCCACGCCCCGACGAACTAAAAACTCAACCGATCACGGCCGACTTCCTGACGGCCGACGGCGGGGTCAAAATGAAATCGCTCATCGAAGCCCGTTGCCAGAACTGCCACGCGGAGCGGTCGCCGTCGCTCGAAACCTACGCCGAGTTGGAGCCGTGGATCTCGGCGCCGAGTCAAGAACTCATCGACGGCAAATGGGTGCGGAGTTCCCGGCAATCCACGGTCGAGCACCTCACGCAATCGACGCACGCCCACCTGCTATCTTTCGCCGTGCTCTTCACCATGACGGGCCTGACCTTTGCGTTCAGTACCTACTGGGCGGGAATCCGCATGATCGTGGCCCCGGTGGTCTTGCTCGCCCAAGTCGCCGATATCTCTTGCTGGTGGCTGGCCCGCGTGCCCCATTACGGTGTCTACTTCGCCTACGCGATTCTCGGCACCGGGGCCGTCGTCGGTATCGGGCTGACGATGCAGATCATCCTCAGCCTATTGAACATGTACGGCATCAAAGGCAAGATCATCGTCATGCTGCTGTTGTTCGGCGGAGCTTCCGGGTTGGGGATCATCGGTTTGAAGGTGATTCAGCCCGCACTCGACGCCCAGAAGTTGGAAG
>JANXWE010000167.1 GCA_025351325.1 Fimbriiglobus sp.
CGGCACAGCGTCGGGAACGGAAAATATTTGTCGATGGCGTTCAGCCCGGACGGCGACTTTCTCGCCGCGGGGATCGACTGGAGCTTCACCATTTATCAGATCAAAACGGGGCAGGCGGTGCGGACGATTCGCCAGCACAAGGGTCAAGTTGCGGCAATCGCCTTCAGCCCCGATCGACGGACGCTGGCCACTGGAAGCTGGGATGAAACGATCCGCCTTTGGGATCTGGGCACGGGGTTGGAAAAGGCCTGTTTCAGTTGGAAGATCGGCAAGATTACCACGCTGGCGTACTCTCCGGATGGTACCCGTCTAGCCGCCGGGAGTTTATCGGGATCGATGCTGGTCTGGGACACGGACTGAGTCACTGTTCCAATCCGAAACTCCGCAGGATAAACCTCAGTTGGGTACGCGGGTAGTGTCCGCTTGCGATACCATGGCGGGAATTCGGGTAGACCATCACGTCGAAGTCCTTGTTCGCTTTTTGCAGCGCTTCGATGAACTTCAAGCTGTTCTGCGCATGGACGTTGTCGTCGATCAATCCATGGACGATCAACAATTTGCCGTGCAGATTCGCCGCCGCTTTGATCACCGAAGACTTCTCGTACCCCGCCGCGTTGTCCTCTGGCAAGCCCATGTATCGCTCGGTGTAAATGCTGTCGTAAAGTGTCCAATCAGTGACGGGTGCCCCGGCGATTCCCGCACTGAATTTCTTCGAATGCGTTAGAGCGTAGCCGGCCATGAAGCCGCCGTAACTGTGGCCGCCGATGCCGACGCGGCTCGTGTCGGCCCACGCATTCTGGCCGATCCAATCGACTGCCGTTTCCAAGTCTTTGAGTTCCTGCACGCCGAGTTGTTTGAAGCAAGTCCATGATGACTGGGCCCCTTGCCCGCTCGAACTTCGTGGATCAACCCGGAAGACGATGACACCCTGTGCCGCCAAGATCTGCTCGAAGCCACCCCGTGTGCCAGCGCCGTCCTTGACGGTCGGAGCGTGCGGGCCGGCGTAGGTCAAAATCCAGATCGGGTAGCGGTTGCCCTCGTGGAAGTCGGGCGGGTACGTAATCGAAGCATCCATCGTGAAACCGTCCGAAGCGGGAATTTTCACCCGTTCGTACCGGCCGAACAACAGCCGTTCCCGTTCGTGGGCTGGGTTGCTATCGAGGACGCGCACCGACTTCCGAACGAGTTCCCGCAGCACCGTCTGCACCGGCGTGGCGTCGTTACTTTGGCGGTCGAGATAGTACGCACCTTTCGGGGCCATCGAGATCGCATGGGTGCTGTCGGTTTGCGTCAAGATTCGCAATTGGCCGGGGTCGCGGAGGTTCGTGGTCATGAAGTCGATGCCGGTCGGACTGCTGGCATTCGCAGTGAAATAGACGTCGCCACTCACTTCGTCGATGCGATCCAAACTCTTGACGTCGAACGAACCCGCCGTAATGGCTCCGATCAGTTTGCCATCGGCCGCGTAGTGGTACAGATGCTTCCAACCGCTGCGTTCGCTGAGGATCAAGAACGAGCCGTCCTTCAGCCCGTGCGGTTCGCCCAAGTCTTCGACCCAGGCCTTGGTGGTCTCGCGGAACAGCACCGTCGGTTTCCCGGCCGCATCGGGCCAGGTGGCGAAGTCGAGCCAAGTCTGCTCGCGGTTCTGCAAATAGGCGAACGGCACCGGCACTTTCCCCGGCAGCCAACCGACGCGGGCGATCACCGTGGCCTCGGGCTTGTAGCCGTCGAGGTTCAAAAACAGCGGCTTGGCCTCGGACAATTCCACCACGCCGATGGTCGCCAGGGGGTTCGCGTCGCCCGCCTTCGGGTAGCTGATCAGTTCCACGTTGCCGCGCAGCGTGGACGAATCGAGCACCGTGAACTTCGGCACCGGCTTGTCGTCGAACCGCAGGAACGCGATCGCCGTGGAATCCGGACTCCACCAGTAAGCCCCACCGTTGCGGTTGAAGATTTCCTCTTCATAAACCCAGTCGCCCCGACCGTTCAAGATCTCGGCCGTACCACCATCACTCGTGAGTGGTTGCACCTTGGCCGTCGCCAAATCGATGTGGTAGAGGTTCCCGTTCCGCACAAAAGCCAACTGATTCCCATCGGGTGAGAACGTCGGGAACTCGTGCGATTTTTCACTGGTGAGCCGTTTGGCCGGTGACCCATCGCGCGGCACCAGCACCAACCCCGTACCGGTGTTGAAGAGCATCGCCGTGCGATCTGGGTTGAACGTGAACCGGGTACCGCCGGTGAACGAAGTCACGATCTTGGCGTCGATCCCCTTGATATCGGCCAGTGACTTCTTCAAATTCTCCGGATCGATGAACAGTTCAGCCCGACCGGTGCGTGCGGTGATCTTCCAGAGCTTCCCTTCCTTCGCTTGCAACCAGTGCTCCCCATCGGGCAACCACGTCACCTCGCCGAGTGTGCTCGAACTACCGCGACCGGCCGAGGAATCCATGGTGAACTTCTTGGCGGTGCGATCTTCCGGCAGCGCACGCGGGGCACCGCTGAACACCGGCGCGGCTTTGGGCAGCCGCAGCACCGGAAACGGCGCTTTCACGCCGAGGGCCGCATCGAAGGCGTTCCAAGTCGTCAGGCCGTCCTCGGCTTGCGGTTCGAGCAGGTACGCCGCCAGCCGGCCGAGTGGTTGTTTGGTTCGCACCACGAACATGCCCGGCTGGGCCACCGTGTTCGTCTTCGCCAACGACGTTTCCACCGACATTGTCACGTGTTTCTGAAACGCCGACTTCGCCTTCGTCAATTCGGTGATGGTGTACGTTTCGGTGTCGAGTTCGATTTGCTCGCGGAGTTCCTCGACTTGGATGCCGTGCCGACGGAGCGTGTCGGCGACGGCTACGAACTCGGCTGGAATCAGGTACGCCGCCGGGACTTCGACTTCGAGCGTTGGCACCACTTTAGTGATGATCTTCAGGTCGAAATCTTTAGGCTGACGTGGTTCCACTGGTCGACCGTCTTTCTCGACGAAACCGCGTACGGTGGCCGATTTTTCCTGGGCCACCGTCTTCGTTCGCAGTGCAATCTTACCCGGTGTCACTTGAGCCGCGAGGACGAGTTTCTTCACTTCCTCCGCGTGTTCCGCAACGTGTTCGAGGTTCGCCTTCACGAAGGCGTAAGTGGCCTGAATACGCTCTTGGTAGGTGGCGTAGCTGTAACTCTCGCTGAGGATGCCGAGCCGACCTTGGAGGGCGAAGAGTTGCAAGCCGAAGCGCGGGCCGGCGGGGTACGTCGTCCACTCGGTGCGGGCGCGGTTGAAGTTGCCGTACCAGAACGTGTCGAATCCCGTCGCTTGGGTCAACTTCGCCGCAACCGCCGGGATGAGTTTGCCCGTGGAATACGCGATCAAATCCGGGTGCACCGCAGCATAGCGCGGGCCGTCGTACGTCAGTTTGTAGCGGTGCTGGCTGCCATTGGTGGTATGGCAATCGATGACCATCACCGGATCGTACTGTTGAATCGCCTTCAACAATGCTCGGATTTCCAAGCTCTCGAGTTTCACAAAGTCGCGGTTCAGGTCGAGATCGTCGGCATTTTCTCGGATTCCGACACCCGCTGTGGGACCGTTCTGCTCGGTGCGATTCTTGGGATCGATGCGGTCGTTGCCGTCCGGGTTTATGTTCGGCAGAATCACCATCCGCAGCTTCTTGAGCAGGTCGCTTTTCTCGACCGCGAGATCACGGGCCAGGGCGAGCATTGCTTCCTTACCATCCACTTCCCCGGCGTGAATGTTGGCGAACACCAGCACCGTAGGCCGCTTGTCAGCGGTTCCGTCTTGCAGAACAAGTGCCGGGAGTTTCTTGCCTTCCACGCTGCTGCCATACTCCGAGTACGTCACCAGATCGGGTTGCCGTTTCGCCAGTTCCTTGCTGTATACGAGCACTTCCGCATGCGTCGATGTCGCCGTGAATTTGGACGTCTCCGCGACGGTTGGCAGCGGCTCGGCGGCGAACGCGGGGAGTCCAAGAATAAAGAGTACGAGGAGGGAACGCAGCATGAAAACCTCGACACTCGAATGGAAATCAAGAAGGGACGCGGACGACGCGGAAAGAAGCAGGATCATGAGGATAAAATTTTATGTTTCCGATCCTCTTCATCCTGCCTTTTTCCGCGTCATCCGCGTCCCTCTGTAAACGATTGCGAATCACTTGCCCGCCATCACACGTGCCACTTCGGCACAGTCTTTATCGCCGCGGCCACTGAAGCAGAGCACCACAATATCATCCGGGGAGCGACTCGCCGCGATCCGCATCGTCTCGACCACGGCGTGCGCAGTTTCAAGTGCCGGGAGAATCCCTTCGAGCTGACTGCACTGGTGGAACGCATCGAGCGCCTCGTCGTCGGTCACGCTGCAATAGCGTACCCGTTGGCTCTCGTGCCAGTAGCTGTGCTCCGGCCCGACGCCGGGATAATCGAGGCCGGCACTCACCGAATGGACGTCCGCCGTTTGGCCGTCGTCATCTTGCAGTACATAGGTGAAGGTACCATGGAGCACGCCCGGTTGGCCCCAGTTCAACGTCGCTGCGTGGTTGCCGAGTTTCGGCCCGTGTCCACCCGCTTCGACGCCGACCAACTCCACTTCGGGGTGCCCGACGAACGGGTAAAACATCCCAGCAGCATTGCTGCCCCCGCCGACGCAGGCGATCACGACATCGGGTAGACGCCCGAGTTGGGCACGGCTCTGGATCTTGGTCTCTTCGCCGATCACGCTTTGGAAATCACGAACCATCATTGGGAAGGGGTGTGGCCCGATGACGCTACCGATGATGTAGTGGGTATCTTCCACGCTGCTCATCCAGGCTCGCATCGCCTCGTTCACCGCGTCCCGCAGAGTGCAACTGCCGCTGGTGACCGGGTAAACTTCCGTGCCCATTGCCTTCATCCGGAAGACGTTCAACTCTTGCCGGCGGATGTCTTCGGTACCCATGTAGACCCGGCACGGCAACCCAAATAGCGCCGCCGCTGTGGCCGTGGCCACACCGTGCATCCCTGCACCTGTCTCGGCGATCAACTTGGTTTTGCCCATGCGCTTGCAGAGCATCGCCTGGCCGATGGCGTTGTTGATCTTGTGGGCGCCGGTGTGATTGAGATCTTCACGCTTCAGGTAAATGCGGGCACCGCCCGCTTCCTTCGTGAGGCGTTCCGCGAAGTACAACCGTGACGGCCGACCGACGAAGTCGTTGAGAATCCGGTGGAACTCGTCGCGGAATTCCGGGTCGAGCTTGGCATCGCGGTAGGCGCTATCCAGTTGATCGAGTGCGAAAATCAATGTTTCGGGGACATACCGACCACCGAAGGGGCCGAAGCGTCCACGGGCGTCGGGGACGGTGGTGACAGCCGGTTCCAATAAAGCTTGCATAGATGGGTCTTCGCGGAAGGATGAAGGAAAAATACCAATGTACGGGTCGGCGGGAGTGCTCAGGCTCGTTTTCATAAACTGCACCCGTGCTAACAGTTTAACCGGGTCGCCGCCGATGACACCACTTCCCGAAACGATTCTCCAGTTTGGATCCGGTCGGTTCCTCCGGGCGTTCGCCGACCTGTTCGTCTCGCAGGCCAATTCCGAGGGCCAAGCCATCGGCCGCATCGTCGTCGTGCAGTCGACCGGTGAGGGCCGGGCGGGAGGTTTGAACGCCCAAGGTGGCAAGTACCATGTGGTGGTTCGCGGCTTTGAGCACGGTGCGGTCGTCGACCGCGTGGAAATCTGCGACAGCATCAGCCGGGCTTTGCACGCCGGCACGCAGTGGAGCGAAGTGCTGAAAGTCGCACGCTCGCCGGAGTTGCACACGATCCTGTCGAACACCACCGAGGCCGGTTACAAACTAGACGACGACCTTCCGACAGACACCGTGCCGAAGTCGTTCCCGGCGAAGTTGCTGGCCGTGCTTCGGGCGCGTTTCGAAGCGAACCTTAAAGCGCCGACCGTGATCCCCTGCGAACTCATCGAAGGGAACGCGACCCCTTTGAAACGGGTCGTCCTCGACCTCGCCGCGGTGTGGAGCGAGCCAGTCGCCTTCCGCGAGTGGCTACTGGCAGTACCGTTCCTGCACACGCTCGTGGATCGCATTGTCCCCGGTACCCCGGCCGACCACCCGCTGCTGGCGACCGATCCGATGGTGATCGTCGCCGAGCCGTTCGCGTTTTGGGCGCTCGAAGATCACCCGGCATCGCAATTCAAACTGAAACACCCGGCCATCACTCGCACCGCCGATGTGCAGCCGTACTTCTTGCGGAAGGTGCGGATTTTGAACGCGGCCCACACCGCGCTGCTCATCAAGGCGGTGCCACGCGGGTTCGACATCGTCCGCGATGCGGTGAACGATCCGGAGTTGGGTGCCTGGTTGCAAAGGCTGTTGATCGAAGAGATTGTCCCGACGCTCAACGGCCGGGTCGACGGGGCGCAGCAGTTCGCCGAGCAGACCATCGAGCGGTTCCTGAACCCGTTCCTCGACCACAAATTTTCGGACATCGCGTTGCACCACCAATCAAAGATTCAGGTTCGGTTGGTTCCCACGGCCGCCGAATTCGCCACGAAGTTCGGGCGAGTGGCCCCGTTGCTGAGCGAAGTGATCCGAGAAGGAACTGGGCAGGTGAGCTGAATGCCTCTGTATGACTCGGTATGAATATCAGTGATCGTTGAGAGGTATTGTCGAGGAGTCACCCGCTTTGAATTGGAACGTCAACCCGCCGTCGCGCCGCGTACAAATGCTGCTGCTCGCGTTCATCGTCGTCGTCATGGCGGCGACGCCGCTGGTGAACGCCTCCAACGGCGCGTCGAACAAGGACTACCCGCTCTGGTACGCCACCGGCCAGAAGTTCCTCCACGACGAGCCGCTCTACCCGACGGACGGCGCCGTCTTCCCGTTTATGTACCCGCCGTTCGCCGGCTTCGTCCTCGGGTTGTGCAGCTGGCTCGGCCCCACAGGCATGGTTCTGCTCTTCGTCGCCTTCAATGCCGTCGCTCTGTTTCTCGCTATTGAACTCAGCGTCCGCTTGGTCGCGGGCACACCGGTGGTCTCGCTCTGGTTGCGCAGTGTCCCCTGCATGGTCTGCCTCTTTTTCGTCGCTGATATGTTCACCTTGGGCCAGCCGAACCTCGGCTTGATGGTTCTCGTGCTCGGCGGCTTGATGCTGCTCCGTATCGGCCGCTGGGGTTGGGCCGGAACCTGCTTCGCCTTGGCGACGGCCATCAAAGCGTTCCCGGCGGTGGTGCTGGTCTACTTGCTCTGGCGCCGCGAGTGGAAAGCGGCCCTCACGATAGTCCTCGTCACGGGGTTCCTTTTGGTGGTGGTACCGGCTCCGCAGCGCGGCTTCGAACGCAACCTCGGCGAACTGAAGACCTGGGCGAACGGCATGCTCTTCCGCTCCGGCGAAAATGGCGTCGGCCAGCGCCCCGAACAGAGTGTGAGCTGGCGGAACCAATCCCTCCTTGGGGTCGGTCATCGCTACTTGAGGCCGGCGAACGCCGAAGCCGACGCCTTCGACGCGCGAATT
>JANXWE010000176.1 GCA_025351325.1 Fimbriiglobus sp.
CGGTTTCAAAAGCCAGTGGCGGTCGTCGGTGCGGCCAACGAGCTCGAGTCGAAGCTGGCCGGAATTTGCGGCCAAGATTTCGCCCACCTCGGGGTAGCCCCGTGTCTGGGCGAGCAGTTCCCAGACACCATCGGGGCGTTCGGTCAAGAACAATCCCTCCCAACGTCCGCCGGTGTTTTCGCGGGTGCCGACTAACCGTGCCGGAAGCACTTTGGTGTTGTTCCGCACCAGTAAATCGCCGGGATTGATGTAGTTTGGCAAATCGCGGAAGTGCCGGTGTTCCAGTGTCTCGGATTGCCGATTGACGATCAGTAATCGGGAATCGGCCCGGTTCACCGTCGGTACTTGGGCAATGAGATGATCGGGAAGATCGTAATCGAAGAAGAAATTGGACATGAACTTGTTGTAGGATCGAGACGAACCGGAAACAAATTGGCCAGCAATTCGGACAGCATTCCAATCGGCTGGTATCTTGATCCCATGTTGAATTGGAACTTCCAAACATCGGCGTTTTTGTTGTTGCTGCCGTTGCCGTTCCTGCTTGCGGCTTGGCACCTCCGCCGGCGCCGGGTGGCGCTCCGCTATTCGGAAGTGGCTGCACTGCATGGCCTGCCGACGGGTCGGGCGAAGCTGAGTCGATGGGGCGGTGCGGTGATCCGAGGACTGATTCTACTCGGCTTCATTTTGGCCTGCGCGAACCCGCGTCGACCCGATTTGCAAACGCGCTTGCCCGTCGAAGGAATCTCTCTCGTCTTCGTTTTGGATGTATCCGGGAGTATGGCTACTGTCGATTTTGTTCCTGCCGCCGATGCTCCTCCGATCACCCGGTTGACTGCCGCCAAACATGCCTTCCGCCTCTTCGCGGTCGGTGGTGACTCACCGGACGGGCAAAAGTTCACCGGCCGGCCCAACGATACGATTGCATTGGTTACGTTCGCGTCGATCCCGGCCACGGTCTGCCCGTTGACGCTGAATCACACGGTGCTGATGAAAGTACTCGACGATCAAAAAACTCAGGACGCCCTCACGGCCGGGACGAACATCGGCGATGCTTTGGGGGAAGCGCTCGTGCGTTTGGGGTCGGCAGTCAATGGTCGAAAAAAAGTGATCGTGCTGCTCTCGGACGGCGAACACAACAAAGTCGGCGAGAATACGTTGAAGCCGGTGCAGTCGGCGCTCTTGGCCGAGAAATTGAACGTGCCCATCTACACCATCGACTGCGGCGGTGACCCCGTCGGCAACGACCCCGAGAGCAACCTGCAACGCCATGAAGGCCGGCAGGTGATGGAACGAGTCGCCGAGACCACCGGGGGTCGAAGTTTTGTGGCAAACAGTGGGGCCGACTTGCGCGATGTGTTCCAATCCATCGATAAGCTGGAACGCGAACCGGTGGTGAGCTACCGCTATCGACGCTACCATGAATTCGGATGGCTGGCCGGATGCCTATCGGTGCTTGCGCTGATCTTGTTGGTGGTACTCGAACGAACTTGGTTGCGGCGGTTCCCGTAAACCAGATGACCAACGAAATGCAATCACTTCGTTCACTCAATCTGGCGCAGACTGCACGGCGTGGGAAAGCTACAACGTGCCGATGAACACTGTTGCCGAGCGCGGGCTTTACCGTTGGGAATGGGTCTGCGTACTCCTCTTGTTGCCGCTGTTTGCGGCGTTCGGGTGGAACGTCGTGCAGCGGTCGGCGTACTTCGACGACCGGATGACGGATTACGGCGTCTACACCCGTTCGGCGTGGGCCGTCCGTGTCGGCCAAGACCCGTATGAAATCGCCGACGACCGGGGCTGGCACTACTGCTACCCGCCGCCGTTCGTGATCGGCATGACTCCGCTCGCCGATCCGCCGAGTGGCGCGGATCGCTCAGGGTATCTCCCGTTCGATCTCAACGTTGCTATTTGGTACGCATTGAACCTGCTGCTGGCAGCCTGGGCGGTGCACCGTTTCGCACTCGGGGTGATGCCGGAAGCGATCCCATGGTCGCGGCGCTGGTGGTACGTTCGACTGATTCCATTCGATATCTGCATCGCCGCGATCGGCTTCACATTGAACCGCGGTCAAGTCAATAACATCGTGTTGTTGCTCCTCGCCGAGATGTTCCTCGCCAGTCAACGGCGCCGACCGATCACGGCCGGGTGGTGGCTCGCGGCGGCCGGTTGCTTGAAAGTGATCCCCGGATTGCTGGTGCTCTACCCGTTGTTAACGCGGCAGTGGCGCAGCTATCTCGGGATGGTGGCGGGCATTGTGTTGCTGCTCGGTGTCCTGCCCGCAGCGGTCTGGGGAATTGACGGTGCCATCCGGATGAACCGCAATTTCTTCGAGCAAGTGTTAGCGCCCGGGATGACCAACACCGGCGACGAAACCCGCAGCAAAGAGCTGATGAATACGACCAGCACCGACAGCCAAGCGTTCCACGCGATTCTGCACAATATTCAATATGCGGATCAAAAAACGCGGCCGGACAATTCAGATCCTGTTTCGAAGGGGCTGCACTACCTTTTCGGATTATCCATGATCGGCGTCACCATCGCCTTGGCTCGGCGGATTCCTAATTTACTCGACCGCCCGGCCGAAGCGCTCATCGTGTTTGGCAGCTTCTGCATCATCATGACGCTGCTTGCCCCCGCTTCTCATATGCACTACTATGTTTACGCATTGCCGATGATCATGGGTTTGGTGGCGCACGATCTGCAAAGCCGACTTGACTCCGCGATCCCGAGCAATGGCCTGATCGTGGGGTTGGTGATCTGGATGCTTTGCATCATCGTGGCGATGATCGATGCGTACTCTTGGTCCGTGCGGCTGCGCGAAGTGGGATTGGGCGTTTGGCCGACGGTACTGCTATGGGGCTATGGCTTAAGCCGATTGCGTTAGAAGAACAGTTACTTTGGCCGACGGGCGCACGCCATTTTCGCCACTTGGCGGATGTCGTAGAAGCGGCACGCTTCCATCAGCATCCGGCATTCGACCCACAAATCGCCATCCACGATCGGCATGAAGAGATCGTGGATGTTGTCGACCCCGAGGTAAGTCGGCACGCCGGCCTTCAGCAGGGCGGGCACTGGGGCGATCGAATTGTGCAGCCAAGAATAGACTTCCAGCTGCTTCATGCTGAGCGCGGCCGACGGGCAGACGATGACACCCACGCCGGCATCTTTGACCAGACGAATGATGCGCTCTTGCTCGGGTGGAACTTTGGCCGCGAGTGAAATGGAATGCACCGCGAAGACGCGTCCTTCCAGTCCGTGTTCGACGGTCTTGGCCGCGAGCAGTTCCGTTTCGGATTCGTACGGGTTGTTCTCTTGGTCGACGTGGACATCGAGAGGCTTATTCAGAGCCTTGGCGATACTCATGATAATATCGAGGTGCTTTTCCGGTGTCGGTCGATCTTTGGACGGCAGCCCGCCGCAGAAGTCCCCCATTTCGCAAGCGCGTTCGTATTGCTTCCGCGACTCCGGATCGAGCACCCCTTGCAGCGGTTGAACGCCGATTTCAAACACGATTCGACCCGCGTATTTCTTTTTCACTTCCAGTGCCGCTTCCATCGGCAGCGTCTTCACGGTGGCGTCGGCATCCACCATCGTGCGGCAGTACTTCACATTTTGTGAAATCATCGCTTCGACCCCGCGCGAGATCCGCTCGTACAGATCCTCGAACGTGTAACTCTCCTTGAGGGATTTATACAGCTTCCACTTCATCTGCATGTCGACCTGGCTCAACTCCAAATTCTGAAGTGAGATCAAGTACGCTTTATCGAAATGAGCGTGGTGACAGGCAAAACCACCGTACTCGTCCACGAGCTTGAGGAACTCAGCTTTCAAGTTCCACGGCTCTTCTCGGCTCGATACTTTGTAGCTGTACACACCATCGCGGACGTTTCGAACGACGGTATCAATCGTCAGGATGGCAACTTCGACATCGGTGATGAGCGGAATGGAATTCTGTACGGCGAGAGCACGGATGCGGTTGTTGTCCGATGCTTGGTCGTAGTCGTTGTCGCCGGTCAAAATATTGACGACGAGGTCGAAGCGGTCGGCTTCCAAAAACGACCGGATGTTCGGATCCTGGCCCTCGGCGATCTTGTAGATCACCTCGTTGGCGATACCCTGTTGCGTGAGATACTGGCTGGTGCCTTCGGTGCAGAAAATCCGCACGTCGAGTTTGGAAAGTGCTCGCACCGATTCCAGTAACCGGGCTTTGTCGGCCGGCTTGCCGGCGCTGATCAGGATGTTCTTCTTGCTCTTGCGTCCGAGCAACTTGAGGTTCAGGCCGACGATTTCCATGCTGTCTTGCGTCGCCATCGTCAGCCCTCGTCACCCCGCGTTTGTCCTCAACGATGGTTTAGGTGCCGGCGCGCGCCGCGTCAAGTCGCCGGGAACTCCGTTCTGCCAGTCGGTACCAACTTCGTGCGTGAGAATTGGTTGGTAGCCCAAAAACTCCAACCATATTCCGAACGCAGCCAAGGTGTCCGGGGACGTTTCGAATTGGGGATAGACCACCGCGAGCTGATCTCCGGCGAATTCCAAACCGACGACCCGCTCGGGCCGTTTGGCCAGCTCGACGAAGCGGGCGCTCTCGGCGGGGGCCACCGCCAAAATTGTCCGTGCCGGTAAGTTGTGTTCCAGAAACGCCGGCGACACTCGGCTGTCATCGACGATGACCAACCCACACGCCGACAAGTCTGACGCGTCGGTCGTCTGCGTCATGCGGCTTTCCGCTTGTTGGAGTTCCAATGGCGTCATCCGGTTCGGCCGCGCGAGTGGAATTTCGTCCGTCAACCGGACAACACGTTGCCCCCGCAGGGCGATTTCCCAAGCCAACTCCCTCGAACGAAAGCCGTCCCCAACAAGTCCGATAGCCTGTGGGAAGCGGGGAATCGGATTCGCGGTGTCGAAATTGGGCCACGGGACAGGCGACACGGTTTGCCGATTCCATGCGAACTGCTTCCGCTCGTCGGCGAAGCCATCCGCGGTATCCACGAACCAACTCCGCCACGGGGCACGCCGTTTGACCGGGCGCATGAGCAGTGTGTCGAGCCTTGTTTGCAAGTCGATCTTCGCGCGTCGTTCGCAACAGACGCTGTCGAAAATGCCCAGACTGCGCGGATTCGCCGTCTCCGGAGCTGGGCGACCGCTGAGTTGTCGCCAACGGGTTCGGCCACCCCAGCAGGTCGGCTGCTCTCCGAAGCCGATGTGGCTATTCGGCCCTTCCAC
>JANXWE010000198.1 GCA_025351325.1 Fimbriiglobus sp.
GTGAAAGTCATCGCCAAAGCGGTCACCCTCGAACCGACCAAGCGCTACCAGACGCCGGCCGCATTCGTCGAAGCGATCCGCACCGCCCAAGCCGAACTCGTCGGTGGCGAAGAAATTGCCAAACAGGTGCGCCGGGCCAGCGGCCCGCTCACGATGTACGTCGTGGAATCCAACGTCAAGCTGCAAGATGCCTTCCGCGACAAGTTCAAGAAGATGGGATTCCGCGTCTTGATGTCGATGGACGCGACCCAGGCGATCAAGCGGTTCCAAACGCAGCCGTACCACGCCCTCATTATCGATGTGGGCACCGCCGGGAACGACGGCGTGGACGCCTACCGCCGCGTGCTCAAAGAAGCGGAGATGATGAACCTCGATATGGCCGGCGTGCTCGTGCTCAACGAAGATCAAAAAGCCTGGGGCAACAGCGTGATCTACCTCGAGGGCGGCAAAGTGATGATCCGCCCCGTGACGATGAAGCAGCTTTCCGATTTCCTAGTGGAACGGTTGCCGGAGTTGAATCAGGTTCCACAGTAAACGGTTCGGCCGACGTATCAAACTGGGTCTTTCCCACGCAACCCTTCGATCCAATCGCAAGCGTCCCGCAACGGGTCGGTGCGGCGCAAGCGCTCTTGGAAATCGGCGCACGCCTTCGGAACTCGGTCATCGGCCAACAGACCCCGGAGGGCGGCGGTCAACGTGGCGCCGGTGAATTGTGCCGCGGGCACCACACGGGCCACCCCGAGTTTGCGGAGTCGCTCGGCGTTATCAGGCTGATCGAACGACATCGGCATGATCACCTGCGGAACCCCGGCGGCGAGAGCTTGCGCTGTGGTACCGATGCCGCCGTGATGGACGACCGCCGCCGCGCGGGGGAAGACCGCACTGAACGGAACGTAATCGGCTTGCAGGATCGTCGGGGGCAGATCCGGGGGGATTTGATCGGTCGCCTTCGCCAGGAACAAACCACGCCGCCCGAGTACTTGACACGCTTCGACGGCGGCCTCGAAGTACGACCGCCCCGTTCGCATCGCCGAGCCGAAACTGAAGATGATGGGTGCATCACCTTTGTTCAGAAACGCCTCGACCGACGCCGGCACCGGTTTCGTGTCGGCTTGATCGTAGCGGATGAATCCCGGCGTCCGGACCTGGGCCGGCCAATCCGGCGCCTGCCCGAACCAATCGGGAAAGAGACCGAGCACCAACTGCGGCGAATGGATCCACTGTCCCAACACCCGTCGCACCGGTGGCAAGTCGAGCGTGGCCCGAAACGCATTCAGTTGCGGTCGCACCAACGGGTCGAGCATGACGCGTTCGCCCATCCAAAATAATGTTCGTTTCAACGAGGCCGGCCACCAAGACCGCATCCGGATGGTCGGGTAGATCGACGTTTCGACGGCGCTGAACAACCCGATGGGAGCGAGGTGAACCGTGGCCAGCGGGATCCCGAGTTTATCGTGGGCCACACGGGCCGGCAGCGACAACGGCCCGGCGAGGAGCACCGTGTCGTGGGGCACATACCGCTGGCGAATCTGCACGTACCCGATGGGCAAATACTTCCGCATCAGGGCGTCGTCGAAGATCACGCGGGCCGACCGTTTGGGGTGCCAAAGATCCGGGTTGGCGACCGTCTGTTCGTATTCGGCCCGCGTCACCGTCGAGGCGAATTCGAAGCCGTGGCGGACGGCGAGTTCCTCGAAGATTTCCGAGGCGATCAAAGTGATGCGGTGGCCGCGGGCTTGCAGACCCATCCCCAAACCGATGAACGGATGCACGTCGCCGTGACTGCCGACCGGTGCCAACAGGATGTGCATTCAGACGTTCCAGAATTATCCATTCGGAGTGAGCTGGCCGATCCGTTCGGCGAACTTCGGCCACCCCGCTTGCAAGGTCGCACGATGGCCCCGGCGGTAATCGGCGTAGTCGAATCCGGGGGCCATGGTCGCGCCGATGAGTGCGAATCCGTGCGGCCCGGCAGCCGGCGTACTCCCCTGCCAAACGTCCCCGGCAATCGTCATCTGGGGTTCGCGTCCGTTCGCCAAATCGTTGCCGACGATGCGCAGCTCCCCGTGCCCGTCCGGGTAGAGCAACAGCGTTTCGAGCGGGTCACCCAAGTAATGGTGGTAGACTTCTTCACCCGGCAGTTGGTGCATCTCCGACACAGCCCCGGCGATGAGCAGGTAGTAGATTGCGGTCGATGCCGAGCGTTCGATCCGATGGGCGGGCAGCGCCGAAGCGGGCAACGTCAGGTCGCTGCGATGCGACTCGCGGAAGTGCCCCCCTTCGATGGGGTGCGGCTGCAAGTTCAACAGGCGGATGACATCCTGGGCGCTCAGCATCGGCGTCACTCCTGGATTTCGAGCAGATAGCCGAGCACCACTTGGCTCCCCGATGCCGTCTGCGCTGCAACCACCACCGGCACCGGTTCGAGCGCGGCATCCGCGGGGACTTCCCACACGAGTTCGTTGGCATCCCACTTGGTTCCAGCCGGCGCTGAGAGTATGTAGATCGTGGCATCGTCGGGGCTGCGGAAGTTGACTTTCATCCGGTACGTTTTGCCGCGGTTGGCCGTCTTGGTTGGTTCCCCCGTGAACTTCGCGCCGGGTTCGCCAGCCGTCCCTTTCACATTTCTCGTGGGGTTGTCCGGCGACATTTTCGGTGCGAACAACCCGCCTGCCGCACTCGGCGACGACGACACGAGTGCCACGGTGAAACGCTGCTTCGCGGCGACGTTCGGTTTCAACTTCGACTCGGCGAGCAGTTCGACGGCCACATCGACTTCAGAACCGGATTCCGGTACGTCCCAGACGAGGCTCTTGCCCTGGATCGTCATTCCCGGGGGCGCCACATCGACTCGAAACACCGTGTCGCCCGAGTTGCTGAGGATTTTGGGATCGTACTGGTAGCTCTTGCCACGCGTTGCGGTCGCCGGTGGCGTGCTGCTGATGACGAGGTAATCTTGCGTCAGATTCTTCAGTTCCTCACCGATTTTCACACGCCGCCATTGGATCGACTGACCGTCGCTACGCAGGTAGACCAATACTTGAGCCGATGGAATTAAGAACGCCCGGCGATCTTGGTTCGGGCCATCGTCGTCGGCAAAGTTCGTGATCTCTTTCACTTCGGCTCGTTGCACGTGCCCTTCGCCGACGAACGTCATCGCCACCAGTTTGCTTCCGGCTTTGTCGATGATCTCGAAGTAACCATTCCCCTCGGCCATCGGGAACCGCGTGCTCTTGACGTTCGCTTCAAATGCCGTCAACCTGCCATCGGCTGTGGGGAACGCGGGACTGACCTGCGAGATTGTCGTCGGGGCAATGACCGGGTTGGCCCCGATCAGTTCGAACCGATCCACCCGGTAGTTCTGCTTGCCCGTCGTCACTCCGCCGAGCAGAACTCGCCCATTGGCGGAGGCACGAAGGTAGCCCCGATCCGCCGTCACGCCGCCGGTGAAGACTCCATTCGGTTTTTTGAACGGGTTGACTTCGGGCTTCCAGTCGAGGCTTCGGAGTGTGTCCGGATTCAACAGATGCAATTGGGGGTTGTTCTTCTGTGCCGCCAGCAAATAGACCGGCCCGCGTGCGGAGTGTCCCGCTGCCAACGCCAGCAGTTTGCCGAAGCGATCCCCCAGCGGTTCGGTGCGTTCGCGCTTCAAGGTCGTCAGGTCGTACGAGGTGATCGAACCCGCCGCCGGCGAGACGATGAACAGTTGATTGGCACTCCCGGCCACGAGGGAATCGCGGTCGGGCATCGGCACATAGCCGACGACTCCCGTGGTGGCCGCATCGAAGACGACGAGCAATTGTGCTGACGGCGTCGGGAAGAGGATGAACCGACCATTCCCCGCCAACACGCCGTGTCTGCACGTTCCGGGCAACGGCACCACCTTGGTCGTCGCCGCAGTCGCAATACCGAGCGGGAAAGTACCACGGGGCGGCGTCCAGAGAGCGTTGACGGGAACCGCGATCAATCCCGGATCAACTGGTTTCGATCCCTCCGGAGCCAGTTTCTGTGGCCCGGCATCGGCGACGACTTTCGTCGGTGTCGACTCCGTTTTGGGTGGTTTCCGCAACCCGCGCGCAATCGCGTAGACGATGAACGTGACGGCCAGCATCGCCATCAAAAAGAAGCCCAAGAGCGTGAGGATCGCGCAGCCGTACTTCGGCTTGGGGCGGTCGATTTGATCTTCGTGCGGGGGCACCGGGGGATGCGACTGAATCGGTGGCACCCAATTCGGCTTCGAGAACGTCGGTGGTGCCGACGCCGGCGGGCGCCCCACCGGCAGCGCAGCACGGGGTTGCACCACCGGGATCACCGGCACCGCTTCGGGGAGTTCGTCGAACGCCGTGTTGAGGAGCGACCCTTCCCCTGGCGTGAAGCCGGCTTGCTCCCCTGGTGGCAATGGTGCTAGTGGGGGCGGGACAGCCGGCGTGCCCAACTGCACGAGTTTGCCGCACTGGACGCAGCGTTCGGCGGCCCGAGTGGTGTTTTCGTCCAGCAACGTGCGGTCGCAGAGCAAGCAGCGCAGATCGGGCAGACTCACGGGCAGACTCGATTCTGTGGGGGGATGGCGTTCGTCCAGAATTTATACGCGATAATCGGTCTTCCGCCCCGGTGCCCTCACTTCAGTTCCACCTTGGCCGTCTGGCCGGGTTCAATCACGACGTCCGCACGGTAGATCGTCAGACCCGAACGGAGCGAAACTTCGTACTTCCCCGGGGTCATATTTTTCAAACTCACTTTGCCCTCGGTGACGTTGCCATAGGCACCCATGGCACCACTGATGGCGGTGGTGAAGGTGCCGGTCGGATCGTCCAGCTTCAACCCGGCGGGAATGGCCTGAACTTGCCCGATGGCTTGGGCTGGCACCGTGACGTCCACACTCCCGTTGAGCAAACTGGGGATTGTCAATGGGGCGTCGATTTTGGAATCGGCGGGCACGTCGACCAGTTTCCAGCCCATCGGGCCGTCGTCGAGGCGGGCCATGAGGAAATATTTCCCCGGCGGCAGACGGACGCAATCGTACTCCGCACCGGCTTTCCCGGGTCGGAGATCGATCACCCGAGGCGGGTAACTGGAACCGCGCACGGCGCTGATCGGGCCGTCGATCAATGGGACACCGACCATATCGGTGATCGGTTCCCCACCGGCCGTGGGCTGGCCAACATACCGGACTTGAAGCATCTGTTTGGGCTTGCCAGCGTGGACAATTCGCCCGGCAATGTACGGTGCGTCGTCCGGCTCGGGAGGCGCTTCCAAGTCGCGTTCGTACGTCGCGGTGAACGTGCCCGCTAAGAAATCTTTCTTCTCGCCGAGCAAGCTGAGGTAGATCGAACCGGCGATCTTACCGTCCTTCCGTGGCGACAAATTGAGGGTCAGTGCATAATTCGTTTTCGTACCCGCAAAGTTCGGCAACCCCGTCTCTTTCGGCTGGATGAGTGACGTCAACATGATCTCAGCACCCGGTGCTTTTTTGTCCGGGCCGACCGAAAGTTTGACCGTGTCCTGCGGGGTGTAGTCCGGGAGTTCGAGTGTGATTTGCAAGTTGTCCAACGGGCCGCCGCTCTTGAGGAAGCCGAGTTCGTTCCCTTTGAGTGTGACTTGATCCGGTACGAATATGTAACCACCGAGCTTTCCGGACGCGGGCGTCGTTGGTACGACATGCTTCCCCGGATCCATCTCGTAGGTGGCGGCCGGTGGTGTGGGAACTGCGGGGATCTCCACCGGCGCCTCGACGACCGATGGTGCTGTCGGCTTCCCACAACCGAGCATTGCCGTGGTCAAAACCACCGCGACGAAACAACGAACCATAGCAGTCCAAGGATCGAGGTTGGAAATACAAAGGGGATTATAGCAGACGCCGTTGCCAAGCGATTCACACTCTTTCTACGGCGGCTCCCAGTTGTAACCCCTCGACAAAGTTTGTATTTTACCCACAACACCATTGTGAATGAGGGTTTGTGTTGATGTCTGCGGATACCCCCCACGCCGTGGCCCCGCAGTATCACCGGTCGATCTTGTTCGTCTGCACGGGGAACACCTGCCGTAGCCCGCTGGCCGAGGGCTTATGCCGCTCGAAACTGGCGCTGGCACTCGGCTGTTCGCCCGACGAATTGGCCGCCAAGGGCTTCCAGGTGGCCTCAGCCGGGGTCATGGCTTACGAAGGTGATCCGGCCACGCCGGAAGCCGTGGTGGCCGCCAGTGCCCACGGAGCGGATCTCGGCGGGCACCGGAGTCGGCCGTTGAACCCCGAGATGCTCGAACGGGCGACCGATGTCTTCGCGATGACGGAAATGCACGTGATGGTGCTCCGCTCGCGTTTCGGCCCGGTGGGACCGGAACCGAAATTGCTTTGTGAACAGGAAGACCTCCCCGATCCGATCGGCGGCGATTCCGAAGAGTACCGGGCGTGTGCCCGAATCATCGCGTGGCAGTTGGATCGCCTGATCCTGAAATGGTTGGAGACATGAAAATCGCAGTCGGCAACGATCACCGAGGGGTCGCCGTCAAGCAACGCCTCGAAGACATGCTCAAATCGTTGGGCCACACCGTCGACGACTTCGGGGCCACCAGCGCCGCGAGCGTCGACTACCCCGATTTCGCCATCCCGGTCGCCGAAGCGGTGGCGTCCGGAAAAGACGACCGCGGTCTGTTGATCTGTGCCACCGGTCACGGCATGTGCATCGCCGCGAATAAAGTTCACGGTGTGCGCGCCGTGAATTGCCGCGACGTGGTCGATGCCGAAATGAGCCGGCTCCACAACGATGCCAACGTCCTCTGCCTTTCGGCCGATCTGCTGTCGGAAGAAGTCATTGAACGCATGGTCAAGACTTGGCTGGACACGAAGTTCGAGGGGGGTCGCCACGAACGTCGGCTCGAGAAAGTGAAGCAATACGAACACGATCACGAACAGTAGTCGCGCATAGGTTTTGCTAGACTTTGTTCGCCCGACGTTGAAATGCCGGCCGGCTGCTCGGCGAATAGCTCTCGGACGCTTCCTTCACCCGTCTCCATTCCTCAAGAGTTCCCGCACAATGTCCACGCCGTCACCGACGCCGACAACAGCACCCCCAGGGGCGACCAACGCTCCCGCCGGCCCGCGCACCCGTGCCAACACCGAAATCAAACTCGTCAGCCACTCGAACCTCTACTACTGGTGGCCGGTTTGGGTTCTGGCGTTCTTCATGGCCGGTTGGACCTATTTTGAAAACACCCGTTTGGCCATCGTTCCCGCGCACGGCGAAGTCGAAAAACTCGGTGATGGCAAATACGCGTTGACGTTCAAAAACGACAAAAAAGACCCCCTCAACAGTCGCTCCCTCGAAGACGCGGCCAAGCTCTCGTCGGCCAACACCGCCAATGCGAATCTCGAGGTGTTTCGGCCACGAATTTCGGCCAACGCCACGCTCGGCTCGCTGTTCGTCGTGGTGCTGATTTTGACGATCATCATCACCAACGTTCCCCTCCGGGGCCTCTGGTCATTCATCGTGATTATGGGTGCGTTCGTCCTCGCACTCATCATCTCTCTGCTCGGTTGGTGGGATGAAATCTTCAAGACAGTTGGCGACTTGCACATCCACATCAACATGGCCGGGTACCTGACCATCGGGGTCGGTGTGTTCTCCCTCTGGGCGCTGGCAACTTGGGTCTTCGACCGCCGGGCTTACGTGATCTTCACCCCGGGGCAGATCAAGGTGTGCGAACACATCGGCGATGCGGTGCAAACGTACCCCACGATGGGGGTCAGCTTAGAAAAGCAGCGCGACGACCTGTTCCGCCACTACATTCTGGGCTTCGGTTCGGGCGACTTGATTCTGAAGATGCCGAGCGGTGATAAACGCGAAATCCGACTCCCGAACGTGTTGGGTATCGGCTGGCGTTTGAAGACGGTGGAAGATTTGCTCCGGACGATGAATACATCGAGTTGATTTGAGAGTGCGGAGTTGGGATTGCAGATGCGCAATCCCAACTGCGTATTGAAACTATTCTTCGATCGGCTCTTTGATGAGTTGGATGAAGAACGTCGTCTTCTTCTCTTCCATCTTCGCCGCCATCAATTCTTCCGCCTCTTTCTTCTGCGAATACGGGAAGGCGCCGACACGCTTGCTACCGTTATCGAACACGACCCACGTAGCCCGTTGGCGCACTTCTTTCACAGCCTTCGGCTTCCGCTTGGCCGGGGCTTTCTTGACCTTCACTTTGGCCGGCGCCTTCACTTTCGCTTTCTTCTTTTTCTTCTTGGGGCCGTCCTCGTCGTCGTCGTCGTCACCCGCGTCCTCGTCGTCTGAAGCTTCTTCATCTGAAGCTTCGCCCTCGGCGGCTTCCTCGCCATCGCCCTCCGTCTCTTCGTCTTCGTCCTCGTCTTCATCTTCGTCGTCGGCTTCGACTTCTTCGACCTCGGCTCCGCCTTCCCGCGCTTCGGCCGCTTCCGCCTGCCGACGCATGTCCATGCGGCTGCGACCGCCGCCGGCTTTTCGACCCGCCATGAGTATCTCCCGAAAATATCGATTTTGAAGGAAATCCGAAGTGAAAAACTACGAAAATTGATCGGGAATGACAAGGCATTCCTGTTCTGAGGGTGCGCCAACGGATTCAGGCGTTTTCATCGGCGTCTTCGCTGATTCTTGGGTCGTTCCGGCGTCTCGCCGGATTCGGGGTAGATCTGGCGTCTCGCCGGATCGTGTTTTGCATCGCTGGTAAAATCATTTTCGTCGAGGCCATTTCGTGGTGAAATCGACGCCGGCGATACCCAAGAATCGGCGGGGACGCCGATCAAAAAGTCCTATCCCGTTATCACACAACACTATATATTTCGCAAACGGCTATCATTCTGCTTGATGTTCTTGTGTCTGGTGCGTCCACAGTGGGGTGGGGGTATACTCGGCAGACACAAGAACAAGCGTCTGAGTGGCAAGTCTTCAGACCCGGAGAATGGCGATTCTGCAATCGGGGCAAACTGGGAAAAAAAGTCCGATTCAGTCGAGCTTGACACCGCCGGTAAACTTAGACAGGATCGTTACTGCATCGATGTTCTGCGGGCTGATCGCAGACCACTTCAACTGGACTCGACCCTAAGGAAGGGGACGAACATGACTCGGACAGGGATGGTCGTGGCGGTCGCCGCTGCGGTTTGGTTAGCGACAAGTCAGAGTGGGCAGGCGGGACTATTGCCAGTGTCGCACACCGTGACGGCCGAATCGGGGCTGTTCCGCTGGACGTACGCCATCGTGTTGCCCACGGATGCCCAACTGCGGAACGGTGATTACTTCACGATTTACGATTTCGCCGGCTTCCAAGCGGGCAGCAACAGCCAACCGGCCGACTGGACATTCTCGACGGCCAACGTCGGCCCCGTTCCGCCGGGGGTTTTGCCGCCGGACGATGCCACACTACCGAACTTGACCTACCGCTATGGTGGGCCGGATGTCACCAACGGTCGAACGGGCTTGGGCAATTTCTGGGCGGTGTCGCTTTATTCCGCGGAAGCCAGCTCGTACTTCGCGGCGAGCACGCACCGCACTTCGGACAGTCAACAAGATAGCAACATCACACCGTCGACGGTGCCGGTGCCCTCGATGCAATCGGTACCAGAACCGGCCACGCTGGTGCTGGCGGGCCTCGGATTGCCCATCATCGGGATGGTTCGGACCTTCCGCCGACGCCGCATGAGTGTGAAATAATAGGGAAAACTGTGGGATCTGGTTCGGATTCGACAGTTCTCACCTGAGGTTGACAGCACCGGGCCGGCACCCTATTCAGCCGCCCGAGTCAGGAACCAGGTACCGCCGGGACGACGGAGGGAAGAGGCGGTCACCTAGATCGGCACGGGGGTTTAGTCCTCCCCAAGCCAACACCGTTGAGTCGCTTTTTTCATGGAGGGAGACCGAATGGTCCGCAAGACTTGGATGGTTCGATTGTTCACCGCTGCCGTAATGACGGCAGCCATGGCCAGCACGGCCAACGCGGGGCTATTGCCCACGAACGTGCAAGTGGACCCGGAAGCGGGCAATTTCCGCTGGACCTACGCGATTGTGCTTCCGACCGACATGAAGCTGCAGTCGGGTAACTACTTCACCATCTACGATTTCGCCGGCTACGTGCCGGGCGGAGAATCGGTTCCACCGGGTTGGACCCTGTCGACGGCCCTCACGGGCAAAACGCCGAACCTGACCAACCCGTCGGACGATCCGACCGTGACGAACTTGACCTACACCTACACCGGGGCGACTCAGTTCGGCCAAGTGGGGTTGGGGAATTTCTTCGCCACCTCGAAGTACGGCAAGCGCGGGATCGATTCGTTCACGGGTCAAACCAACCGGGCCTCGGATGGTTTGATCGACAGCAACATCACCACCTCGGAAGTGCCCGTCGGTAAAGACGGCATCCAAGGCGTCCCAGAACCGGCCACGCTGGCCCTGGCCGCACTGGGTCTGCCGTTGGTCGGCTTGGCCCGCGCCTTCCGCCGCCGCCGGCAACTCGCCTAAGGCGACGGTAACAATCGCAAGTGGGAAACAGGGGGCTTCGGCCCCCTGTTTTCGTTTTCGCACGGGTTCGCTCAACCTGTCTTATAATGACCTTATGGCGTTCCTCATCGACGGTTACAACCTGATGCACGCGGTCGGGTCGGTTCCGACCGGGGTTCACGCCCGGCAGTTCGATGCGGCCCGGGGGCGATTCCTCGACTGGCTAGCCGAATCCGCGACTTTGAAGCCGTACTTTCCGGTCACGCGGATCATCTTCGATGCCCAACATGCAACGCGGGATTGGGGCACCACCAGCCACCGGGGCCTGACCATCACCTTCTCGTTTCGCCAGACGGCCGACGACCTGATTGAGACGTACCTGGTGCTCGACAAGAACCCGCAGAAGATCCGCCTCGTTTCGAACGACCAACGGTTGCAGACGGCGGCCAAACGGGTGCGGGCCAAACCGATGGCCTGCTCCGAATTCGTCGATTGGCTCATCGATCCGCGCACCCCCGGCGACGGCCCGAAGACCTACCCACCCGTGGCACCGGAAAAGCCAAAGTCCTCAGCCGACGATCTCGCGGAGTTCCTGCAAATCTTCGGCTCGCCAAAACCCCGCCCCCGGTGATCGGACGACTTCCATGCCCTCACCGACCGTCGATAGTTGGCTCGACCAGGAAGATTCTCGGCTCGCCCCTGGTGCGCTGCGGAATCGGGATTCGCGCGGTCGGCGGCACCCAGAACCAGCGCACGAATTCCGCACCTCGTTCCAGCGTGACCGAGAGCGCATCGTCTACAGTTCCAGCTTCCGCCGGATGACCGGGAAGACGCAAGTGCTGGTCGCGTCGGTGAACGACCACCACCGCACCCGGCTGACGCACACGCTGGAAGTGGCCCAGATTGCCCGCACCGTCGCGCGGCGGTTGCAGTTGAACGAAGACCTCACCGAAGCGATTGCCCTCGCCCACGACATCGGCCACCCGCCGTTCGGCCATGCCGGGGAGCAGGCGCTCGATGAATGCCTACGGGAGTTTGGCGGATTCAATCACAACTTGTACGGCCTGCGCCGCGTCGATGAACTGGAGGAGCGTTACCCCGGCTTTCCCGGGTTGAATCTGACTTTCGAGCTGCGCGAAGCGTTTGTCCGGCACAGTGGGATCTTAAACGGCCCCGACGGAGATGAGTTCCGGGAAATGGGTGGGCCACCACTCGAAGCGCAAGTGGTGGATGTGGTGGATAGTATCGCCTACGACACCCACGACATCGACGACGCCCTCGGCCTTGGCTTCGTCACTTTCGACGAACTCCACGAGATCGAATTCTGGCGCCGCGCCGCCGAGACGGTGCGCGGCATCTATCCCGGTTTGAGTGGCCCCTCCTTCCGCGGGGCCGTCCTGCGCGAGTTGCTGGCCTGGCAAGTGACCGATTTGCTGACCGAAACCGCGCGCCGCATTGTGGCCCAACGTATCGCCTCGGCGGAAGATGTTCGCCGGTCGGAACTTCCGCTCGTCGGGTTCGGAACCGAGATGCTGGCCTGGAAGCAGGGACTAGAGCGATTCTTGCGCGAGCGCGTCTACCGGCACCACCGCGTGTTGCAGATGACGGCCAGCGGCAAGCGCATTTTGAAGGCCCTGTTCGACGAATACACGCGGACACCCGAACTGCTCCCGGAGAAGCACCTGCGGCGCTGGGCCGGAGCGGCCCATTTGGCTGGCACAGCCCCCTACCCGCGGTTACCGGGGCGGACGCTCGTCGAAACGCTTCCGCGCGTTGTGGGGGATTATCTGGCTGGAATGACCGATCGCTTCGCTCAACGCGAGTACCGCCGTCTGTTCCAGCCTTCCGTCGATCTCTAATGTTAAAGGGGTAGAGCTGTCCCGGCGAAGCGGTGACACGCTTCGAACGACTGACCCCGAGGTTCGCTATGCTACTTTGGTTACTCCGCGGCTGTTTCGCGGCCTTGATGCTCGGCGTCGCCCTATTCGCCTTCAATTTCGTCGCCACGGATCTGCAAAGCACCGTCGGCGGGGTCGTCGCCATCGTGGCGATCCTCGCGGTCTGTGCGGCGATTCTATACACCGACCTCCGCGAAACGGACAAGCACATCGCCACGATTTCCTCGATCTATTTCGGGTTGCTACTCGGGCTGCTACTTGGCTGGCTCTTCGGCATCGGAATTGAAGCGTTGATCCAAACGTTCGCCGGAACCATGCAGCTCGAACCGCCGCAACTCCAGAAGTTGACGGTACTAGCACGCGTCTTGATCACACTGATCACCAGCTACATCTCGGTGTCCATCCTCGTGCAAACCCGCGATGATTTCCGGTTCATCATCCCTTACGTCGAATTCAACAAACAGGTGAAAGGGGGCCGGCCGCTGGTGCTCGATACCAGCGTCATCATTGATGGCCGGATTGCGGATCTGTGCGATACACGCTTGGTCGACACCAAAATCATCGTGCCCCGCTTCGTGCTGCAAGAGCTTCAGGGCATTGCGGATAGCTCCGATAAGCTCAAGCGGAACCGGGGACGGCGTGGCTTGGATATCCTCAAGAAATTGCAAACGAACCCGAAAATCGATCTGCTGATGCACGACGGCAACGCCGGCGAGTTGAAACCGGGCGAGAAGATGCGGGTCGATGAACGGCTCGTGCTGTTCACAAAAGCGGTCGGAGGTCGGGTTGTCACGAACGATTTCAATTTGAACAAGATTGCGCAATTGCAGGGTGTGGACGTCATCAATTTGAACGAAGTGGCGAACTCGTTGAAGACCGTCGCACTTCCGGGGGAATACTTGAACTTGAAAGTCGTGAAGGTCGGAGATCAACTCGGCCAGGGCGTCGGCTACCTCGAAGACGGCACGATGGTTGTGATCGAACAGGGGCGCAACCTCGTCGGTCAAGACGTGTCCATCGTGGTGACAAGTGTGCTGCAAACACCCGCTGGCCGCATGATCTTCGGCCGACCCGAGCAGCGGCTGTCCGGCTCGTATGTTCCGGTCGGTCAAAGCGGAGTTCACACCCCCGCTGCTCCGCCCGGTAGCGGTAGCAAAGACGCGATGCCAGAAGTGCCCAGTAGCTGAGTTCGAAAATCACCGCCGAGGCGCACTATGAGAAACCAATTGCTCACCTGCATGGGTCTGTTGTTGTCAAGCGTCGTCGCCGGGGCGGCCGAAGCCCCGCCGAAAGTGGTTCCCAAACCGGCGACCGCCAGCGATTCCGAAACAGTCGAACGGGTTCTCGCCGCACGCAAAGAGTACCAAGCATCCCTCGTCGCTCTGTACCAGTATTACGAAAAGTCGGGTGACCGCGGTCGCATGAAATGGGTCGAAGACGAACTCAAAACTTTTCACATGATGTCGAAGCCGTCGTACCGCCTCGACATCAGCGACGTGCCCCCGGCCACCCTCGAAGCGAAGACCAACATCAAAGAAGCGAACACGCTTTACGTTGAAGCGATGAAGTACAAAGACAAAGGGTCGGGCACCGATTACACTTTGAATCAACGCCGGGCCGAAATCTTGCTCCAAGAAATCCTGCAAAAGCACCCAACTAGCGACAAAATCGCCGACGTCGGGTACCAACTCGGCGACCTGTACGAAAGCAAAGCCTTCAAACAATACGACCGCGCTGCCGCGTATTTCGAGCGTTCGTTCCAGTGGCGCAAAGGGGTGCGCAGCGATGCGATCATGCGTGCCGCGTACATTTATGATCGGTTGCTGAACGAGCGCACGAAAGCGATCGAATTGTACCGCGAAGAGATTGCCAACGACACGGAACCGGTGCGGTTGAAAGAAGCGGAGAAGCGTTTGGCCGATTTGACGAGTCGTGGGAAGTGATGGAACGCGAAGACGAAAAGTAACCCGGCGTCGGTTTCGACGCCGGGTTACTTTTTTTAATTCACCAACAGTCGCCCCGTCGTCGAGCGAACCGGAACCGCGAACAACCGGAAGGTGGCACCCGCACCCATGTACCCACCGACTGCGGCGGCCAACATCGACAGCAGCGTGCCCAAGAATGTGAACCACGTCACCCGCGTCGCCGCTTCGCCGGCGTCCCGAGCCACTTGCTCGGCCTTCTGCTTATTCGCCGGATCTTCAATCGCTTCCTTGGCCCGGGCCGGTGCATCTTTGGCCTTCACTTTGAATTCGTCGATCTGCTTTTGATCGACCCCGGCCTTTTGTGCCAATGCTTCCCAATCGCCTTGCGTCGTGTTCTTGGCAGTCGTATCCACCGCCACACTTCCCGCCGTGGCGACGCCGACCATCGCATTGAATCCGGCTTTCACGCCCGTGGCCATCAGCCACAACAGCATGGCGAACACCAAGGCCCAGACCATCAGGCCGTACAGGGCCGCTTCGCGTTTGTTCTCGCCCACCGTCAGTTGGCTCGACACGAAACCACCGACGAACAAGCAGGCGGCCGTGACCACAATCGCCCAGATGGCGGCGGCGGTTCCGAGTGTTTGGGCACTCGTCTTGTCACCGATCGAGAAGCCGATTGCCCCACCGAGCAGGGTCAGCAAAAAATAGAGGGCGAGGGCCAAGACAGAGCCGGCCAAGATCGCACCCCAGTTGACTCGCGTCCGCACCGAGACCAGTTCTTCGGCGGACGTGCCCGAATGCGTGTTCGGAGTATTGACGACTGTACCGACCATTGGAATCACTCACTTCAAGGGGTTGCGGTGGGCTGATACCACCGCTGGGAACAGGAAAACCGGTTCCACCCATCGCATTTGGTGTGCCAGACTCACCCGACGATCTCGGAAGTCGTGCCCCACACGCCGCCGAAAACGAACTCGGTGAGCGACTTCCGACTGCGCGGCGCGGAATCGCGTTCGCGGAGTGCCTCCGAGATGGGATCGGCGGCGTAGCCGATTGCCAAGGCCGTCATGGCCTGCACCCCTTCCGGAATGCCGTACTGGCTGCGGGCGACATCGGGCAGGATGCCGATCATCTGGTGGACGGACAATCCCCGGGCCGTCGCTTCCAAAGTCAAACTCGCTCCGGCACCACCGAGGTCGTGCGGCGCGGCGGCGTTGGGTTGCCCGTTGCGGGCGAACGTCAAGCTCATGCAGCCGATGGCCAACACGGGGGCCGCCGCAGCCCAGGCCCGGTTCGGTTCGACCAAGCAGGCGAGCAGCTTGGCAAACGCCTCCGGTTGCGCTTTCGTTGCCACAATGTAGCTCCACGGCTGCTCGTTGTACGACGACGCCGTCCAGCGCGCCGCCTCGAACAGCGACTGCAAATCGTCGTCGGAAACGGGGCGGTCGGCGTACGAATACGGACTCCACCGCTCGGCGAGCAGCGTGTGGATCGGATGGCTGGGGGTAGCCCGTTTCTGTTCGTTCATCGGTTAGCTCCTGATTGGTTCGGCACGGGGGAACTCTATTCCGAATCGGGGGCACCGTCGCCCCCTCGCTGGGGTACAATAATCCCCACATGTCTCCGCGAGGCTGCGCTATGCCGAAGAAAGTCATCATCATCGCCGACGCCGGCATCGACACTTCGTTCGCGGTGGCGTTGGCGTTGCTCGATCCGAATTTGGACGTCATCGGCCTGCTGCCGAGCGCCGGAAACGTGTCGGCGGTGCAAGCGACGGCGAACGTGAACATTCTGGTCGAGCAACTCGACCCGGCCAAGTGGCCGCGTACGGCGACGGCGCTGGCGGTGGAATACGAACTGGACGGGACGGCCCTCCACGGGGCCGACGGCTTGGGTGGCACCTTCTTCCCGGCCCGCACCCGGCACCAGCAGCACCCGGCCGACAAAGTGCTCATCGAACTCGTGCGCGAGAATCCGCGCGAAGTCTCGGTGCTCTGCCTCGGCCCGGTCACGACGTTGGCCCGCGCGATCGATCGCGATCCCGAGTTGGCCACGCTAATTGAAAAAATCGTACTTGTCGGCGGATGTTGGAAAGAACCCGGGAACGCCGGCCCGGCCGCCGAGTTCCACTTCTACCTCGATCCCGACGCGGTCAAACGGGTGATCCACGCCGGGACTACGCCGATCATCATCCCGCTCGACGTCACCCGCCGGCTGATTTTGTCCCCGACCGAGTTGCTGGAACTGCCCAACCCGGACTCGCGGACGAGTACGTTCCTGCGGAAGATCGTTCCGTTCGCCATCCGGGCCAGCATGAACCAGTACGGGATCGAAGGCTTCCATCTGAAGGACGTGCTTGGCGTCGCTGCGTTGGCACTCCCGGGTTGCATCACCGTCGAGACCCGCCCCGCCGATGTGGAGGCGAAAGGCGAGTTGACCCGCGGGATGTTGGTCGTCGATAGCCGGAAGAACCCCGGCTCGCTGCCCAATGTGCAAATCGGGGTCGACGTGGCGGTGGGCGAAATCCGCCAGTACATCGAACGGATGCTCTTGGCAGCCGATTGAGTTGGCTCAATGCCGGAAGTGGCGGACCCCGGTGAAGAGCATGGCGATGCGGTGCTTGTCGCAGGCCGCGATGCTCTCGGCATCCTTCACCGAACCACCCGGTTGCACGATGGCCACGACCCCGGCCGCGGCGGCTAATTCGACGTTGTCCGGGAATGGGAAGAACGCGTCCGACGCCAGCACGCTCCCCTGGGAACGGGCCCCCGCTTTGCGGATGGCGATGGTCATCGATTCGACCCGCGACATCTGCCCGGCGCCGACGCCGACCGTCGTGTAAGCCCCCGCTTCCGGCGCCGCCCCCAACACGATGGCGTTGCTCTTCACATGCTTGCAGACGAGCCAGGCGAACCAGAGCGCTTCGTACTCGGCCGACGTCGGCCGCTTCGCCGTGACCGGTTGCCACTTGGTCAGGTCGTCGGCGCCTTGATCGCGGGCTTGGACGAGGAGCCCACCATCGACCCGGCGGAAATCGAGACCGGGCGAACGGCCCACGAGGGCACCCGTCTTGAGGATGCGGACGTTCTTCTTCCAACTCTTCAACGCTTCGAGTGCGGCCGGGTCGAAATCCGGGGCCACGATGCATTCCACGAAGCGCTCACCAGACATGACGGCCGTTGCCGTCTGCGGGTCGATCTTGCGGTTGAATGCGAGCACGCCCCCGAAGGCCGAGAGCGGATCGGCGTCCCAAGCGAGACTGAATGCCTGAGCCAGCGAACCGGCCGTGGCGGCACCGCACGGGTTGTTGTGCTTGATGACCGCCGCCGCCGGTTCCGTGAACTCGCGGACGAGATTCACCGCCGAGTCCATGTCGAGGATGTTGTTGTAACTGACCTCCTTGCCGTGGAGGATCTCCGCGTTGGCGATGCAAGAGTGTTCGGGCTTGGGAATTTCGCGGTAGAACATCGCTTGCTGGTGCGAGTTCTCACCGTGGCGGAGCGGGCGTACCTTCTCGAAGATCGGCATGAAGGTGGCGGCCAGAGTGGTACTGGCCAACTCGCCGCTGCCACCCGTCGGGTTGAAATAGTCGTGGATGGCTTTGTCGTATTCGGCGATGCGGGCGAACGCGGCCGCCGCCATACGCCGCCGGGCTTCGAGCCGCGTCTGGCCGTTGTTCGCCTGCAGTTCTTGGAGTAACTGCCAATAGTTGTTCGGATCGACCAGTACCGACACGGCCGAAAAGTTCTTGGCCGCCGCGCGGATCATGCACGGCCCGCCGATGTCGATATTCTCGATGAGCTGCTCTTCGGTGATGCCGCCCTTGGCCAGCACATGCTCGAACGGGTAGACGTTGCAGACCACGAGGTCGAGCTCGAGGAGGCCGCTCCGGGCCAGGGTGAGCATGTGTTCGCGGTTGTCGCGCTTGGCCAGCAGGCCGGCGAAGACGGCGGGGTGGAGCGTCTTTACCCGACCGTCGAGGATTTCCGGGAAGTGCGTCAAATCGGTGACATCACGCACGGGGAGTCCCGCTGCGAGCAGTGCCGCGTGGGTGCCCCCGGTGGCGAAGAGCTGCACGCCGTATTTGTCGCTCAATTCGCGGGCGAGTTCCACCAACCCGGTTTTATCGGACACGGACAAGAGCGCACGGCGCATCGGTCGCAACATCGCAGAAACCCCTTCCAACTGAAACGGAACACAAGCGATGGAATTATATCGAAGCGCAGGGCCGAAGATGTGCGTCACCCCGAGAGCGCGTTCTCGGGGAACATCGTTGCCAACCCGGATCGCTCACTTGGCTTCGGAGAACTGTTTGGAGCGTGCGGTGAGGAGTTTGGCCAAGGCGGCCCGGCCGGGGTAGTGCGTGTTTTGATCGTCGAGATAAGGCTCGTAACGGTTCCACCAATCGTACGCTTCGATCCAGGCGTCCTTGGCCGACACGCTGGCGGAGAGAATCGCTTTGTCGGCGGCTACTTTTTTGGCCGGGTCGGGTTCGACCGTCGTGGCCAGCCGCAGGGCTTTCGACTGGGCCCGTTCGGCTTGTTCGTGCTTGGCCATGGCCAGAAGGAACGTCGATTCGGCCAGACCCGGTTGGGCGATCGCCGAGTTCAGCAGCCCCTCGAGCACCGGGGAGTTCTGCTTCCAGTACTCTTCGATCTGGGCGCGCAACTGGGGCTGATCCGCCGGACCCGCGAGGTTGTATCTCGGATACAGAAAGTTGAGTTGTGCGATCCATTCTTTCAATGCGGCATTCGCGGAGGGATCGACCCCCTTTTGTCGCGTGTCGGCATCCTTGAAGTACTCGCGGAGCTTGACCAAATTTTGAGTCACTTCCACAAATTGCCCGCGCTGAATTTTTTCACGCGGTGTCGGCGGAGCCAGGAAAGCTGCGGCGAAAGTCGCAACGGCTTTCGCCAATAGGCGGTCTTTCGGCTCTTGGAATTGAAGTCCGGGGGTGATTTTCAACAGCTGACCTTTCGGGATTTGATCCACTTTATAAAGTGCGTATATCCCGGTCGATTCGGTGGAGGTACCCCCTTCGTTCGTCGGCAAAATGCTACTCAGTGCCCGCGTCGGGCTGTAAGGTTCCGCGGCCGGACTGTAGAAATGCACCGGGATCTCTTTCGCGGCGATTCCCGCCGTCTTTTTCGCGTCGGCCAAGTTGACGTGCAATTTCACGCCCAGCTCGGCGGCCAGTTTTTCTTCCAGCGTTTTGTTTCGTGGAGGCACGGTCGATAACGACGCGACTAAGAAAACCTCGCCATTTTTGAGGTCGTCGACCGTGACCGACCAAGCGAACGTTTTATCGTCGAGCCAGACGGCCATGTCGCGGGGGTTGGCACGCACATCCGCCAGCGTGGCCGGTCGGCGATTCTTTCCGGGGTACGCCAGCTCTTTCCACGGATCGAACAAGAGGATGTCGGTGCGATCCCGGACACCGACGGACCAGAACGGCCCGCGCGGAAACTCCGTCAATTTCCCAGGCACTTGGAACAGCATCGGTTGACCGGCGGCTTCGGGGGGGCCGATCAAATACGCTTCCATTTCCAGTTGCCGACACAGTGCGACGAACACCAGCATCCGTTCGAGGCCACTGCCCGAGCCGCGCCGCAGCACGAACGACGGCGGCACCGGCGGATTGGGCTGCACGGTTTTTGTGTCGAGGGTCGTCGCCCACGGATGGAGTACCACTTGCCGACAGACCCACTGGAACACCGTTTGGGCACGCTCCGCGATCGGCAGTTTGGCGATATCGAGTGAACGGGCGATATCGCGGAGGTAGAGCGCTTCTTCCAAATGGTTCGGATCGAGAGCCGTGTAGCCCACCGAGCGGATTTCCTTCACTTCCGCATCGCTGAGGTTCAACGCCCGCTGTGCGAGTGCGGCATCGGCGTCGCCGAGTTTGCGCTGCGATTCCACCGGTACCGAGGCCAGCCCCTGGTTCAATTCGCTCAGCACACGGCGGCATGTGGTGACGTCCGAATCTTGCCGCAAGATGGGGGCGACACGGAGCCACGGGTCTTCTTGCTGCTTCTTTCCGGTGTCGGTCGTTTTCGGTTTGTCCGAAGAGCCGCACCCGGCTGTAACCAGTCCGAAGACGAGCCATGCGAACGCACCCAACACCCAGAAGCGATCACGCATGGCTAGTGTTCTCATTCATCGGTGGCCATTAAGGCGGCCCGGATTCGTAGACAGGAACGGATCAATGCGGGAAACTCCGCCAGCGGAATCATGTTCGGCCCGTCGCTGGGGGCGTGATCCGGATCGGGGTGCACTTCGAGGAACAGCCCATCGCAACCCGCGGCCACGGCGGCTCGGGCCAACGTCGGCACTTGCTTGCGATCCCCGCCGGTGCGGTCGCCCAACGCCCCCGGTGTTTGTACGCTATGGGTGGCATCAAAGATCGCTGGGGCACCCGTTTCTTGCATCCACGGAATAGCCCGCATATCGTTCACCAACATTCCATAGCCGAAGGTCGTCCCACGCTCTGTCAGCAACACGCGGTGGTTGCCAGCCTCGTGCAGCTTCTTCACGACGTTCTTCATATCCCAGGGGGCCATGAACTGCCCTTTTTTGACGTTCACCACCCGGCCGGTCTCCCCGGCAGCGATCAACAAATCGGTCTGCCGCGCGAGGAACGCCGGAATTTGCAGAATCTCGCAAACTTCGGCCACCGCCGCCGCTTGCGTCACTTCGTGGACATCGGTGGTGACGGGCAAACCGGTTCGCTCCGCCACGAGTTCCAGAATCCGCAACCCTTCGTGAATCCCCAACCCCCGGTACGCTTTCCCGGATGTACGATTGGCCTTGTCGAACGACGCTTTGAAGACGAGGTGAACGCCGACTTCCTCCGCGATCCGGCGCAAGTCGAGTGCCAACTTCAAACAATGCTCTTCGGATTCAATCACGCACGGCCCGGCGATGAGCAACAGCGGGTGCCCTCCCCCCACGGTGTAGGGGCCGACGTGAATCGGGAGTACGGACATGGGCTGGCTCCGGTAGTGGCAAGCCGACAGCGTCAACTGTCGGAGTTTTCAAGTTACAGATCGTCTTCGTCCAGTCGATCTTGCGCGGCGTGGCGGACGCGGTGGACGACTACGGCATCGTCAGTGAGGCTAAAAAGAATCCGGAAGACGTGGGGGCGACGACCTTGGAGTTTGCATCGAAGCGTAACTCCGAGATCCGCCGCTTCGTCGGCTTCCGGGTGTTGATCCGCACGGCGTGTCAACTTTGCGATCGCAGCGATGATATCGTCGTTCCACCGATCAGCCGTGTGCGCGGAAAACGCCTTTCGCAGCCAAATGGCGTTACGACGAATGTCCCATTCCGCTTTGGAACGGATTACGACGACCCGCGTCATTGCCCATTCTGCCGGACGCCGAACTCGCGTTTCAATTCGGCGGCGAAGACCCCCAAAGGCTTGCCTCGGGCGCCCGCCTGGACGGCGGCGATGTCATCCCGCAGGTTTTGCAGGAACTCCTCGCGCG
>JANXWE010000202.1 GCA_025351325.1 Fimbriiglobus sp.
CGACGACTTCGACCCGGCCGCCATCTTGGAGATATTCCCGGATTGATCGCTCCCTTTGAACACCACGATGATCTGGCTGTTGGGGCAATAGATACTGGTGCCGCGGAGGAACGGAACCGAGCTGGCGTTGGAAATCGTGAAACCTTCGCCGGACTGCGACGCCCCGTCCACTTTGCCGAACGCTTTGGTGTCGAACGCTTTTTTGACCCGGAATATGTAGGCGTAGCTCGTGCTCCCTTGGGTCGAGCCGTCTTTGGCGATGATCAAGTATGTCAGCGATTCGGCGTCTTGGCCAATGGCCTTGGCTAACTCGGTGTAGGCATCTTTCATCGACGAGTCGTAGATCCGCTCGACTTCGTTCTTGTAGCCGGGGTATTTCCGCATTTGATCGATGCTCACGCCGCGCATGACGTTGAAGTTATCCGGCAGCAGCGACACCATGTCTTCGACGCGGGCCGCGCGCCCCATGACCCACAAAATCAGCGCGAAGGATGCGATCAGGGCGAACATCGCCGAGCCGACAATGGCGAGCAGCAAGAACTCGTTCATGTACGTGCGTTCTGGCTCCATCTTGTTCTTGCCGATTTTCTTTTTCTGAGACTCGCCGTCCTTGGCCACCGAAGGCGGCTCGGATTCCGCCTCCGTCTTCGGTGCGGTTTCGGCACGGGCCGGGGCGGCGAACGTCTGCTCGCACTTGGGGCATTCGATGGACGTGCCGGCGGGCTGTTCCTCCTCGAGCCGGAGTTTCGCGCGGCACACGGGGCAGCGGTAATCGAATGCCATAACCGACCTCGAAAAATGAGAGACAGACAAGGTTGTTATAGAACTCACCAATCGCCCGGGAGAATTTCGCCGCCGGCACGGGTGCTGAGCCTCTTCAACACCTCCGGATCGAGCGTTTCCCGGACGAACCGAACCGATCCGTCGCCGAGGGCCACGTTCACGCCGCCGGTGTGCTTGCTCCCGTACGCCGAGATCCGTTCCCACACTTGCACACTCAGCGTTCCCCACGGCACGGGCGGCGGCGGAACCGGCGGGATTTCCACCGGCGGCGGCTCGTAGTACGTCGGTTGGCCGTAGTTCAATCCACGGCCCGCGCTGATGAGAGTCCCCGCGCCGGCGTTCGGCCCGAGAATGCCGGCCCAAGTCGCAAACGAATTCAGCGACACAAACGGCGGACTCGGCGCACTGTCCAGCGGAGCTTTCAGATAGCTATCGAGGTTGCCGTCGCCCACGATCCGTTCCCCGAGCATGATCGTATTCGTCAAGCCGTCGGTGACGTCGATGAAGCGAACCCGGTTGCGGCTCGCGGCCGTCGAGTAGCCGAAGAGGCCGTCGTTGGTCGCGCGGAAATTCGGGAAGGCCCGCGTCCCCGCGTTCCCGGCGTAAGTCGACACGCCCCGCGCCGAGGTTCCGAATTGCTTGGGATTCTCTTCGACCCCCGCCATCGGGCAGACGAATGTGCCGATGGGCGCCGCGGACACGGAATCGACGCCACCGTAATTGAGGTTCGCATTCGCGTAATCCCAGCGGCGGGCCACGACGCCCTGTTCGATGTGCGGTAACAGTTCAATGAACAGCCCGGTCGTGCGATTGTCCGGCCCCGGTTGGGCTACCCCCGGCGGCAGCGCCCCGTTCGTGTCGTGGTAGTGGTGAGCCGCCAACGCGAGTTGTTTGAGGTTGTTCTGGCAACGCATCCGCGCCGCGGCGGCGCGGACCTTTTGAACCGCCGGCAACAGCAGACCAATCAGAACGGCGATGATCGCCATGACCACGAGCAGCTCGATCAAGGTGAAGGCCGGGCGAACTTTGGGCATGCGATCCTCGACGGGGAAAATCAATTGTGACGCAAGGCTTCGATCGGATCGAGGCGGGCCGCGCGACGGGCGGGAATGATCCCCGAGAGCAACCCCACGAGCATCGAGACACTGAATGCCAGAATCGGGGACCAGAGGCGAATCATAGCCGGGACGCCGAACACGTTCGACAGCAGGTGGGCCATGCCGACCCCGACGACGATGCCGATGACCCCGCCGAACCCGGTGAGCACCAGCGTTTCGATCAGGAACTGGGTGGCGATGTCGCGCTGCTTGGCCCCCAGCGCCCGGCGGATGCCGATCTCGCGGGTGCGTTCGGTGACCGTGGCGAGCATGATATTCATGATGCCGATGCCACCGACCACCAGCGAGATGCCGGCGATGGCCCCGAGGATCAGGGTGAACATCTGCTGGGTCTT
>JANXWE010000203.1 GCA_025351325.1 Fimbriiglobus sp.
TAAGTGTGTCTGACTCCCCCTCTCTCGAACTGGAAATTCAAACCATGTCCCTCTCCCGTATTGTCGTCGGCTTCGCTGCTGTGATTTTAGCAAGCCCCGCATTCGCTGCGGATTGGAAGCCGGCACCCAGCCCGCTGATGACCAAATGGGGGAAGAAGGTCACACCCGAAACTGCTTGGACGGAGTACCCGCGGCCGCAGATGGTCCGCAAAGATTGGGCGAACCTCAACGGGCTGTGGGACTACGCGATCACCGAGAAAGATGCGCCGAAACCGGAGGTGTGGGACGGGAAGATTCTGGTGCCATTCTGCGCCGAGTCGGCGTTGTCCGGGGTCGGCAAAGCGGTCACGCCCCAGCAGAATCTGTGGTACCGGCGCGTGGTGGAAGTGCCGGAGGGGTGGAAAGAGAAACGGGTGTTGCTCCACTTCGGGGCTGTCGATTGGGAAGCGGTGGTGACCATCAACGGCAAGGAACTCGGTACACATAAAGGTGGCTCCGACCCATTCAGCTTCGACATCACCGATGCTCTGAAGGATGGGGAAAATGAACTCGTCGTGAAGGTGTGGGATCCGTCCGACAGTGGCTCGCAGCCGCGCGGCAAACAGAAATCGAAGCCGGAGAGCATTTGGTATACGCCGGTCACGGGCATCTGGCAGACGGTCTGGATGGAGCCGGTGCCGGTGAAGTCGATCGTGCACGTCCGCGCCGTCCCGGACATTGATGCCGGTTGTGTCACCTTCCACATTGACACCGTTGGAACCGAGGCCGGAGATGAAGTCCGGGTTGCCATCGGCGTCACGCCGGAACAGACCATCAACGGCCTGGGAAAAATGGGGCAACCGATCCGGATCGCGTTCAAGGAGGCGAAGCTCTGGTCGCCCGAGACGCCGATTCTTTACCCAGTCGGCGTTCAATTGAAGAAAGCCGGGGCACCGCTGTCGCACCACGACGACGTGGCCAGCTACTTCGCCATGCGGAAAATCTCAACCGGCAAAGACGACAAAGGCATCCTGCGGATGATGCTCAACGATAAACCGGTGTTCCAAATGGGGCCGCTGGATCAAGGATGGTGGCCGGATGGATTGCTGACGCCGCCGAGCGATGCGGCCATGAAGTACGACCTCGAGGTGCTGAAGAAGCTCGGCTTCAACATGCTCCGCAAGCACATCAAGATCGAACCGGCCCGGTACTACCGCCACTGCGATGAACTCGGCCTGCTCGTTTGGCAGGACATGCCGAGCGGGGCTGGCCCCGATCAGTTCGTGCCGCCCGATGGTAGGAACGACGCGGTGTTCAAGCCCACCGATAAACGACAATTCCGCTTGGAATTGAAGGCGGTGATCGACCACTTGCGGTTCTTCCCGTGCATCGTGGTTTGGGTGCCGTTCAACGAGGGTTGGGGCCAGCACGACACCAACGACGTTTTGAAATGGGTGAAAGAATACGACCCGACACGGTTGGTCGACGGTCCGAGCGGCTGGGCGGATCGCGGCTACGGCGACCTGAAAGACATGCACAGTTACCCGGGGCCGGGGATGTTCCCGGCTACGAAAGACCGCGTCAGTGTCCTCGGCGAGTTCGGTGGCCTCGGCTTGCCGATCAAGAATCACCTTTGGAAAGACAAGGACAATTGGGGCTATCAGAGTTTCAAAACGCCCGACGAACTGCGCGAGAACTACCATCAACTGATGTTGAGGATGCACCCGCTGATCGGCAAAGGATTGTCGGCGTCGGTTTACACGCAGACGACCGATGTCGAAGTCGAGGTCAACGGCTTGATGACCTACGACCGTGAGATCATCAAGTTCGATGTCGCGGAGACGGCGAAATGGCACAAGACTCTCTTCGGCCCGCCACCGGTTTACGTCGAACTCGTGCCGACATCACAGGTGAAGGCGCAGACGTGGCGGTACACGGTGGCGAAGCCCGCCGAGGGTTGGGAAGCCACCGATTTCGACGCGGCCAAGTGGAAGGAAGGCAACGGCGGCTTCGGCACGAAGATCACCCCGAACGCGGTCGTGGGCACCGAGTGGAAATCGACCGACATCTGGCTGCGGCGCACATTTGAACTGAAGGAAGCACCCGATGGCGAAGTGCTCTTGAGCATCCACCACGACGAAGACGCGGAGGTATACCTCAACGGTGTCCTGGCGGCGAAAGTATCGGGGTACACCTCGGGATATGTCGAAGTGCCGCTGACACCGGCGGGCCGCAAGGCGTTGAAAGCGGGGGTGAATACTTTTGCCATCCACTGCCATCAGACCGTCGGTGGGCAGTGCATCGATGCGGGTTTGATCCGCGTGATTCCGGGGAAATAGGCCGATGCCCGCGCCCGATTACCAAGTGCTGACGGCGATGCTCTCGCCGGCGCTGTTCATGACTGCAACTGGGTCGCTGCTATTCTCGGCGAACAACCGGTTGGCCCGCGTCGTCGACCGGCTGCGCGTCCTCACCGATCTCAGTGATCAACTGATGCGCGGGCTGGGGAACTTCAGCCACCCGGCGGAGCGGTTGGAACATTACCGGGGGATGATCCGCCTCCAGCAGAAGCGCGGCAACATCATCCTGACGTCGATCACCCTCCTCTACGCGGCGTTTGGAACGTTCGTCGGATCGAGCTTGGGAATCGCCGTCAATTTCCTCACAGAGCATTTGCTACCGGCGGTGCCGATCGGCCTCGCGGTGCTCGGTGTCGTTGGTCTCTTAGGGGCATCAATTGGGATGTTGCGCGAAGCCCGATTGGGCGTCCGCGCGTTGAATCGAGAACTCGGATTCTTTGTCGGACTGACGGTGGTGGGCGATCCGCCGTCGATCATTAAGTGAAATCAGTCTGCGCCGGTCGCGGGCATGTTGTCGGCCAGGGCTTCGACTTGTCCCACCACCAATTTGGCAACGTGGGCGCTCATCGGCTCAATTTCATCCCCGGTGTAGCCCGCTTCGAGGACGACGTCGTGGATGACGTGCATGTCGGTCGCGCCGAGCGACTCGGTCGCCACGATGGCGTCGGTCGGGTCGGACTTCTCCCAAGCATTCCGACGGGCGATCTGAACGAGATCGGCGAGTTGACGGGCCGTTTGCATCAAAGTCTCCAATTGGCACGAAGTCAGAACGAATTGAAGGCAGCAAAGTGAATGCCAGCATAACCGAAGCATTGGCACGGCGGTTGCCAAACCCCGAACTGTTTCCGGGCAATCCTTTCAAAAGGCAAATATCATGCGAGTTCTCTGTCTTCTGTTTCTGTTACTCTTCTCGGCGGCGTTCGGGGCCTTCGCGTATTATAACCAAGAACCGACGACAATCCGTTTCGCCGAATGGTCGATCACGAGCAGTTTGGCAATGATTGCCGGTACGACTTACATCCTAGGGATGCTCAGCGGTTGGACGTTGATCCGGATGGTGCGGCAGTCAGCCAATCGGGCCATGGAGGTGGTTGAGCAACGGTATGCCTAGAACAGGGCCTGAAACTGCGCACGGTACGGGAACCCAAGCTCCCGTATCGTCAAGGTTCTTTCAGGCTCTCCACATTACCAAAAAGCTACCGTCTGTTTGGGTGTAGAGTTTTCGGTCATTCACGCCCGACGATTCTAAGCAGTCGAGCAAATTCGAGACGTCGGTGAGATTATCCAGCGTGCGTTCTTTCCAGAT
>JANXWE010000239.1 GCA_025351325.1 Fimbriiglobus sp.
GTCATTTCGGGATCGGGCAACGTCTTCGTCGACGGTTTCCATTTTTTGGTGTGGGTGAGGATCGTCTTCTCGATGCCCGCCCCGGACAGCGTCATTTTCGCTTTGAGTTCGAGCGTGGCGTCGAGTTCGTAAGTTCCCGCCGCGATTTCAATGGTCGTCCCCTCGGCACCATCGCGCACTGCGGCGACGAGTGCGGCCGCACTATCGACCGAGACGTTGGCACGGGCAAACCCCGGCAAACAGACGAATAAAAATACGGTAGTCGTGATCATGCGACGCATCGGCCGGATGATCTCAGGGACTTTCAGCCTATCGCGTTTGATTCCGCACTTCATGAATCGGCTCCAGTGATTGAATTGAGTACAGTAGTAGTTATAAGCCGGAGAACTGTGGCTGTCAAATGGTTGGTGTGGAATTTTGTACAAATTGTTTGAAATGTGCTTATTCAGGCGCTGGCAGAAGTGATTCGGTACCGCCCGAACGCCAATATGACACCCAACTCAGTCTTGGCCAACTCAATCCTCGTCGCCCAAGGCGAGGGAGTTCAAGTCGGTCCCCGTGCCGGGGCGGGCTTCGGGGTGGATGGCCCACCATTCCGTGGCGCGCGATTCCGTCCAGGACGCCACGCTCGCGCAGGCGGCCAATGCGGCGTCCAGTTCGGCGGCGGTCGCGTAGCGCTCTTCGGGTTCCTTGGCCGTGCATTTGGCCAACACCGCGGCTAACTCCTTCGGGGCGTAAGGGTTGCTATCGCTCAGTTTGGGCATCGGGTCGGTGACCACCGCCATCAGCGTCTTCATGGGGTTGTCGCGGTGGAACGCCTCCCGGCCCGTGAGGAGGTAGTACATCACGCTGCCCAGGCTGAAGAGATCGCTGCGGCCGTCGATGGCGATGCCGCTGGCCTGCTCCGGCGACATGTATTCGGGGGTGCCGACGATCAGGCCTTCGCGGGTGATTTTCGAGTTGGCGTCGCCTTCCCAGAGCAGCGAATGCACCAAGCCGAAATCGACGAGTTTCACTTGGTCGTGCGGGCTTCCATCGGCGAACACGAGGATGTTACTCGGTTTGATGTCGCGGTGAACCAGCCCATATTTGTGGGCTTCGCGGAGTGCCCCGCAGACTTGACGCAGAATGTGGACAACGCGTTCGGCCGGCTGGGGGCCGTGCCGTCCGACGAGATCTTCGAGGCTCAACCCAGGCAGGTATTCCATGACGTAGTAGAAGGTGCCGTCTTCCGCGATGCCGTAATCGTAGATCTCGACCGTGTTCGGGTGGCGCAGTTGGGCGGTGGCCTGCACTTCGCGCTCGAACCGCTTGAGCTGCTCGGGGTTGTTCAAATATTTGGCGTGAATCCGCTTGAGGGCGCAGGGCCGTTTCAGCAAGCGGTGCTCGGCGAGATACACTTCCCCCATGCCGCCGGAACCGAGTTTGCGACGCAGGCGATACTGGCCCATCTGCCGCACGGCGGCGCGGGCCGAGTCCACTTCGCGCTGCAACGCCACCGTCTTCGCGGTGCCGAAGATCGCCAGACCTCCGCCGGCGGCCAAGATGGTTCCGCCGATGGAAAAGAGCACCCCCGCATTCCGCGTGATCGGGGAGTGGATACCGACGGCCATCGTGTCGATAGCCAGGGCCGCCACGCACATGGCGACGGTGATGCCGATGCCGCGCGAGATGGTGTTCGGCACCAGCACCGCGTGGAACACGATCAACAAGAGCCAGTTGAAGTGGCTCATGCCGGACGCGGCGAGAACGAACGCCTGTTCGTGGCGACCACCCTCGAACCCGGTTTCGGGGTTGGCCGTCAATATCGCGAACTGCCAGTAGGCGAAGAAGAGCGACAGTTGTCCGAAGATCGCCACTTCCAAGACCCGGAGCCAGCGTTCGGGGAACGGCCCCGCCCGGAACATGGCGCCGGCGGTGGTAGCGAGGGCGAACAGCACCACCCCGGCCAGAATGACTCCGCTCCAACCGAGTGTGATGTGGCCGAACAGTTCGATGAAACTGGTGATACCGCACAGGAAGAAGAACGCCATCGGCACCACGGCGATCAAACAGCAGAGTCGCAACCGGTGGTGGAATAACTGCGCGGTGGCGGCGTCGAGGTACTGCTTGCGAACGGGCGATTGGCTCGGGGAACTGGCACCCTCCACCAAGGTCGCGGCCCTGGGTGAACCCACCGACGCCGAGAGTTGGTAGTCGGTGGTGTCGGGTTCGATGTTGCCGAAAGCCGCGCGGAGCTTCCGCGTGCGTGGCGACAACACCGGTTGTGGGGACGACGACAAAGCCATTGAAGCGAACCGCCGAGATGGGAGTTACCAAGAGAATAACATACCCGGTCTCACTTTGCTTTCGGCAAATCCTTTTCCCAATCGCGCCAGAGCCAGCGCAGGCTCTCGGCCATCACGGCGGCGCCGTGCTTGCTGTTGTGACCACCGTCGCCGTAAGCGAATTTGTAGTCGTACTTCATGGAGTTCAACGCCGCGGCCATTTGCTGGTTCGCCAGAGGCCAGCTTCCATGCACGTTGTCGAGATCGCCCGAACCATCTTGAAGATAGCAGCGGATCGGCTTGACGGCAGTCTTGCGGATCTTACCGGGGTAGACATCGCCACCGCGAATGTTGGTGAAGCTGCCCACGTGGCTGAGCACCTTGCTGAAGAGTTGAGGACGTTCCCAAGCCGCGGTGAAGGCGCAAATGCCTCCGCTGGAAATCCCGCAGATTGCGCGACCGGCAGAGTCGCCTCGGAGTTTGTAAATTTTTCCGACTTCCGGAAGGATTTCGGATTCCAAGAAGCGGGCATATTGATCAGAAAGAGTGTCATATTCAAAACTGCGGTTCTGCGTGGGCTTCCCATTTTTATCGAGTTGTTTCGGGAAGACGCCGGGATCCACGAAAATGCCGATCATCGGGGGCAGTTCTTTTTTATGAATGAGCACGTCGAACACCGCCGGCACGCGCCACCCGCCTTTGGGATCTTGGTACCACTGCCCATCTTGGAACACCATCACACTCGCCGGCGTCGTCCCGTCGTACTGCTTCGGAACATAAACCCAGTATTTCCGGCTCGTCTCCGGGAAGATTTTACTGTCGTTGAATTCGTGTTGGGTGATCGTCCCGCGCGGCGTGTCCGCATCCGGGGTCGACTCCGGGCAGAGCTTATAATTATCGACGGCCAAGGCCACCGGGGCGAACAAGCCCCCCAGCAACACGGCAACGAGCGAACGGAACGGCATAGCGGAAACCTTTCAACACGGGGAACAAGCAGCGGCACTCCGGTTACGGTAACACTGCGGACGACGCCGTTCAACTACACTCCGAAAGGGGTGCGCCGATGATCATGCTGCCTCCGCCGGAATTCCATGCAAAGTACGAAGATCGCGATTGGCGTGCCATCCGATCTCAGCTCATTTCGGAATGCCGAGACGAAGCGTTAATCGATACCAAGCTGCACGATTCGCTCGATGACATGATCGCGGCCAAGTCAGCGTTGCCGACTGCCGAGGAGCAACGCTTCACCACGCTCGGTCGGCTCGTGCCGGGCATTGCCCACGATGTGAACAATCTACTCGCCGTGATGTGCGGCTACGCGGAACTGCTCTCGGAACACTTCACGGTCGACGACCCGCGCCGGGGCTTCGCCACGTTGATCGGCGACCTCGGCCAGCAAGCCGGGGAACTGCTCCAATACGTCAGCGGGTTGAGCCGGGTGCCCGAAGTGGCCCACGTTGACTTGCCCGAATTATTCGACAAGGTCGCTCGATTGTTGCCACGCTACATCGGGGCCAACTTGGAGTGCCGCGTCGAATGTGCGCCGGGGTTGGGCAGCATCGCCGTCGATCCCATCGAAGCGATGCAACTGATTTTGAATTTGGTGGGGAATGCCCGCGACTCCACCCCGGCCGGGGGAGCCATAATCGTGCGGGCTGGCATTGAGGCCCTGAAAGTGGCTCGCCCCGGTTGGCCGCAAACCGTGCCGTGCGGCCAGTTTGTCGCGGTCACCGTCTCCGACAATGGCTGCGGAATGGAGGCTGCAACTCTGCAACGCATCTTCGAACCATACTTCACCACCCGCGCCGACTGCGGTGGCACCGGCATCGGTCTGGCCACCGTCGCCCGGATCGTCGGCCACGCTGGTGGTTTCATCCAAGTCGAAAGCGCCCCCGGCTGGGGCACCCGCTTCCGACTCTACTTTCCAATCGAGGCGAACTGATT
>JANXWE010000246.1 GCA_025351325.1 Fimbriiglobus sp.
AGCCGACGCATCACTTTGGGAACGATCTCATCGCGGACGAAGATGTTGTCCGGCGCTTCCTTCGCGAGGAACGCCAGCTCTTCGGCGAGCCGGGGACGTGCGTCCCCGGATTCTTTCTTCTGTTTGGGAACCTCCGACCCCTCACGGGGCCGGCTCGCCAAGACCTTCTCGTACGCCAACCACGTCAGATGCGGGATGAGCGGATCCTTCGCATCTTCCTTGCGCTTCATCAGCGCATGGACGAGTTCGGTGACATCGTGGGTGTCACCCAACCGGATCGCGGCGGAGGCGAGTTCGCGGCGAACGGACGGAGATTCTTTCTGAGCGGCGATAGCGGCGAACACGGCTACCGATTTTTCACTTTGCAAATGGACTTGCGACATCATCCGCACCCACAACGGATGAACCGATGGAGTATCGTCCGGTTTGTCGATGTCTGCGCGTTTGGTTTTGCCAACGGCATCCATCACCCAAATGCGCTGCTCGGGTGTTGCACGCGCGAGCGCTTCTTTGTTTGCCCAAAACGTGTCGTTGTCAAACTCCTGATCAAGTGTTTGCAAGAGTCGCAGCGCGGTACGCTGCCGAAATGGATCGGTGCCAAACGATTCCGCAAGCAACTTCCCCGGTGTCAATTTCCCCAGATCCTCCGCCTTCTTCCCCTTCCGATCCTTCAACTGAATCCGATACACCCGACCCCGTTCGTAGTCCCACTCCTCGGCCTTCGCTTGATGGCAGGGCATTTGATCGTGCCAATCGATGAGGTAGATGTCGCCGTTCGGGCCCCACTTCATGTTGATCGGCCGGAAGTTCTTGTCCCCGCTCTGGAGGAAATCGTCGCCGCGCGATGCGGTGTAGCTCGACCCGTTCGGCTTGAGGATGTTCTGCTTCAAACTGCAACCGTGGATGCTGCCGAAGATCACGCTGTTGCGGAACCGCTCCGGCATGTGCGGCACATCCAGACTCAGCAAGCCCGCGTGGGCCCAGCCGCTCTCCTTGTGGAACGTGTGATCCGAAATCTCCTGGATGGCGCTGTACGCGTACGGGTTGTAGCTCGCCCCGGCCTGACGCTTGTAAATCCCCCCCGGCACGATGTGGTACAGGTGCGGGATCACGCAGCACGCCAGGATGATTTGGCCGTCGGTGTTGCGCCAGTCCATCCCCCACGGGTTGCTGGTGCCCTCGGCGAAGATCTCGAATTTCTTCGTCTTCGGGTGCAGTCGCCACACGGCGGCGTTCATCCGCGTTTCCGGGCCATCGAGTGGTTTGACGGTGCTCTGCGTGAAGATGCCGTGCAGGCCGTAGAGCCAACCGTCCGGCCCCCACATGAAAGTGTTGAGCGTCTCGTGCGTGTCTTGGGAACCGAAGCCGCTAAGGATCGTTTCGAACTTGCCCGGTTTGTCGTCCTTGTTCTCGATGAAGTAGACGTACGGGGCCGCACCGACCCAGACGCCACCGTGGCCGACTTCCAAGCCGGTGCAGAGGTCGAAGGCCCCGAGGCCCGCTTTCTTGCGTTCCTCGCTGACGGGGAAGTCTTTCCCTTCGCAGAAGACGGTGCGTTTATCGGCAACGCCATCACCGTCGGTGTCTTCCAGAATGACGATGCGGTCGCGCGGTGCTTTGCCTTTGGGCGTCTTGTTCGGATACTCGAAACACTCGACGCACCAGACCCGACCGCGTTCGTCGATGCTGAAAGCGACGGGATTGATGAGCTGCGGTTCCCCGGCGAAGAGTTTGACTTCGAACTCCGGGGCCACCTTGAACTTCGCCACCGTTTCAGCCGGTGTAAGGTACGGCTGTCCGGAACCTTTACGGTTGTCGAAGCCGAATTCTTTTTGCGCGAACGCCGACGAAATGAATGTCAGTGAGAGAACGATTGCGAGACCACGCATCGGTAGGCACCATCAGGGCGGATTCGAGATTCTGCCATGGTAACGTATCGGGAACGGTTTGTGATCTCAGTTTTCAATTTTCCGAACGATCGCACCCTGAAATTTCCTGACTCCGCTCTCCGCGATACCCAATTGTTACCTATCCTGAGTACATGAGTATCACCGTTCGATGCCCGTCTTGTCAGCAACGATCCCGAGTGGCCGATGGTGCCCTGGGATTGCTCGTGGCCTGTCCACGCTGCCCGCACCAATTTGTTGCGCAGGCGGATGACGCGCCGGTTCTTCAACCCGATATTCCCCGCCAATCGATCCCCACGTTCCATTCCCAGCGTCGTTCTGAAGTGGCGCCCAATCCGGCGACACCACTTGAGGACGTTCCCCATCATGCTGGGCCGAATGGCTTCTTGATTTCCGTCGCCCTGTTGCCGCTTGGCATTCCATTGGTCTGGCTGCTCGTCGGTGCGATCACCGGGCGGGAGACGATTCTTTCGTTCGCAGCCCCGTTGGCATTGGCTGTCGGCGTCTGTGGCCTTTGCGGAGGAATTGCCCTCACCCACTGGAGTACGGCAGCCCGGATTCGGGCCATGCTCGCGGTGGTGGTGTTGGCCTATTTGGTCTCGGGAGTCTTGTTCTTCGTCAAACAGAGCTGGCTCGAAGAGGCCCGAAAGAACTTCAATTTCAACCGCGGTGAACGTGAATTTGTCCCCCCAGACAAAGCCTACATCGTGCGGTTCCCCGGTTTGCCAAAAGAACAAGACACCAGCCCGATCGAAGGATGGGCATTGAAGGCGTTCCGGTTCGCCGACCCCAATCGGGCCGGGTCGGGGGTGTTTGTGTCCGCACACGGGGTAGCCCCGAAGGATTTCCCGAAAGAGGATCCCGAGGAGGTTTGGTTTCAGAAAGCCAAAGCGAAGTTGCTCGAAACGACGGGGGCCGCATTGGTGAAAGACGACCCCATTCGCAGCCCGGATTTCCAAGCACATGAATACGAATTGCAATTCCCGGACGATCAACTCAAACGAGTAGTTCGGATCCTACGCATCCGCAACCGCGTCTTTTACCTCAGTGTCGATGGGCCGTTCCTCACGGGCGACACACCGGACGTCAAAGAATTCATGAAGTCATTCAAGCTACCGAAAGTGAAGAATTAAAAAGGATCACGGGAGTGGATCGGAATCGAACCGACCGAGGGCGTTGTTCACGCCCCCCACAGGTTTTGAAGACCAGGGCCGGCACCAGCCGTGCAAACACTCCCCGACGCGATTACCCTATCTGCTTCCAAGCATACTCGCAATAGACTACACCGTGATCTTGGCTGGTCGAAAGGTGATTGTGCTGTTCATCGCCGAGGACATCGAGCACGACGGCGTTTTCCACATTGTCGATCACCGTGCCGTTGACGGTCGCCATCCACAGATTCAACAGAATCGTTTGACCGGGACGGATGCAGACATGGGATAGTCGGCATTCGAACGTTTGAACGCCCGGTTTCAAGGTAACGTCGAAATTGACTTCGCGTGTCCAGGTGCTGATGATGCGGGTTCCGTGGAGCGTTTGCACGATGGCGGACAGTGTCACGTCGGGGATCGCCACCGTCGAGTCGATCTCGACGCGGATGATCATATCGGTCGCGGTGACGAATGCCGAAGCGGGACGGCCTGCGGCATCGAGCACGCTGCACCGGACGAACCGTGCCCGGCCGTCGCCGGAATGCGGCTTGTCGAGCAAGTCGCCGGCCAAGCTCTCCTTCAACATGCGATCCATGTACAGTTGCGTCACTTCGGCACTCGGCCCGATGCTCTGCACTTCCCCTTTTTCCAAATAGACGGCACGGTGGCACAAGCGGGGGATGAGTTGCATGTTGTGCGACACGAACAGGATCGTCCGGCCTTGCGAAGCCAGCTCGGCCATGCGGTCGATGCACTTGCGTTGGAAGGTCGCATCGCCGACGGCGAGGACTTCATCGACGATCAGAATTTCTGGTTCGAGGTAAGCAGCAATCGCGAAGGCGAGCCGGACGTATTGGCCGGAACTGTAGCGTTTCACGGGGGTATTGAGATGCCGACCGATCTCGGAGAACTCGACGATTTTGTCGTACTTGGCCAAGATTTCCTGACGTCGCATCCCGAGAATACTACCGCTGAGGAAGATATTTTCGTGCCCGGTGAGTTCCGGGTGAAAGCCGGTGCCGACTTCGAGCAAGCTACCGAGGCGCCCGCGAAATTGGATTGTCCCCGACGTCGGCACCGTCACGCGGCTGAGCACTTTGAGCAGAGTCGATTTGCCGGCACCGTTGCGGCCGAGGAGTCCGACGACTTCGCCGGGGTTCACATCGAAGCTCACATCCTTCACGGCCCAGTAAACGTTCTCGGTCGCGGGGCCACCGGGGCGGAGTAAGCCCTTCACTTTGAGCACGGTGTCACGCACCATCATGCCCGCGCGCTCGGTGATGTTCGACAGCGGCAGCCCCGTCCGACCGAGGGTGAAGCACTTCGACAGATTTTGAACACGGATGGCCGGCAGCATGACAGTTCTCGGATTCACATAGAAATACGGCGATACAAGTCATCCACGACCCAGTGGAACGCGGCGAGGTGGATGGTCTCCACGATGCCCATGTCGGAGAGTGGAACGTGCAACCCTTGCGGGCAGAGCGTTCGCAATTTCCCGCCGGTGAAGCCGGTGACCCCGTAAGTGCCGAGGCCACGCTTCTGCGCCCATTCCACGGCGCAGAGGATATTCTGGCTGTTCCCGGAGCCGCTGATGGCAATTAGCAAGTCACCGGGCGACGCTAAGTTCCGCAGTTGTTCGAGGAACACGCGATCGAAGCCTTCGTCATTCCCCCACGCCAGAATGTAGGGTGTGTTATCCGTCAGGCTGAGGATGCGGAAACGTTTCTTCGTGTCGTTGGTCAAGTCGTCAGGGAGCTTCAACGTCCCCTTGCCAATGTCTTCACAAAAGTGGGACGCATTCGAGCCGCTGCCCCCGTTGCCGATGACGAAGATCATGTTGCCGTTCTGGTATGCGGCGAACATCATGTCCGCGAGCAATTGCACCTCGGCGGGATCCACTTTCAGCAATTCTTGGCCGATCCGTTCGAGGAACGGTCGGGGGGGCATTTCGGAACCGAGCATCGTGGTGATCCTGCGAGAAAGCGATACTTAAATCGTATCGGCGAGGGTGCGTTCGACCCGTCGGAAGTAGATGAGACTGATGGCCAAAGTGACTATCGTGGCCACGGCGGAGATCGCCAGTGACACCCAGTCAAACTCGCCACCGAGTACGCTGGCCCGGAAGTTCAACACGAGGCCATATACCGGGTTGAGCGGCAACCACGGTTTAGCCGCTTCGGGGATCGTTTCTGGTGGTAGGTAGATACACGATGTCGCAAACATCCAGAGTTGCAAACCAAGGTTCAACAGGAAACGGAAGTCGCGTTGGGAAGCAATCAGAGCCGAAAGAAAGACACCGACACCCATCGAGAAGAGTCCGAGAATTCCCACAATGACGGGGAGCAGCCCGAGTTTCCAGGTCGGCGCGACGCCGAACAGTGCCATGGCCACTGCGAGGATGACGAGGCAAATGCACAGGTCGAAGAACGCCGCAAAGACGTTGGCCGCAGGAAGTGCCAACCTGGGAAAGTACGTTTTCGTGACGAGGCGTTCGTTGTTCACCAAGCTGTTGCCCGAGTTCGACACGGCCGAGGCAAAGAACGTCCACGGTAGTACGCCGGCTATGACGAAGAGCGTGTAGTTGTCGACGCCCTGCGCGGCCTTGCCCATGTAACCGATGAAGACGACGAAGACGATGATGGTGGCCAGCGGTTGGAAGATCGACCAGCCGAGGCCGAGGATCGTCTGCTTGTAGCGTAAGCGGATGTCCCGCAGAGTGAGGTAGAAGAACAGTTCGCGGAAGCGCCACATCTCGACTACGTCGGCCCAGCGCCAACCGAGACTACTATCGATGTGGGTGACGGCGAGTTCGGGCGGCGGAGTCTGAGTCACGAACGGAGATCCCTCGGGGCAACGGCGTAGCAGTGCGAGTGTAGCTTAAGTTTTTTGCCCCCGAGTGGAAGTGCTTCAGAAAAGTGGCTGCTGCGGCACCCGCCGCGGTGGTTCTTTGGCGACTTCCCGAATTCTCGGCTATCATCTACTCCATCTCTCCTCCAATTCCGACTGTAATGGAGTCTCGCTGCTCATGAGAAAATTGTCATTTTTACTGTTGATCGCTGCCTGTACGGCAGGGAGCAACACATCGGTTCGTGCGGGTGACGACACCCGTTTGCTGTCGATGCCCGCCATCGGTGCGAAGTCGATTGCGTTCGTGTACGGCGAAGATTTGTGGACTGCGGACATCGACGGGAAAAACCCGAAACGCTTGACCTCCGATATCGGGGTCGAATCGAATCCAGTGTTCGCTCCGGATGGTTCGCTCATCGCCTTCAGCGCCCAGTACGACGGCAACACCGACGTGTACACCATCCCTGTTGGTGGTGGCACGCCGACACGGTTGACGTTTCACCCGTCGGCCGATGTGGTGCGTGGATTCACGCCAGACGGCAAATCGGTGTTGTTCATGTCCAATCGGAACGTCTACAGCAATCGCCACGCTCAATTGTTCACCGTCCCACTTTCAGGCGGGATGCCGACCCAGCTTCCAATCCCGTGGGGTTTTGAAGCGAGCTACTCGCCGGATGGGAAATACATCGCTTATACCCCGGTTCGCGATGCCACGGCCCAGTGGAAACATTACCGCGGGGGCACGCACAGCCGTATTTGGATCTACGATGTGAAGACGCACGACGTGGTCGAAGTGCCCCAACCTAAAGGCCGTTGCAACGACCTCGATCCAAACTGGGTTGGCGATACGGTCTACTTCCGCTCGGATCGCAACGGCGAGTACAACGTGTTCGCGGTGAAGCCCACCGGCGAAGCGGTCGCACTGGACGCTGTGAAGCCGGTCACCGAGTTCAAGGATTTCCCGGTTCTCGACATCAATCACGACGGCAAAGAGTCGCTCATTTTCGAGCAGGCCGGTTGGCTGCACACGATGAAGATCGGCCAAACTCCGAGTCGCTTGAAGATTGCCATCAACACCGACGCCCCCGAGGCACGGGGCCGATTTGCACGCGGGGCCAAGTACGTCCGCGATGCGGGCGTCTCGCCGAGTGGAATGCGTGTGGCCATTGAGTTCCGTGGTGAAATCGTGAGTGTGCCCGCCGAAAAGGGTGACCCGCGCTATTTAACCAATACCCCGGACGCGCACGAGCGCAACCCGAGTTGGTCCCCGGATGGAAAGACCATTGCTTACTTCTCAGACGAAGGCGGCGAGTACCATTTAGTGCTCGCTCCGCAAGATGGCAAAGGGGAGAAGAAGTCGATCAAACTGACCGGTGCCGGTTTCTATTCCGGGGCGGCGTGGTCACGCGATTCGAAGAAAATGCTTTACGAAGATAACTCGCACTCGCTCTTCTGGCTCGATGTGGCAACCGGGAAATCGGTGAAGATTTCGACCGACAACTATGGCCGTGGGCCAGCCTTGAAAGTGTCGTCGTGGTCACCCGACAACATGTGGGTGACCTACACGCTCGAGACGGCGGCCCACATCTCGCGGGTGTACGTTTACTCGCTGGAACAAGACAAATCGTTCCCGATCACCGATGGTAAGAGCGAGGCGACCGACCCGGTCTTTGACGCCAACGGCAAGTACCTCTACTTCATCTCGTCGGATAGCACCGGGTTGAGCAAGCACGGGTTCTCGCAATCCGCCAGCGACGCCCGCCCACCGCGATATGCCGTCTACATGGCGGTTCTGCAAAAAGGGAAACCGTCGCCGTTCCTCAAAGAAAGCGACGAAGAAAAAGGTGCGCAACCGCTGCTGCCCGGTCGGCCGGTTCCGGAACCGAAGAAAGACGAACCGAAGATCGACGACGAGAAGAAGCCGGAGGAGGACAAAAAAGACGACGCGAAGAAAGACGACGTGAACAAGAAGGAGCCGGGGAAACCGGCCGCGAGATTCACCATCGACTTTGACGCGATCGATCAACGTATCGTCGCGATGCCGATCCCGGCCGGGAGCTACGGAAACTTGCAGGCCGGTGCCTCGGGTCAGTTGTTCATGATTTCCCGCCCGGATTCCGGTGGTGGCCGCGGGGCCGGCCCGACCGGAGCCACCCTGCTTCGCTTCGATGTGGATCTCCGCAAAGTCACGACGGTGCAAACCGGTGTCGGCACTTACGAATTGACACCGGACGGTCGCAAGATGCTGTACTCGATGCCGAACGGTGCCAACCCGGCGGATTGGTACATCGCCAGTGCCTTGGCCGGTGGTGCGACTCCACCGCCGGCACCGCCTGTTGGTGCACGGACTGGCAGCGGCAAACTCAACTTGGACGCCATCGAAGTCCGCGTCGATCCGCGTGCGGAGTGGAGGCAAATTCTCCACGAAGCGTGGCGCATCAACCGCGACTATTTTTACGACCCGAACATGCACGGTGCCGACTGGCCCGCGGTGAAGAAAAAGTACGAGCCGTTCTTGGAGCATGTCAACAACGGTGGCGACTTGTACAAGATCGTCCGCTGGATGCTGAGTGAATTGGCCGTGGGCCACAGTTACACCACGCCGGGTGAACGGACGGTCGAGAAGAAGACGGTTTCGGGTGGGTTGCTCGGTGCCGACTACGAAATCGACAACGGTCGCTACCGCTTCAAGAAGATATATAGCGGCCTCAATTTCACCGCAGAATTTCGGTCGCCGCTGACGGCACCCGGTGTCGACGTGAAAGAGGGTGAGTATTTAATCGCCGTCCGAGGCATCGATTTGAAAGTTCCGACGGAGCTGTACAGCCTATTCGAGAACACCAGCGGCAAGAGCATTGAAATCACGGTCGGGCCGACGGCGGACGGGAAGGGGAGTCGCACCGTCACGGTGGAACCGCTCGGCAACGAGTTGGCCCTCCGCAACCGCGAATGGGTCGAGGGGAACCTCCGCAAGGTGGAGAAAGCGACCGACGGCAAAGTCGGCTACGTTTACGTCCCGGACACGGCCGCGCAGGGGGTCGCGTACTTCAAGCGGTACTTCTACCCGCAGGTCGATAAAGACGCGCTCGTGATCGACGAGCGGTTCAACAGCGGTGGTCAAATTGCGGATTATTACATCGAAGCGTTGACCCGCCCGTTCGCCAGTTATTGGGCACCGCGGTACGGTGCGGAATGGCGGTCGCCGAGTGCGGCGGTGTTCGGGCCGAAGGTGATGATCGCCGACGAAGGGGCCGGGTCGGGTGGCGACATGCTGCCGTACATGTTCAAGAAATTCAAAGTCGGGCCGGTGGTCGGCAAGCGAACCTGGGGTGGACTCGTCGGGATCAGCGGCTACCCGGTCTTGATGGATGGCGGCACCGTGACCGCCCCGAATTTCGCCATCTGGTCGCCCGAAGATGGTTTCATCATCGAGAATGAAGGCGTCGCACCGGATTACGATGTGGACATGTGGCCGAAGGATGTGATCGCCGGCAAAGACCCGCAACTCGAGAAAGCCATCGCATTGGCGTTGGAAGCGTTGAAGAAACAACCGAAAGCCGACTCGAAGCGGCCACCGTACCCGACTCCGACTCGATCGAAGTGATCCCGGGTCAAAAGCCGAAGGCCCGGGGGAGATTCCCCGGGCCTTCGGTATTACTGCTTCTCCGGATCAATTCCCCGCGGTGTTCAAGCCCACCCCGGTTTGGATCTGCTCTTCTTCGCTCGTGATGATGATCCGCGGGGTCACCATGATCATGATGTGCCGGGTTTCCCGACCGATGCCGGTGTTGCGGAACAACCGGTTCAGGTAAGGAATTTGGCTCACCACGGGTGGCCCGAATTCATTGCGGCCTTCTTCCAGCGTCTTCAATCCGCCCAGCAAGACGGTACCACCGTCCGGCACGGCCACCGTGGTTTGCACGGTGATGCTGGTGAACGACGGCTGCTGGAAGAACTGCGTGAACGGGATCGGCTGGCCTTGCGAACCACCCTCGAACACCGGCGTGATGAACGCCGTGACCGGGAAGAGTGGCACCGTGGCACTGGCGAGGGCCGACAGCTGCGGAGCCAAGTTCAACCGCACATACCGGCGGTCGGCGGAGACGACGGCTTGCACCGTGACGCTCACCCCTTGACCACCCCCGAGACCGGCCCCTTGCCCGATCGGCAGCGGGGTGTTCTGTGGGATGTAGACGAACTGACCACCGACGTTGATGATCTGCAAGCCGAGCGTGAAGTACGCCAAGTCACTCACCGACACGGTCGAGGTCTGACCGTTGAACAGCGTGATCTTCGGAGCTTGCATGACGTTGACGCGGCGGTCGCCGGCGGAGGCTTCGAGGAACATGAACACTTGGATGTCGTTGAGGAACGCCAAGCCGAGGTTCAGGCCGCCGTTGCCGTTGCCCGGATAGCCACCGAATGGAGGCACCGAGAACCCGTAGGTGTTCGGGCGGATCGGGACGTTCAAGTCGGAGGTGATCCCGCTGGCCGGGTTGAAGCCGACCGTCCCTTTGCCATTGTTATTGTTGATAAACGGTTCCGGGCGGAAAGCCCCGGTCGTCAGGCCCGACTCGAAGCTGGTGCTGTTGTGGGTTTTGATGTTCATCTGGAAGTCGACGCCGATCCGCTCGAAGAACGATTCCGTGAGCGAGATCACGCGGATTTCGACCGCCACCGACAAGTCTTGCAACCGGCGGAGCGATTCGAGCAAGTCTTGGACTTCTTTGATGACGTCGGCCGTCTGGTTGACGACGAGCGCCCCGCCGATGTCGTAGTACGTGACCTTACCGTTGCCGCCGACATCTTCCCAAGTGCCCGGCCGAACCATGCCCGTGATGAGCCGCTTGAGCTGCTCGGAATGGTTCGCTTTGGTCGGGGCGAGGAACGCTCCCGGTGCCAAAGCACTGGCTGTGTTGTCGAGGACGCCGTTGCCTTGACCGAATCCTGCCTGGTTCTTCCACGGGCCATTGTCGCTGACGAGCTGGCCGTCTTTCAAGCCACCGCGCGGGGTGCTGATGCTGCTGGTGCCTTTGACATCCGCCATCCAAGGCATTGATGGCGTCTGCTGTCGTTCGAGTGCCTTGGCCAGCGAAGCGTGCTCAGGCAGAGCGAAGTCGGGGATCGGGATGACCAGATCCATGACCGAGAACACTTTCGTGTACAACCGGCCTTTGGCCTTCTTCATGGAGGTCACACGAACCACGTCGTGTTCGACCACGTATTGCAGCCCCGACTTCTCCAAGATCAACTGCATGATGTTCCGGAGCGAGATCGGCTGCTTGATCGACTCGCTGACCGTCACTTTGTCGAGGTCGACGCCGATGTCGCTGAGGGCCGCATCGTCGGTGACGATGTTCATTTCGGCGGTGTCGGCGAACTTGCGGATCGTCTCCCGCAGCGTGGCGTTCTCGAACGTCAGCGTCAGCGGCCTTTCGAGCTTCACTTCGATCTTGCGTTCGTTGTCCGTCCGGGTCTTGATGTACAATTCATTCCCGTCCCCGCGTAACGTATTGCTGCGAGACCGATTCAAGGCGATGGCGATCGGGTTTTCGGACGTGACCAACGGCCCTTGGCGTTCGGCGTCATTGAGGCTACCGAGCACCATCTCTTCTTTGTCCGACTTCAACTGCTTGGCGTCGTTGACGCGACGATTGTTCTTGGCCAGTTCGTAGATCAACGCGATGGTCGGGTTTTCCGGATCGAGCTGCTTCGTTTGCAATGCCAAGGCTTCCGCTTCGCGGTACTTCTGTGCTTTCAGCAAGCCGTTGACCTGCTGAACCCGTTTGGCGATCTCGTCCTGCTTCTGCTGTTCCGCGGCCGATTTCATGACGACGCGGTCGCGCTGCTCGCGCTTCTCGCCGGCTTCCCGGGTGTAGAAGTCCATCTGCTTCTTCATGATGCGGAAGGTGTCGAGGCGACGTTCCGCGGCCGAGGCGAGCAGGTTCTGGCGGGCGGCGGAAAGCTTCGAGGTCTTCACCTTGTTCACGAAGTCGGTGAGCGTCGTGATGGCCACGTCGGTCTCGCCTTTCTTGAACGATTCCAGAGCCTGCGATTCGGCTTGCAACCCTTCGGAGCGGAGCTGTTGGAACTCAACGTCGGAGAGGGCCTTCACTTGATCGGCGAGGTTGGTGGCGCCCGGCGTCGGCGTGCTGGGAACCAGTGTCGTCAACGACGGGGTACCGGCAGCCGGGACTGGCTCTTTGGCCTTGGCGATGGCCGCGATGGTCATGCGCAACATGGCCTCGTGGCTCTTGGCTTGTTCCACCGTCAACAACGCCGGGTCGATCAGTTCGAGGACGTTCCGCGTACTGTCGTACTGCTTGGCGTTGAACGACTCCGAGGCCGCTTTGAAGGATGCCGCGGCTTCCTTCTTCTTGGCCGTGTACATCTCGGCGTCGATTTCCCGCAGCAACTCTTGGGCTTCGGCCTTCACGCCGAAATCACCGTTGTGGGCTTGAACTGCGAGTTTGCGGGCCGTTTCAATTTGGCCGCTCTTTAGTTCGGTCACGGCGTCGTCGATCAGCTTGCGACCGGCGTTCACCGCTGGTTTCTTCTCAACCGGCTTGAGTTCGGCCGGCTTCTTCACGTCCACGCTCGGCAGCTTTGGCAGTTCCGGCAGGCTGCTCGGCGGAGCCAATTCGACCGGCTTGGTCAACTCGGGAAGTTTCGGTGTTTCGATCCTCGGCGCGGCAAGTTTCGGCAGTTCGAGCTTCGGTGCTTCGATCTTCGATTCACCCGGAATCACCGGCAACGACGGCGCGTCGGGCAATGTGAACGGCTCGATCTTCTCCGGAACTTTCGGTGAGTTCGGAACGCTCAGGTCGAGGCCCAGCGGGGGCGAATCCGGCAGTTGTGCCGAAGCGACCACGATAGTTTTCGGGGCTTTGAGGGCCGCCAATTCCAGTTCGATGTCGCGCGGCCGCATGTTGAGACCGACCGCTAGCTTGAGAGCCGCTTCGAAGCTGGCCTCGGCCTTGGCGATCTCTTTGCGACCGGCGAATTCTTGCCCGTTGCGAACCAACGAGTCGATCTTCTCTTTACCCTTCGATGCCACGTCTTGCAGACCGCGATCCGGGTTCTCTTCGTTGTAAGCGAAGGGGACGTTCAGCTTGTTCGCGTCGCCGAACTTGGCCTTGGCTTCGAGGATCAAATCTTGCCCGAGCAACGTCCGGCCTTCTTCCATCAGCTTGATGGCGGCCGGGCGGTTGTTCGTGGTCACAGGGCGACTCACCACAACGTTCGGAGCGACTTCCAATGGCTTGGGAATCGCGACGTCGAAAGTTGGCTTCGGCAGACCCGTGGCCGGCTTGGTCGAAGTCGTTGCATACGTGGCACGGGCATCCGTCGGAGCCGGCACAGAACGACGAATCTTACCGCGGGCGGAATCGATCTCCCGCTTGAGGCTTTCGGGTCGTTCGGCAAATGGATTGAGTTCGTCGATGAAACCGGCTGGCCCCGCGAGGGTGCAAGCGCGGTCGATCTTGGCGGCGGCTTGATCCAAGTAGACAGCCCGATCCGCTTCGTTTTTCGCGGGGCGGCTGTACAGATCCTTCGCTTCTTTCGCCAACTTCTCGGCTTCGACCTTATCGGCCTTGACCCGTGATGATTGGCAATCTTTGAGCAGCGACTCGGGCGTATCGCCGAGCAGGCCCCAGCGGCCTTGCGGATTGTTCGCGTCCGCTTGGCGGGCGAAATCTTGGGCGTCGTCAAAACGACCGTCCGAGAGGGCCTTGCGGCCGAGTTTGAGCAGTTCTTTCGGGTCGGTCGTGCCGACGGGCTTCGTCGGTGCCCCCGCAGTCAAGCGGGGTTTCCCCGGCTCGCTGGGCACCTTCGTCGCGGTTTGCGCGAGGACCGGTACCGCGAACGGGCCGGCCATCAAAACGGGCGTGAGCAACATCCGTGTTGCCAATGCCTTCCAACCCCATTTGTTCGCCTGGGACATCATGGCTCCGTTCCCCTCCGAATGCGAAGACCAACTTGAATGCCGGCACGTCTCCAGTCCCGTGGGCCTGGTCCCCCGACCCGACTTCACGATGACTCGAAATGCGAACCGCCGAGGGCGGTCGCTCCGTTCGAGTGACGGCCCAAGGTCGGCCGTCTGCGAAAGAGACTGTGTGTAAGCGACGGGTTGATAGCCAGGGGTTCCGGTAGGGTCAAGCGGGTTTCATCACGAATTCCGACAATCGCGGGGATTTTCTCCTCGCGATGCACCAGATGGTGTTAACTTAACGAAACCGAAGCGTCTCCATCGGATGCCCAAGTTGGGTAATTTGTCCCTCGCTCCACTCGAGATCCCCACCATGAAGTGTCGGCTTTTGCTCTCTATCGTGGCCGGAACGGCCTTCGCATCCACAGGCTTCGCACAACCCGCCGCGGCTAAACCAGTCTGGGTCTATGCCCATGATTTGAAAGTGCGCAAGGGAGGCGACACCGACTGGGACAAAGCGACCAAGATCGGCGTCGAAGTGTTCAAGGAGCCACTGAGCGGGGCCACCTTGGCGATTTCCCAAGCCGGCAACCTGTCCGTCATCGAATCTGGGCAAGCGGGTACTACCAAAACCGCCGAGTGGCAATTCGCCCACGATATGCGCGCCCGCAAAGCCGACGAAGACAAATTCACCAAAGAGACCACCAAGTACGGTGTGGAAGTCTTCCTCGACACCGGGTCGGGCAAACTGATTTACATCACCCAGACCGGTGGCTTGGCCCTTGGGGGCCAGCCAGCGACTGCAAAAGACAAAAACCCCGTTTGGCACCATGCATTGCTGTTGAAAGTGCGTGGCCCGAAAGAAGATGCCTTCGGCAAAGAGACGAAGAAATTCGGTGTGGAAGTTTACAAGGACGAAAACACCGGCGGCCTCGTGTACATCTCGGAAGTCGGTTTCCTGGCGACCGGCCCGGCCCCGACGAAGGCGCCCGATGTCGATCAAGTCAAAGCCCCGAAAGCCTTGTACGGATTGACCTGCCGGGTTCGCAAAGCCGACGAACCCGATTTCATCGCCGATAAAACTCCGAAATTCGGCATTGAAGTGTTCAAAGACGATAACACGGGCGGACTCATTTACATCAGCGAGACCGGTTCGATCGCCATTGCTCCGGCCCCGGCTGATCTCAAGGAGAAGCAAGGGCTGGAATGGAAAGCGGCGATGAGCCTGAAGGCCCGTCCCGGTGGCGTGCCTGAGTTCGCCAAAGCAAACAGGTACGGGGTCGAAGTCTTCATCGACAAAAATTCCGGCCACACGCTGTTCATCTCCGAAACGGGGTCGATCGCGGTGGTCGCAGCTGTTAAGAAGTAGTGGTTAGGCAGTGGTCAGTGATTAGAGCGGTTCTCACGCTGATGTAGCGGACGAATAACCGCAGCTCGCGAAGTAGTTCCGGCACTCCTCCGGCGAGAAGCAGTCCAGCACCTCGCCCAAATACTTCTCCAAGGCCGGGATCGTCCGGTACTCCGCCGCCC
>JANXWE010000277.1 GCA_025351325.1 Fimbriiglobus sp.
GCCACCGATAATGGCGGCGTTCCGCGAACTCAAACCGGTGACCCCGTTCGGCCAGACGCCGTCCCCAACGAGTTTGTGGAAGTCCCCTTCGCCGGTCAAGCGGTGGGTCAGGATCGCCGCCAGCAGCAGCGCCGCATCGGAGACGCGGTAGATCACCCAGACTCGGAAACCGTTGCGAACGGGAGCCGGACGTTCGTTGTAGAAACCGATGAGCAACACTGACGAGACGCCGACGAGTTCCCACCCGGTGAAGAGCGTTTCGACGGTACCCGCGACCCCGGCGGTGATCATGCCGAGGGTGAAGATCGAGTAGAGCATGAAGAACCGCTGGTAGCCCCGTTCGCGGTGCAAGTAGCGCTGGGCGAACGCGGCGATCGTGCCGCAGAGGACGAACGACAGGATGCAAAACGGGATCGACAAGCGGTCGAACAGCAACTCGATTTGGAAGTGGTAATGCGGCGGGATATAGACCCACTCGCCGAGGTCGATCCGGACTTCGTAAACGCCGGTGATCTGCATCCCGAGGAACATGCCGACGGCCGCGAGCAAGCCGGCGACGACGCCGATTTGCAAGATGCGGTGCGTGAACGCTTCACCCGGCTTGAAGCCGAGAAACAGAATTCCGCCGAGGATGAGCGTCATCGCGGTGGGGCTGGCGACGGTGACGATCCCGAGCCAGTACATCAGGTCGCTCATGAGAAGGCACCTCCGACTTGGGCCACTTCGACGAATTCGAGGTAGCCCCGTTTGCCACCGTACCACTCGAGCGACGAATGCACCCGACGCAAGAGTTCGGGGCCGGGGACGAAGGGCACGAAGTCACCCTTCTCGAACACGACGATCGCCCCCGTGGTCGGGTGGATCAACGCGACTTGAACCCAGCCGTTGCGGGTCATCCCGTCGGCGCCGGCGTTGCCCGCCATGATCGTTTTGAAAATCGCGACGGTCGTTTCGATCACGAGGAGCAGGCGGATCGGCTCGTGGATCTCGGTCATCTGCCACGGTAGCCCCGTGCGGAGATCGCTGGCCGCACCGTCCATGACGCCGATCAGCCCGGTAATGTTGTGCGGCAGTTTCGTCCCGGCCCCGTAGCCGGCCGGATCGACGTTCGAGAAGTAGTACTCGAGGTTGATCCCCGCGCAGACAGGGTAAACGGCCCCCAGGGTGCGGGCCAGGATGGCGGCATCGGGTGTGTCCCCCGCCGGGTCATACGACGTCAAGAAGGCCCGGCGGTCGAAGTACAATCCGCGCGTCAGTGCGCGGCGACCGACGATGCAAATCGCGTTGGACGCGTGGCCCCATTCGGGCCGAACCTGGGCCAAATCTTCGGCGCGGGCGTCCATGTGCTGCCGGGCCGAGGCCGGCGTGATGGACAGCGGGGCTGAGTCGAACCGGCGGGCCCGCTCGTGGGCGTTGCGGTCGACCGCTTGTTCGATCTCGCGGTGGGCCGCTTCGAACTCGGCGCAGTGCGAATCCGGAATGAGATCGGCGTCGGCGAATTTGACGTACTCGTTGCTCGTGTTGTGCAATCCGCCGACGAACACCGTGCCGTCCGGCACGGTCAATCCTCGGGCGGCCAGCCCGGCTCGGACGCGGGGGTCGTTCAAAATCTGGGCGCCCGCGCGCCCGTTCGGGCCGCCCACGGCCCCGCCGCACGCCCCGCAATCGTGGGCCGATTCGTGCGGGTTGTTCATGCTGTGCGAGCCGTGCCCGAGGATGAACACCAACCGGGCGAACGTCCGCGTCAATCCGATGTCGCGCAGCAGCCGCTCGGCGATGCCCGTCATCTCGTCGACCGAGAACCCGATACCGCCGCCCTCCGGGCCGGGTGCCGGGTCGGTTCGCTCGAGCAGAAGACGCGTCTTCTTGGGCGCCCGGACGATCCAGCCGGCGCGGCGGCGGACGAGGGCAGTGAGGCCCGGAAACAGAACCCGGGCGACCAGTGGGAAGGTGGCCAAGACGCCGAAGCCGGCCGTAATGACGGCCCCGAGGGCGAACCCGCGAGTGCCGAGGTGGAACTGGTGCGACGTGCGACCCAGCGCCCGCCGCGCTTGCTGCGCCCGCCGGGCGCTCTCCTCGAATGCCTCGCCGGGCTGCTCTTGAACCCAGTGTTTCGGCTGGACGACGACCGGGCAGAGGGGCTTGTAATGCGCTTCCGCTACCCCCCGGTAATACATGACGGCGCCGAAGAAGCCGGCCGCCCCGAAGGTCTCGCAATCGGGGGCGACCTCTTCGAGATGGCGGCGGAACGATTCCTCGCGCTCGTCGAGGCAGGTCACCACTTGGAAGCGCGGGGCCGACGGCGAACGCACCGGGTGCGTCACCCGGTGAGCCAAGGCATCCAGCGTGCGAACGCGGAAGCGGCGCTCGTAAGCCAGTTGGAAGATCCACCGCCGCCTCAGCGACGGAAACGCCATGACCTCGCGTGCGAAGGACACCGAGATGTCTTCGACCGAGAGCTTCAAGGCCCGGGCGGCTTGGTACACTTCGTAAACGCGGCCCTCCGCCTCCGACGGTTCGGCCGGGGTCGGCTTCCCGGCGAGCCAGGTTCGCAGACCCGCCAGTGGCCCGACGTAGCCGAGGTCATCGCGGGCCACGAACGCCGTGGCCGCCCGATCCAGCAGCAACCGCACGGCGACGAATTCGACGAATGTCCCCGCCGGGATCGGATGGTGAACGCGGTCGGGCCGAGCTTCCACTTCGTGGAGGATGCCGCCCCACCCGCGCAGGTCGAGCAGGGTCGCCGACAGGAACTCTTCCCACTGCCCTTCGTCGATTCCAATTGCTTCGAGTGATTCGAGAATGCTCTGGATCGGGGTGTGTGCCTGTGCCGAGGCGGCTTGGCACAGCGGCACGAGGTCGCGGTGCCAAAGTTCGAGGGGGGTATTGCGAGCGTACAACTGGCAGAAGCATTGCAAGTAGCCGTCGTCTTGGTTCGGCGGGGCCAAACGGGAGACACCTTGGTCGATGAACGCCGCCGAGTAGCGGATCAGCAACGCCTTGACGAGTAAGTCGGGGTCGGCTCCCCCGGCGCGGACGATCGCGTCGCGTGGCCGCGTCGATTCGTGTTCATCGGTGGGGGAGGGCAAGGCCCGCACGACGCTGACGCACCGCTGCCAAAGCCCGGCGTGGTGCCGAGGGACGCCATCTTCGGCGACCTTCCAGCGCAGTTCCGCCGGCGTCCCCTCCCACGGGGTGAGGAGCAGCATGGCGAGGCGCAGGTCGGAGCGTGTGACTCCGGTCGCCACCGCCTTGTGTCCGGAGTCGCCCAGCTCTCCGCGCAGCACCTCCTGCAAGTCGTCCGGGCGGATCCGGCCCGCGTCGAGTTCGCTGTGGAAACGGGCTTCGGTCAAGTACGGTTCGCAACCGAAGACGCGTGCCGCCCGTTCCGTCGCCTCGGAAAACGGTAGGTGTTCGAAGGCGTGCAGCGTATTGTGGTGGATGAAGACCGAGATCGGCCCTTGGGCGGGTAGCAGATGGGCGGCATGATCCAGAACCTTCTGCAAATGCTCCAACCGGTTCCCCGAATCCGGACTGTGCGAGTCGGTCGGGTCGGCAAGTTGTTTGAGCATCGCAGTCCGTCTCGCAGCGGTTTCGACCGAGGCACGGATATTAATTTATGCAAGCCATGTGCCAAGGCTCGAAAGTCGCATGATTGCATGAAATTGACGCCGTGGCCGAATCCGGTTGAAGCGAAGACGACCACGGTGAGCGTTTGGAATGGAAATGCCGGATGAGTGTGGACGGTGCCTCTTGGCTCGGGATCAGTGAAGCCATGGCGACCAAGGTGGTTTCCTACCGGCCAGCCGGCTGAACGGAGAACGAACTTGACGCGGTTTCGAACACGAATTCTGTTGCCGGTCGCCCTGATCGCGGCTTGTTTATTGGTATTGTCAGTTTTGACGGCCACGTCACTGATCGGCCAGCAAAAGACGGTCGCCAAATTGCAGCGCGAGAATCTGGGAAGTCGGCGGGTGGCGATCGAATTGGATGAATGCTTGACGGACTTGCTGATCTTGCTCCGCGACCGAGTGGAAGACACCGCCAAACTCCACGCCCGCGCCGCTCTGCAGTTGATCGAAATTCGCAACTACGCCGACCAAGACACGGAGAAGCTCTTGGCCGACCGCTTGGAAACGGGCTTTGCGGGCTACCTGAAATTGTCCGGCGCCGTGCCGCCAAAAGGTTCGCCCGGACACGAGGAAGGGATCCGAGAAGCGGCCTTGCGACTCGAAGTGGACGTGCTGCGGCCCTGCCGCGAATTCAAGCAATTCAACAGCGACCGGATCGAAGCGACGACCCAGCAGCACGAGCGCGAACTGACCGAATTGGCTTGGGGCATGGCGGGCATCGTGCTGCTGGGAGCGACGGCCGGGATCGTGCTCGGCTTCGGAATCTCGGGCGCGGTGAACCGCAACATCCGGAGCCTCCAAGTTCGGATTCGGGATGCCGCCGGGTTGCTCGGCCCGGAATCTGCGGACGTCGTGGTGACGGTCGACGGGAATTCCAGTCGGCTGCACACCGACATCGAAGTGTTGACGGATCGGATTGCCACCGTGGTGAAAGAACTGCAACAGCGCAAGCGCGAGATTCGCTGGGCCGAGCGGTTGGCGGCGGTGGGTCAATTGGCGGCGGGGGTCGCCCACGAGATCCGCAACCCGCTGACGTCGATCAAACTCCTCGTTCAGAGCGGTTTGGAAGTCGGGCATGAACTCGCCCCGGACGACTTGCGGATCATCGAATCCGAAGTCCGCCGGATGGAAAAGTCGCTCGGGACGTTTCTCGAATTCGCCCGCCCGCCGAAAATGGAACGCCGACCCATGGAGATTCGCAAACTCCTCCAAGATACCCTGGAACTGCTCCGGCCGCGCTCCGAGAAACAGCGCGTCCAACTGGTGTTATCCGCTGATACCGAAGTGGATCTCGTGGCCGACCGCGAGCAACTGAATCAGGTCTTTGTGAACCTCATGCTCAATGCCCTCGACGCGATGCCGGAAACGGGAACGCTGTCGATCCGGATGCGCCGTGTTCGCCAGCGGGTCGAGATCGAAGTGGCCGATACGGGCCAAGGGATCTCCGCCGCGATGCTACCGCGCTTGTTCGAGCCGTTCGCCAGTAGCAAAGATTCCGGCTTGGGGTTGGGCTTGGTGATTTCGAAACGAATTATCGAAGAGCACGGCGGTACGTTGGCGGCGGCCAACCGCGCCGACGGTGGCGCGAGCTTCTTCGTCAACATTCCCATTCTCGTCACCGGAGCCGCCCGTGCCTGAACTCCTCCTCGTCGACGACGAACCGGGCATCCAGCACGCCTTTCGGCACGCGTTGCAGAAAGACGATTTGCAATTGCGGTTCGCGAGCACGGCCGCCGAAGCCGTGGCCGAGTTCCGCCGCGCCCGCCCGAACGTGGTGGTGCTCGACGTCCGCCTGCCGGACGCCACGGGGCTGGAAACGTTCCGCCGGCTGCGCGACCTCGACGCGCGGGTCCCCGTGATTCTGATCACCGGGCACGGAACCACCGAATTGGCGATCCAAGCCATCAAAGAAGGGGCCTTCGAGTACCTGCTCAAGCCGGTGGAACTGCCCCAGCTCCGCGAAACCCTCGACCGCGCCCTGCGCTCCAGTGCCGCCATGCGGACTCCTGCGGCGATGCCCGAGGTGGAGGAAGCGCCCGTCGGTGGCGACTTGCTCCTCGGCCGCTGCCCGGCGATGCAAGAGGTGTACAAAGCGATCGGCCGCGTCGCCGGGCAAGATGTGACCGTGTTGATCCTCGGGGAGAGCGGCACCGGCAAGGAATTGATCGCCCGCGCGATCTACCAGCACAGCCACCGATCGCAGAAACCGTTTCTGGCCATCAACTGCGCCGCCATCCCGGAAAACCTTCTCGAGAGCGAGCTGTTCGGCCACGAAAAAGGGGCCTTCACGGGGGCGGATCGCAAGCGGATCGGCAAGTTCGAACAGTGCCATGGCGGGACGATCTTCCTCGACGAGATCGGCGACATGAGCGCGCTGACGCAGGCCAAAATCTTGCGGCTCATCCAAGAGCAACGCTTCGAGCGCGTCGGCGGCACCGAGACGATCCAGACCGACGTCCGGCTGATCGCGGCCACGAATGCGAACCTCGAAGCCCTCTCCGAAGAGGGTCGGTTTCGAAAGGATCTCTATTTCCGACTGAATGTGTTTTCCATCGTCCTACCGCCGCTTCGGGAACGCGGCGACGATGTGGCGATCTTGGTCGAGCACTACATCCGGCTGTTCTCGCAAGAGTTGAACAAGCCGGTCAAGGAACTCACACCCGAGGTGCTCGATGCGTTCCGATCTTACACGTGGCCCGGCAACGTCCGCGAGTTGCAAAGCGTCATCAAGCAAGCCCTGCTCCGGATGACCGGAACGGTACTGCTCGTCGATTATCTCCCCGCGTTGTTGACCGGGACAATGACGACCCCGACGCCGGTCATCACCACTCCAGGTGCCTTGTTCGATTGGGATCATTTTGTGAACGAGCGGATCGCGTCCGGAAGCGTGACCTTATTTGCCGAGTCGCTCGAACGCATGGAGCGCGAAGTGCTCGTGCGGTTGCTCAAACACACCAAGGGCAACCAGTTGCAAGCGGCTAAAATTCTCGGGATCACCCGGGGGAGCCTGCGGACTAAAATTCGGGCACTCGGCATCAAAATCGGGCATTCAGTCTGGTCGGAAGACGACCACGATGATTGATGGCAGGCCGTAAACTGGGCAAATCGACTCAATATAAGCACTTTTTGTTAGCGAATCGATCTTGGCACCGCGCTTGCATAACAACTGGGCGTTCCCAAGGGAGGTTCACGATGGCATCGCAACTTTCGACGACGACACCGCCGGTACTCAGCCCCGGAGTTTTCGGAAACTTCCGATTCGATGTCATCGCCGGATTTTTGGTGTTCCTCATCGCCATGCCCCTCTGCTTGGCCATTTCTCGGGCGAGTGGTTTTCCGCCCATCGCCGGGATTTGGACCGCGGTGATCGGTGGACTGGTCACCACGTTTCTCAGCAACGCCGAGTTGACCATCAAAGGGCCAGCCGCCGGGTTGATCGTGATTGTGGCGGGGGCCGTGTCCGAACTGGGCAAACACTTCGGGGCCGACCTTCCCGACGCGGATCGCGCGTTCCTCGGTTACAAACTCGCCCTCGGGATCGGCGTGGCCGCCGGGGTGATCCAAATGCTGTTCGGCCTCATCAAAGCCGGCCGGCTCGCCGACTTCTTCCCGCTCACACCTGTCCACGGCATGCTGGCTAGCATCGGGATCGTCATCATCGTCAAGCAGCTTTACGACGTCATCGGCGTCGCGGCTCCCACGGCACCACCCGGAGGCGAAGCACCCGGCCCGTTTGAACTGATTTGGGCGTTCCCCGGCAAAGTGGTGAAGATGAACCCCGAGATCGCCGCCATCGGCCTAGTAGCGCTCGTGATCCTGTTCGGCTTGCAAGTCGTCAAAACCAAGTGGGTTCGTAAGGTGCCCGCTCAGCTCGTGGTTTTGATCGTGGCCATTGGGATGGGCACGGCCTTCGACCTCGAACACGAACACTCTTACCTGTTCCCAGCACATTACTTCAATGGCGATCTCGCCGACGGCGAATATAAGATCGGGCCGAAGTTCCTGGTGACAATCCCCGATGTCCTCTCCAATCCGTCGGAGGCGTTCGCCTTCCCCGATTTCCGCGGTCTCGCCACCGGCACCGGCCTCAAGTACCTCTTGCTCTTCACGCTCATCGGTAGCCTCGAATCGCTGTTGTCGGCCAAGGCCATCGAGTTGCTCGACCCATGGCGGCGTAAGACCAACTTCGACCGCGACTTGATTGCCATCGGCTTCGCCAACACGCTCGCAGCATTGATTGGCGGCCTGCCGATGATCTCCGAGATCGTCCGCAGTTCGGCGAACATCACCAACGGTGCCCGCACGAGAATGGCGAACGCCTATCACGGTGTTTTCTTGCTCGCATTCGTGCTATTGCTACCAGGGCTAATCCACCGCATCCCCTTAGCGGCGCTGGCGGCCATGCTCGTCTACACCGGCTTCCGGCTGGCGTCCCCGGCGGGGTTCATCCGGGCGTTCCGCGTCGGTCGGGATCAGTTCGTCGTCTTCGTCGGGACGATCCTCGCCACCTTGGCCACCGACTTGCTCATCGGCATCGCCGTCGGCATCGTCCTCGAAGCGGGCTTCTTGCTCTTGCACTTCAAGCCGCTGAGCAGCGATGTCCGCGTGGTGCGGGACGGGCCACGCGCGGTGCTGAGCGTGCGAAGCTCGGCGGTGTTCTGGAACTGGATCAATCTGCGGAGTGCCATCTTGAAGGAAGCCCCGGGGCACCGAGAGATCGTCGTCGATCTGTCGCGGTCGAAGATCGTCGATCACAGCGTCATGGAGAAGCTGCACGAACTCGAAGCGGAATTCCACGCGGCCGGGAAGACGTTCGAGATCATCGGTATGGATGATCACACGCCGATGTCCGCCCACCCGTTTGCCGCTCGTCGGCATCCCGCAACGAAGCCGCCGGCACCGGTGACCGCTTCCAAAACGTGATGATGGCGACCCGGGTGCTTTCTGGATGTTTGTGCCAGAAAGCACCGCTCAAATCCCGGCGATCAATTCCTTCACTTTCGCTTCGATCGAGTCCCGTACTTTCCTGAACTCGTCGTCCGGAAGGTCTTTCGGATCGGGGATGTTCCAATCGACCCGCTGAGCCGCCTGCACCAGCGGACAATAATCGCCACACCCCATGGTGACAGCGACGGCCACCTCGGTGCCGTTGAAGGATTCGAGCGACTTCGATTCGTGCGTCGTCAAGTCGTAACCCAACTCGGCCATGAACTGCACAGCACGGGGATTGACCTTCCCGCTCGGCTTCGAACCGGAGCTGAACGCTTCGACTTTGCCGACACCGTGAATCTTGGCGAACGCTTCCGCCATCTGGCTGCGGTTGGAGTTTTCGATGCAGACGAACAACAAACGCGGCAAACTCATGGGGAAACTCCTTCCGTTCTGACGCAACAACCCGGTTCGCAAATCACGCGGCACATCGGCACGGCGATCGCCGCGCCGAAAATTGGGGCCGCGAGGTAGATCCAAACGGCACTGATGCACCCGGAAACGACAGCCGGGGCCAGCGACCGCGCCGGATTCATGCTCGCCCCGGTGATCGGCCCGGCGAACATCGCTTCCAGCCCGATGATCGCCCCGACGACGATGCCGACGGTGATCCCCTTGTTCGCCGCGCCGCGGGTGATACACAGCACACTGAGCATGAGGAACCACGTGAGCACCACCTCCAGCACGAACGACTGCCAGGCGGCACCGCGCGGCAACGTGGCCCCGAGTGTGACATCGTCCGGGAAGAGAATCAGCAGCAGGCCACTGGCGGCGAATGCCCCGACCACTTGTGCCCCAATGTACGGCAGAACTTCTGCCCACGGGAACCGGCCCGCGAGTGCCAAGCCGAGTGTGACGGCGGGGTTCATATTTGCCCCCGATTTGTCCCCGAGGGTGTACACCAACGCCAACACCACCAGACCCCAAGTGAGTGCGACGCCGGGGTGCGTGAGCGCGCCGGTGGCCGATTGCACCACGATGGCCCCGCAACCGGCGAAGACCATGATGAAAGTACCGAGCGCTTCGGCGAAACAACGGCGGCGGAGTATGAGCATGAAGTCAGGATAGGAAGTCGTAGGTACGACAACTGTTTCTGGCAGTACCGGCCTTCCGGAACGTGATGAAAATTCGCAAGTCAGACCTCACCCCCCGGCCCCCTGGTATCTTACCAGTGCAGTTGGAATCACGGTGGGTGAGTTCGATCCCCCTCGGGCCTGCGAGGCCGTCGGAGAGTGTGAACCCCCGCCGTTTCTTCCGCCGCGGAGCCCGAACAGTCACCCGGGGATCACACCCC